>JAEVZA010000120.1 GCA_023392475.1 Actinomycetes bacterium | reverse complement strand
GGCCTCGGAGCGCTCGGCCCAGCGCGAGCCCGACGTCCGGCCCTGGCGGCGCGAGCGGGGCCGGCGGCGGTCGCTGAGCGCGGGGGTCGCCGCCGTGGCCTGGCGCCACACCTTCACGAACCGCTGGCCGGCGGTGACCATGTTCAGCGCCACGATGACGCCGAGGACCACCAGCAGGAGGTTCGAGAACAGGAGGCCGAGGCCGAGGAGGATGAAGCGCTCGGCCCGCTCGACGAGGCCGCCGCTGCCGTCGAAGCCCAGGGCGTCGGCCTTGGCCCGGATGTAGGACACGAGCGAGGCCGACACGTAGCAGGCGACCGGCAGCAGCACGACCCACGGGCGTGCGTCGGTGGCGGCGAGGTACCAGGTCACGCCGCCGAACAGGAGGCCGTCGGTCAGGCGGTCCGACACCGAGTCGAAGAAGGCGCCGCGGACCGACGACGTGCCCCAGGCCTTGGCGACCGCGCCGTCGATCAGGTCGGGGATGCCGGTCAGGATCATCAGCAGCAGGCCGAGGCTCAGGGCGCCCCAGCCGATGGCGACCGCGGCGCCGACGGCGATCACGACGCCCGCCCCGGTGATCATGTCCGCCGTGATGCCCAGCTTCTTGATGCTGGCGCCGATGGGCTTGAGCCCGGCGTCCACCTGCTTGCGGAAGTTGCCGTCGAACATGTGGCCTCGTTCTCGCACCGCGCGCCGACGCGGGGTGCTTGCTGGAGTTAGCACACCGTACCCCGGATCGGGACGGAAGTGAAGGAGCCCGCGGGCGCCCCGCCACGGCACCGATCGGCGGAACCGGGGTGCGTGCCGGGTCGCCGGACCGAGCCGGGCGGACCGGGCGACGGCCGGGCGCTCAGGCGGTGAGCGAGCCGTCGAGCTGCGACCAGTCCTCGGGGTTGTCCTCGGCGAACCACTCGATCACGTCGCCCGACACGCCGTCGACGAGGACGATCCCCCGCCGCTTCGGCGGGTTCTCCGCCGAGTAGCAGAGGATCCGCCACACCGGCCGCGACAGCCAGCCCCGCCAGGCCATCTGCGCCGACGCGTGGCCCACCGCGAAGCCGACCTGGGCCGACGCCGTCGCCAGCGCGTCCGACTCCTCCACCCGCAGGGTCCAGCCGGCGATCATCCCGTAGGCCCCGAACGCCACCAGCCCGACGCCCGCCCAGAGGGTGCCGGTGTTGACCAGCGCGCTGCTGTCCCGCAGCCCCGCGTAGGCGGCGATGCTCGCGGCGCCGAGCACGAGGTAGATCGTCGCCGGGATGCGGCGGCGGTTGTTGTTCGGGAACGTGTACGGCCCGACGAACTCCGACAGGTCCAGGTCCTCGGGCAGCTCGTCGACGATCTCGTCGTCGCCCGGGCCGGACGCTGCCGGCGCTCGCTCGTCCTCGGGGTCCGTCACGCCGACGACGGTACTCCCCCGCCCCGTCGACCCACGAAGCGCGGGACCGACGTCACGGACCCGGCGTCAGGCCCGGTCCGGCCAGGCCGCCCGGATGCGGTCACGGGCCTCGTCGAGCGACACGGGCAGCACCCGCGTCTCCGCGGCGACGCCCATGAAGTTGGCGTCGCCCGTCCAGCGGGGAACGCAGTGCACGTGCAGGTGGTCGGCCTGCGAGCCGCCGGCGGCGGTCCCGAGGTTCACCCCGACGTTCACCGCCTCGCTCCCCAGCCCCGACCGCACGGCCACGACCGAGTCGCGGACGAGGCCCCAGAGCTCGGCGTGCTCCTCGTCGTCGAGGTCCTCGAGGCCCGGGACGGCGCGGTTCGGCAGCACCATCAGGTGGCCCGACGTGTACGGGAAGCGGTTGAGCATGACGAAGCAGCGGTCGCCCCGGAGGACGATCTGCTTCTCGTCGTCCGTGCCGTCGGCCTCGAGGATGCGCTCGAACAGCGAGCGGCCGTCGTCGGGCTCGCCCTCCGGCACGAGCGTCCGGCTGTCGGTCACCCCTTGGACGTATGCGGACCGCCACGTGGCCCACAGGTGGTCGAGCGGCACGCGACTACTTCTTGGAGGCGACGTCGGCGCCGAGCCGCTGCACGAACGAGCCGACCGTGACGTCGCGCTCCACCTCGCCGCCGCGCGGGTTCACCCCGACCGTGCGGTGGGCCACGTCGTCGTCGCCCACCACCAGCACGTACGGCACCTTCTCGCCCTTCGCTCGGCGGATGCGGTTGCCGAGCGTCTCGTCGGCCGCGACGACCTCCGTCCGGAACCCGTGGCCCTTGAGCTCGGCCGCCACGTCGTGGGCGTACTCGGCGTGCGCGTCGGCCACGGGCAGGACCTTGGCCTGCACGGGTGCGAGCCACGCGGGGAACGCGCCGGCGTAGTGCTCGAGCAGCACGGCGAAGAACCGCTCGACGGACCCGAACAGCGCACGGTGGATCATCACCGGCCGGTGCTTCTCGCCGTCCGCGCCGATGTAGCTGAGGTCGAAGCGCTGCGGGAGCATGAGGTCGACCTGGATCGTCGACATCTGCCACGAACGCCCGATGGCGTCCCGCGCCTGCACCGAGATCTTCGGGGCGTAGAACGCGCCGCCGCCGGGATCGAGGACGAGCTCGAGGTCCTTGCCCGATGCTGCGACCCGCAGGGCCTCGGTGGCCTCGTCCCACTCCTCGTCGGAGCCGATCGACTTCTCCTCGGGCTTGGTCGACAGCTCCAGGTAGAAGTCGTCGAGCCCGTAGTCGCGCAGCAGGTCCAGCACGAAGTCGAGGAGCGACGAGATCTCGTTCCCCATCTCCTCCTTCGTGGTGAAGATGTGCGCGTCGTCCTGGGCGAAGCCGCGGGCGCGCGTCAGGCCGTGGACGACGCCCGACTTCTCGTAGCGGTAGACGGTCCCGAACTCGAACATCCGCAGCGGCAGGTCCCGGTACGAGCGCGTGCGCGACCGGTAGATGAGGATGTGGAACGGGCAGTTCATGGGCTTGAGGTAGTACTCGGTGCCCGATCCGCCGGCGCCGGGGTCCAGCTCCATCGGCGGGTACATCCCGTCCGCGTACCACTCGAGGTGCCCCGAGGTCTGGAACAGCTCGCCCTTCGTGATGTGCGGCGAGTACACGAAGTCGTAGCCGGCCTGCTCGTGGCGCTCGCGGGAGTAGTCCTCCATCAGGCGGCGGATGATGCCGCCCTTCGGGTGGAACACGGCGAGGCCGGAGCCGACCTCGTCGGGGAAGCTGAACAGGTCCAGCTCGAGGCCCAGCTTCCGGTGGTCGCGCTTCTGCGCCTCCTCGAGTCGGTGCAGGTGGTCGGCGAGGTCCGCCTTCGACGCCCACGCCGTGCCGTAGATGCGCTGCAGCATCGGGTTGTGCTCGTCGCCGCGGAAGTACGCGCCGGCGACGCGCATGAGCTTGAAGTGCCCGAGGCGACCCGTCGACGGGACGTGCGGGCCCCGGCACATGTCCACGAACTCCGGCGTGTTCCGGTAGAAGCTGATCGTCGAACCGCCGACGACGTCCGCGGCGAGCTCGTCGGACACCGCGTCGCCGGCCCCCGCCGACGCCGCGAGGTCCATGAACGTCCGCTTGTAGGGGTGCGCCGCCATGAGCTCGCGGCCCTCCTCGACCGGCAGCTCGAAGCGCTCGAACGGCTGGTCGGCGGCGATGATCTCGCGCATCCTGGCGTCGATCCGCTCGAGGTCGTCGTCGGAGAACGTGGCCCCGCCCGGCAGCTCGAAGTCGTAGTAGAAGCCGTCCTCGATCGCCGGCCCGCCGGCGAAGGTGGCGCCGGGCCAGAGCTCGAGCACGGCCTGGGCGAGCACGTGGGCCGTCGAGTGGCGGAGGTGCTCGAGCGCCGCGTCGTCCTTCACGGTGACGATGCGGACGCGGTCGCCGTCGTGCAGCGGCGCGGCGAGGTCGGTGGGCTCGCCGTCCACCTCCACGACCAGCGCGTCCTTGGCCAGCCGCTTGCCGATCGACGCCGCCAGGTCGGTGCCGGTCGCGCCCTCGGGGAGGGTGCGCTCGGAACCGTCGGGCAGCGTGATGGCGATGTCGGGCATGGCTCGCAGGCTACCGGCGCCCCTGCGCGGTCCCGAACCGGGTTCGCGCCGCACCGCACCGCGTCAGCGGGCGACGGCCACCAGGTACGGGGCCTCGAACCGCGCAGCCACCGTGCGGCCGAGCACCGCCGCGTCAACCAGGGCGTCGGGCTGCACCTGGTCCGCAGGGAAGTGGTCCCACCGACCCGACGCGAGGTCCCACGTCACGGCGTGCTGGCGATCGGGCGACTCGAACACGACGCCGGTCGGGTCCAGGACGACCGGCAACGGCACCGCCGAGAGGATGAACGGCCCGATCGCCGCCGAACCGCCCGGGTCCCCCGGGTCGGCAGGTGGCGGATCCCACGGGTGACGCTCCCAGTCCGCCGAGCCCTGCCGCAGCACCCAGACGGCCTGGTCGTCCGTGGGCTGCACGACGCCGTTCGACGCCCACCAGACGCCGGCCGCAGCGGCCCAGACCACGCCGCCGGGCACGCACCCGCCCCCCACCGCACCGGTGGCGTGCTCCACCGCCGGGGCCGAGGGCGCTGTCCACGTGCGCGTCGCACCATCGAAGAACGTCGCCCGCACGCGCCCGTACGACTGGGAGGGGGAGCCGCCGCCGGCGCTGGCCGGCGACCACGTCACCCCGTCCCACGTGCTGTCGACCGCGATGACGGCCACCGTCCGCTGCGCGCCGCACCGGATGGTCGCCCGGATGGGCGCAGGGGGGACGGACTCCCAGGCAGCCGCTCCGTCGGGGAGGTACGACCAACCGACCTGCGTGCGGTCGGGCTGGATCGCGCCAGCCGGGATCGTGACCGGCGGCGCACCGGGGACGCCGACCGGGATCGCACGCGTCACCGCGACGAGGACGCCGCCGCTCGCCGACCACGCCTGCACGATGTCACCCGAGCCCGCGCCCGGCGGGTTCGGCAGCCGCTGCCAGCGACCGGTCGCCAGGTCGAGCCGTGCCGACCGGACCGCGCCGGTGCGGCACGCTGGACCGGAGCTGCCGATGCCAGGCCGCGACGGGTCGCAGTCGGCGCCGACCAGCACCAGGTCGTCTCCGGAGATCGCGACGGCCGGATCCGCCGTCGGGTGGTCGAACGGCGGGCCGGGCAGCACCGTCCAGGCGAACGTGTCCTCGTCGAGCACCGCGACCGCGTCCTGCAGGACGTCGAGCCCGCTGTGGGTGCGCAACGCGCCGCCGAAGACCACGAGATCCTCGTCGTGCTCCCCGACGAACTCCGGCCGTCCCCGCACCGGCGGCTGGGGCAGCACGACGACCGGATCCGCCCCGGACTGCACCGCGGCCCGTCCGACCCGGTCGGGCGGCGTGGTGACCCGTGCGGCGTGCATCCCGTCGTCGGTGCAGGCGACGATCGTCGCCGCGAGCAGCGCGAGCGCCGCGATCGCGGCACCGGATGCCGCGCGCCGGTGGATCCTCGGTGCCATCGAACCCCTCTCCCAGGTCCCGGCTCGTCCGCGTGGGCAGCCCCCGCTGCCGACGCAGGGGTTGCGACGTTCAGGCGCCGGCGAGCGCCAGGTCCAGGTCCAGCGGGCGGGACCGCAGCACCGAGGCGGACGACCGCCGCTCCACGCCGTCGGCCTCGACCGCCACCTCGGTGGGGCCGGCGGCCGCCGAGGCGACCACGATCGGGCGGATCTGGGCCGGCGCGGCCGGGCCCGAGGACCCGTTGGTCCCGGTGGCCGCGGGCTCCGGCGCCTCGGTCGCCGCGGGCCGCTCCGGCATCGGGATGACCGGCGCGACGCCGGGCTCGACGGACGGCTCCGGCTTCGACGGCTTCGTGGCGTACGTGTCCACGTACTCCTGGCCCGACAAGTTCCGGATCTCGTACATCACCTCGTCGGTGATCTGCCGGAGCACCAGGCGGTCGTTGGCGCGGTCCAGGTAGCGCTCCACCTCGATCGGCCGACCGAAGCGGACGTGCACCCGCCGGAACGGCGCCGGGACCTTCGCGTCGGGGGGCTGCACGGCGTCGGTGCCGATGATGCCGACGGGCACGATCGGGCTGTTGGTGCGCAGCGCGAGTCGGGCGATGCCGGTGTGGCCCTTGTGGAGCAGGCCGTCCCGCGCCCGGGTGCCCTCCGGGTAGATGCCGAACAGCTCACCGGCGTCCAGGCAGCGGGCCGCGGCGTCGAGCGCCCGCTCCGAGGCGTCGCCCCCCGAGCGGTCGATCGGGATCATGCCCATCGCCGGGAAGAGCCACTTGGTCTTCCAGTCGTCCAGGTACTCCGCCTTGCCGACGTAGGTGATGCGACGGGGCAGGACGAGCGGGACGAAGAAGGAGTCGAGGACCGAGATGTGGTTGGGGGCGATGATGGCCCCGCCGGCGTCGGGGACCCGGTCCATGCCCTCGGTGGTGACCTTCCAGAGGAACCGGAACGGGGGCGTCAGCACCGCGCGGGCGACGGACTGGAGCTGCCCGGCGTCTCGCTCCCGATGCTGCCCTGCCAACTCGTCCCTCCCTGAACGTCCTCGACGGGGATGCTAGTCGGCGGGGGTCACCCGCGGGGTCGGTCGTCGGGGGTCGCGACGGGCCGGTCCGTCACGACACCGAGCAGCGCCGCGGCCTCCGACACGCCGAGCCCGGCGGCCGCCGCGGCGTCGATCGCCGCGACCGCGGCCGACGTGTCCAGGTC
>JAEVZA010000078.1 GCA_023392475.1 Actinomycetes bacterium | reverse complement strand
ACGCGGGGGAGCCCTCGACGCCGACCGACGCGTCGGGGGGCTACCCGTTCCACGGCGCGCACCAGGCCGGCATCGTGACGCCGGCGCAGGACCGCCTCCACTTCGCGGCCTTCGACGTCACCACCCGGGACCGCGCCCAGCTGGAGAAGCTGCTGCAGCGGTGGACCGACGCGGCCGAGCGCATGACGCGCGGCGAGGGCGCCGGCACCTACGGGGCGATGAGCGGCCCGGCCGACGCGCCGCCCGACGACACGGGCGAGGCGTACGGCCTGCCGCCGTCGGGGCTCACGCTGACCTTCGGCTTCGGCCCGACGCTGTTCACCACGGCCGACGGCACCGACCGGTTCGGCCTCGCGTCGCGCCGGCCGGAGGCGCTGATCGACCTGCCGCACTTCCCGGCGGACCGTCTCGACCCCGCCCGCTCCGACGGCGACCTGTGCGTGCAGGCGTGCGCCAACGACCCCCAGGTCGCGGTGCACGCCATCCGCAACCTCGCCCGCATCGCGTTCGGCGTGGCCTCGGTCCGCTGGTCGCAGCTCGGCTTCGGCCGCACGTCGTCGACGTCCGCGGACCAGGTGACCGCCCGCAACCTCTTCGGCTTCAAGGACGGCACCGCCAACCTGAAGTCGCAGGACCGCTCGAAGCTCGACCGCTTCGTGTGGGTCGGCGACGGCGACGATCCGCACGCGGCCTGGATGGCCGGCGGCTCCTACCTCGTCGCCCGGCGCATCAACATGCACATCGAGACCTGGGACCGGACCTCGCTCAAGGAGCAGGAGACGATCATCGGTCGTGACAAGCGCGAGGGCGCGCCGCTCTCGGGCGGCACCGAGTTCACGCCGGTCGACCTGTCGGCGAAGGGCGCCGGCGGGCCGAAGGTCGCGCTCACCTCGCACGTGCGCCTCGCCCACCCCACCGAGAACGGTGGCGTCGAGATGCTCCGTCGGGGCTACAACTTCACCGATGGCACCGACGGACTCGGCCGGCTCGACGCGGGGCTGTTCTTCCTCGCCTACGTGCGCGACCCCCGGTCGCAGTACGTGCCGATGCAGACGAAGCTGGCGAAGGACGACGCGCTGTCGGAGTACCTGCAGCACACCGGCTCGGGCATCTTCGCGATCCCGCCGGGCGTGCGGAGCGGGCGCGGGCACATCGGCCAGGCCCTCTTCGACTGACGGCCGGCGACGGTCGACGTCCGGGTGAGCGCGGCGGAGCGCCCCGGCGCGGACGTGGTCGTGGTCGGCGCGGGGCCGGCCGGCCTGATGGCGGCCGAGCGCCTGCTCGCCGCAGGGCACCGGGTCACGGTCGTCGAGCGGATGCGCACGCCGGCCCGCAAGTTCCTCGTCGCCGGTCGTGGGGGCCTGAACCTGACCCACGACGGCGCGGTCGACGACCTCCTCGACCGCTACGGACCGGCGCGGGACCGGCTCTCGGGCGCCGTCCGGGCGTTCGGCCCCGACGACCTGCGGGCCTGGGCCGCGGAGCTCGGTCAGGGCACGTTCGTCGGCACCAGCCGACGCGTCCTCCCCGACCGGCTCCTCGCGGCGCCGCTGCTCGCGGCCTGGACCGATCGCCTCGCGTCCGCCGGGGTGGACCTGCGCACCCGGCTCACGTGGACCGGGTGGTCGGGCGATCGGCCGACGTTCGCCGACGCCGAGGGAGCGACGGTCGAGCTCGCCGCCGACGCGACGGTGCTCGCCCTCGGGGGCGCGAGCTGGCCGCGCACCGGCTCCGACGGCTCGTGGGTCGGACCGCTGCGATCCGCGGGCGTCCGCGTCGAGCCGCTCCGGGCGTCCAACTGCGGCGTGCTGATCGGCTGGAGCGACACGTTCCGGGAGCGGTTCGACGGGGCTCCGGTCAAGAACGTGCGGCTCCGCGTCGGCGGCCGGTCGGCACGCGGCGAGGCCCTCGTGACGGCGACCGGGCTCGAGGGCGGCGCGGTGTACGCGCTGTCCTCGGACCTCCGCGACGCGCTCGACGGCGGCGGGTCCGTCGTGCTCGAGGCCGACCTCCGCCCCGACCTCGACGCCGCGGCGCTGGCCGGCCGCATCGGTCGGCGACGACCGAAGGACTCGACCTCGACCGCGCTGCGCCGGGTGGGTGGCCTCACCGCGGTCGCCGTCGGGCTGATGCGCGAGGCCACGGGCAACGTCCTGCCCGAGGGTGCGGACGAGCTCGCCGCGCTGGCCAAGGCCGCGCCGCTGCCGGTGCGGGGGACGTCGCCGATCGAGGAGGCGATCTCGACCGCCGGCGGCATCTCGCTCGACGAGGTGGACGGCTCGTACATGCTGCGCCGTCGGCCGGGCGTGTTCGTCGCGGGCGAGATGCTCGACTGGGACGCGCCGACCGGCGGCTACCTGCTGCAGGCGGTGTTCAGCACCGCGGTCGCCGCCGCCGAGGGCGCGATCGCCTGGTTGCGCGACCGGCCGTCCTGACGAGCCGCGCCCGCGGCGCGTGGCCTGTGCGGTGTGGCGGGCGTCGTCGCGGCTCAGCGGACGACGGCGAGGTCGACCGTGCGCTCGTGGAGGTCCACGCCGCGCACGACGACGGCGACGTCGTCGCCCGGCCGCACGCCGTCGGCCGGCACCCGGGTGAGCACCGCCGGATCGGTGACCTGGAGCTGCGCGCCGCGGTCGTCGACGTCGACGACGACGGCGTGGAGCCGGTCACCGACCCGCCCCTGCAGCACGGACGCCTCGACGAGGTCCCGGGCCATCGAGTCGGCCGAACCCTCGCGGCTGCGCGCCGCGCCCATCGCCTTCGGCAGCTGCGGGAGCGCCTCCCGCACCCACCCGGGCACCTCGCGCCCGGCGTCGTGGGCGAGCACCACCTCGTTGCCGAACCGGTCGACGAGCCGGCGCAGCGGCGCCGTCACGTGCGCGTACGGCGCGGCCACCGCGGCGTGCACCGCGACGTCGCCCGACGGCGGGTCGCCGTCGAACGCCAGGTACCCGGCGCCCCGGAACAGTCGCGCGGCCTGCGTGGCGAACGCGGCGTCACCCGGCCGACGCAGGTCGAGGGACCGCACCACGTCCGGGTACGGGGTGCCGGCCGGCCACGCGACGCCGAGGGCCCTCGCCCGCCGGCGCAGCCCGTCCACGGTGTCCTCGGTCGGCGGCGGCAGGGTGCGCAGCACGCCCACCCCGGCCGCGAGCATCTTCGACGCCGCGGCCATGCCGGCGAGCAGCGACACCTGCGCGTTCCACCCCTCGACCGCGAGCGGCGCGCGGTACTCGAG
>JAEVZA010000424.1 GCA_023392475.1 Actinomycetes bacterium | reverse complement strand
GAGTGGGGGCCCTGGCCCCCACTCCACGACACAGAACGGGATGGGGGCGGGGAACGGACGGTCAGTCGAGGCCGGCGGCGAGGGCCTCGACCTCGGCGGCCGTGTGGTGCGTCGCCGGCAGCCCGATCACCACGAGCTGGCACCCGGCCTCGCCGAGCTCGGCGCACCCCTCGGCGGTGGCCGCGGCGCCCTTCGCCGGGTCGTGGAAGAGCTGGGCCGTGATCAGGATCTCGGACGGGTCGCGGCCGACGTCGGCGCAGTGGCGCGCCAGGATCTCCTGCTTCTCGCGGAGCACCTCAGGCGACGTGAACGGCGTGTTCCACCGCTGGGCGTAGCGGGCCACGGCCCGCAGCGTCCGGGTCGGGCCGTCGCCCCCGATCGTGATCGGCGGGTGCGGGCGCTGGATCGGCTTCGGCTCGCAGTAGGCGTCGGTGATCGTGAAGTGGGCACCGCGGTGGCTGAACTGCGGCTCGGTCAGGAGCCCGATGATGATCTCGCACCCCTCGTCGAAGCGGTCGAACCGCTCCTTGAGCGGCGGCAGCTCGATCCCGTAGGCGTCGGACTCCTCCTGGTTCCACCCGGCCCCGAGCCCGAGCTCCAGGCGCCCGCCGGAGATCTGGTCCACGGTCGCCGCCATGTTGGCGAGCACCGCCGGGTGCCGGTAGGGCATGCCGGTGACCATGCACCCCACGCGGATGCGGCGGGTGGCCTGGGCCATCGCCGCGAGCATCGTCCAGCCCTCGAGGCACGGCCCGTTGCGCGGCTGGCCGAGGATCGGCTCGAAGTGGTCGAAGTTCCAGGCGGACTCGAACAGGTCGATCTCGTCGGCGGCCTGCCAGACCTCGAGCATGGCCGACCAGGTCGTCATCTGCGGAGCGGTCTTGATCGCGTAGCGCATGGCCCGAGCCTGCCACCCCGGCGGCGCGCCGGGTACCCCGCGCTGCGGAGGGGTCACGGCAGGTCGATCAGCTCCACCTGCGTGCCGTCGGGGTCGCGGACGACCGCCATCGCCACGCCGTGCACCTCGATCCGGGCCCGCACGTCCGCCCCGAGCCGTGCGAGCCGCTCCGTCGCCGCGGCCAGGTCCACGTTGAACGACAGCAGGAAGAACCCGTGCCGGGGCGCCGGGGCCGGCTCGTGGGTCGGCAGGAGCGGACCGAGGTCGACGAGCTCCACCACACCGGCGTCGGGTGCCTCGGGGTCGCCCAGGAAGATCGAGCGCAGCTCGGTGGCGCCGGCACCGAACAGCGTGGGCCAGTCACCCTCGAAGCGCCGGTCCATCAGCTCCACCAGGCCGAGGCCGTCGCGGTAGAAGCGGAGCGAGGCCTCGAGGTCGGTCGGGCAGAGGGCGACGTGGTGCAGCGCGCGCCGGGCCGGGCTCACCGGCGGCCGGTCCCCTCGAGCGGGTCGATCGGGCTCCAGCGCGACAGGCCGCCGTCGGCGGCGAGCACCTGCCCGGTGACCCACTCCAACCCGGCCACCGCCACGACCGCTCGGGCCACCTCCTCGGCCGAGCCGACGCGGCCGAGCGCGGCGCGGCAGGCCACGCGGTCCCGGTAGCCGGGGAGCCCGTCGGTCTGCGTGAACATCGGCGTGTCGGTCGTGCCCGGCGCGACGGCGTTGACGCGGATCCCCGACGGGCCGAGCTCGACCGCGGCGGTGCGCACGAGCGCCTCGACCGCGGCCTTCGACGAGGCGTAGTGCGCCATCGTGCGCTCCGATTGCCGGGCCGAGATCGAGGTCACGGCCACGACCGCGCCGCCCACGCCGTCGTGGAGCATCGTGCGCGCGACCTCGCGCAGGCAGAGGAAGGTCCCCCGGGCGTTGAGGCCGTGCACGCGGTCCCACTCGGCCACGGACATGGTCGCGACCGGCGACGAGCCGCCGGTCCCCGCGTTGAGGACCGCCATCCCGATGGGTCCGGTCGCATCCCGGGCCGAGCGGACCGCCCGGACCACCTCGGTCTCGTCGGCCACGTCGCACCGGTGCCGGATGACGCCGTCGGGGGCGTCCGGGCACGGGTCGCGGTCGAGGTCGTGCACCCACCAGCCGTCGGCCGCGAGCAGCGACACCACCGCAGCGCCGATCCCCCGCGACCCGCCGGTGACCAGCGCCGTGGGAGCGTCGGCGCTGACGCCGCTCACGCGGGGCCGTCCGGGCCGACGGCGGTGTGGCAGATTGCTGACATGAGCGTCAGGTTAGGTGGCCGGAGCCGTCTGATCACGAGCCGGGCCGCCGGGTTGCGGGGCGCGGTCGCCCGCCGCCTGCCCCGCTGGTCACCCGAGGTGGCGATCGTGGGGGCCGGCGCCGGCGGCCTGGCGACGGCGATCCGGCTCCGCCGGGCCGGCGTCACCACGTTCACCGTGTACGAGCGGTCAGACGGCATCGGCGGGACCTGGCACGACAACACGTACCCGGGAGCCCAGTGCGACGTCCCGTCGCACTTCTACTCGTACTCGTTCGCGCTGAACCCCGACTGGTCGATGACGTACGCGGACCAGCCCGAGATCCGGGCGTACCTCGAGGCGTGCGCGGACCGCTTCGGCGTGCGCCCCCACGTGCGCACCGGGTGCGAGGTCCGCGAGGTGGCGTGGGACGAGGGAGCGGCGCGGTGGGACCTCCACCTCGGGGACGGGACGGTCGCGCACGCCGACGTGGTGGTCAGCGCGCTGGGCATGCTGAACGTCCCGTCGACGCCCCGCCTGCCCGGCCTCGACTCCTTCCGCGGGCCCGTGTTCCACTCCGCGCGCTGGGACCACGACGTCGACCTCGCGGGGCGACGCGTGGCCGTCGTCGGCACGGGCGCGAGCGCCGTGCAGTTCGTGCCCCACGTGGCGGAGGCGGCCGCGCGCACCACGGTGTTCCAGCGCTCGCCGCCCTGGGTCATGCCGAAGCAGCTGCGGCCCTACTCCCCCACCGAGCGTCGCCGGTTCCGGTGGCTCCCGGGCGCGGCGCGCCGGGAGCGCTGGCGGCACTTCTGGATGTTCGAGCGCAACACGTCGGTCCGCACGGAGGACCCGGCGACGGCGCAGCGGACCCGCTGGGCGCTGCGCTTCCTCGCGGCCGTCGTGCCCGACGAGGCGCTCCGCGCCCGCCTGACGCCCGGGTACCCGATCGGCTGCAAGCGCCTCCTGCTCAGCAACGACTGGTACCCGGCGCTGCAGCGCCCCGACGTCGAGCTCGTCACCGAACCCGTGACCGCGGTGACCGAGCACGGCGTGGTGGACGCCTCGGGTCGAGAGCACGCAGTCGACGTCATCGTGCTGGGCACCGGCTTCCGGGCCACCGACCACCTCGCCGGCCTCACGGTCCGGGGGCGGGGCGGGCGCGACCTCCACGAGGAGTGGGCGTCGGGCGCGGCCGCGTACCGCGGCACCTCCGTGCACGGCTACCCGAACCTCTTCGTCCTCTACGGGCCGAACACCAACCAGGGCGGCAACTCGATCATCTTCGTGCTCGAGACGCAGGTGCACCACGTGCTCGGGCTCGTGCGCCGCGTCCGCCGCCGGCACCGGCCGGTGGAGGTGCGGGCGCGGGCGCAGGCGGCCGACGTCGCCGCGGTCCGCCGGGCGATGGCGGGCACGTTGTGGGAGTCGGGCTGCAGCAGCTACTTCCTGGACGAGCACGGGCGCGTGTCCACGCAGTACCCGCACTCGGCGCTGCACTACTGGCGCAGGACGCGCTGGGTGCGCCCGGGCGCCTACCGTCTGCTCGCCACACCGCACGGCCGGACGGCCGGCGATCGGAGCACCGGGGGTCGGTCATGAAGTTCGGGATCGCGTTCGCCAACACGCTGCAGTTCAGCCGGCGCGAGGGGCTGATCGAGCTGGCGCAGGGCGCCGAGTCGTCCGGCTTCGAGTCGCTCTGGACCGTCGAGCACGTGATCTTCCCGAGCAGCTACGAGTCGGAGTACCCGTACGACCCGAGCGGCCGGATGGCGGGCTCGCCGGAGACGCCGATCCCCGATCCGCTGATGTGGCTGGCGTTCGTCGCCGCCGCGACCGAGGAGATGCGGCTGGGCACCGGCATCCTCATCCTCCCGCAGCGCAACCCGGTGGTCCTGGCCAAGGAGGTGGCGACGCTCGACGACCTCTCCGGCGGGCGGGTGGAGCTCGGGATCGGCGTCGGGTGGCTCCAGGAGGAGTTCGAGGCGCTCGGCGTGCCGTTCGACGAGCGCGGTCCCCGCACCGACGAGTACGTCGACGTCATGCGGTCGCTCTGGGGCGGCGACCACGTCGACCACCACGGCCGGTTCCTCGACTTCGACGGGGCGAACGTCAACCCGAAGCCGGCGCGGGGCCGGGTGCCGATCCACGTCGGCGGCCACAGCGCCGCCGCGGCCCGGCGCGCCGGGCGGCTCGGCGACGGGTTCTTCCCCGGCAAGGGCGAGCTCGACGAGCTCGTCGACGTGATGCGCCAGTCGGCGGCCGACGCGGGCCGCGACGCCGAGGCGATCGAGGTCACCTCGTGGAGCCCGGGCCTGTTCGGCGACGACCCGGTGGGCGCCGTGCAGGAGCTCGCCGCGCAGGGCGTGGACCGCGTCGTGATCCCCGCCTTCATGTTCATGCGCGACACCCGCGCCGCGCTCGCCGACTGGGGCGAGCGCGTCATCCGGCCGACGCGCTGAGACCCGCCGCTCGGGTCAGCCGCAGGCGGCGACGAGCGACGGGTACGGGTTGATCGGCTTGCCGTTGACCCGTCGCAGCTGGAAGTGCAGGTGCGTGGGGCCGCCCGCCGCGTCGCCGGTGTTGCCGACCCGACCGATCGGCTCGCCGGCCTTGACGCGGCGGTTCGTGCCGATGGCGGCCGAGAGGTGCGCCCCGTACAGGTTCCAACCGGTCGTGGTGATCAGGTTGAACGACGAGCCGCCGAGGTTGTTCGAGCTGTAGACGATCGTGCCGGCGGCCGGCGCGTAGATCGTGGTGCCCTTCGGGGCGAAGAGGTCGTTGCCCTCGTGGAACCGGGTGCCGCCGTCACGCGGGAAGCCCCAGTCGTTCATGAAGCTCGCGCCGGGGACCGGGCAGCGCAGCGACGGCCCCATCGCGTTCGACCGGGCCGGGGACGACGAACCGGACGTCGACGAGCCGGACGAGGAGGACGGGTCGTCCGACGATGAGGACGAGGACGAGGAGCCCGACGGGATCGCCAGCCGGTCGCCCGGCAGGATCAGGCTGGTGCTCTTGAGCCCGTTGGCCTTCAGGAGCGCCGAGAGCGTCACGCCGTTGCGGTGGGCGATCCCGTCGAGGTAGTCACCGGCCTTCACGGTGTAGGTGCCCGAGCGGCTCCGCTTCGACGACGTGGTGCCCGACGAGGTGCCGCCGGAGGACGAGCGCCTCGAGCTCTTGGAGGTCGACGAGATCCGCGACGTCGCGGGCGTGCCGGACGAGCCGTCCGACGCCGCGCTCCCGTCGATCACGAGGCGGGCACCGAGGTAGAGCCGGTCGTCGACGATGCCGTTCGCGACGCGGACGTCGTCCGCGCTCACGCCGTAGCGGCGGGCGATCGACTGCACCGTGTCGCCGGACTGCACGATGTGGGTGCGCTGCCCGGACGACCCCGACGTGGCCGACGACCCGGACGAGGTCGCCGCACCCGCCTCGGCGGTCAGGCCGAGCACCCCGACGAGGAGGGTGGCGGCGGACACGACGGCGACGGTGGGGACCAGCAGGCGGGTGCGCATGCGGTCCCATCGGCCCGGGTCTGGGCACGTTGAGCGGTCTCGACGGTGGTCACCGCGAGTTCACCTCGAACCGACGCGGAGCGCGGCGACCCGGCCGTCGGCACGCGCGGACGGTGGCGCGACACTCAGCGAGGGCCCGTCGGGAGCGCCGGAGGGGCCGGCGCCGGAGGGGCCGGCGCCGCCGGGGCGACGCGGGGCGGCACGTCGGGCCGCAGCGTGTACGTCGAGAAGCACATCTCGTCGCCCGTCCCCTCGGCGAACACGATGTACCGCGGGTTCGGCTCGTACACGAGGTCGCGGTTCCAGTTGCACTCGGCCCGGATGACGTCACCCGGCTTCACGGGGATCTCGTCCACGGGCGCGTAGTTGAGCTGCCAGTTGAAGTTCCAGGTCGGGATGTCGAGCAGGATCTTCTGCTGCGGCGTGCCGGGGTTCAGCGTCATGCGGTAGCTCGACCCGAGCACGTGCATGTGCCCCAGGACGTCGATGATCTTCCCGGACTGCTGCACCCGGTAGTCGCAGGTCGTGTGGGCCTGGTGCCCGTCCGACAGCGACGCCAGCTCCTGCGGCGTCGTGCCGCACAGCAGGTGCAGCGCATCGGGGATGAACTTGCCGGACGGCCCGAACCGCTGCGCCGCGAACTGGAGGGCGGCGTTGCGGTCGCACAGCGGGCCGGTGGAGCCGGCCGGGCAGGGCATCTCGACCGGCGCGGCGAGCTCGTAGGTCTGCAGCGGGTGGATCACCGATCCGGGCGGCGCGACCTGCATCGACATCGACGACCGGTCGGGCGGGTTCTCGGCGCCGTAGTGGTAGTGGATCTGCGCCACGAGGTAGTCGCCCGGCTGGAACTCGAAGCCGTCCCCGGGCTTGAAGTCCTGCGGCCGCTGACCCGGCACCCACCCGGCGACGAGCTGGCCGCCGAAGCCGGTGCCGGCCATGCCGGCCCCGCACGCGAACCCCGACCCGGGATCGGCAGCGTCCTTCGCGTCGATGCGGGCGCGGGTGGACGCCCGCTGCTTGTACACGAGCGCGTGGTGCACGATCGACGTCTGGTCGGGCGTGAACACGTAGCCCGTCATGTACGTCGTCGTCGTGAACTTCGGGTCCAGCACGAAGCACCGGTAGTCGTCGGGGTGCGCCGGGCTGCCCTGGTACGGCTCCGACAGCTCGAGCGTCAGGTCGGCCCGCGGGACCGAGACCTCGGGCGTGCGCGGCGGCCGGATCTTCGTGCTGCGCGGCTCGTCGAGCTGCCCGCCGGCGGCGGCCCAGTCCTTCAGGAGGTCGATGTCCTTCGCGGAGAGCGCGCGCGGGTGCAGCATGGGCACGCTCTTGTCCGACGCCGGCCACGGCGGCATGTACCGGGAGCCGGTCACGACGGCGATGCCGTCGGCCACGTCGGCCGCGTCACCGGCGGTGTCGAAGGTCCACGAGTCGGCGCCCGCCTCGCCGGAGCGGTGGCAGGCCGCGCAGTTCTCGGCGAGGAGCGGCCCGACCCGGTCCTTGAACGACGGGCTCGCGGCACCGGTGGCACGCACGTCCTGCGTCCGCGCCTTCGCCAGCTGGGCGGCCGGCGTGAAGCTGCGCCCGTCGACCGCCACGAGCTTGAGCGTCACCGTCATGTCGTTGGACGTGGAGACCAGGCCGACCTTGGTGATCGGCCCGACGCCGAGGTCGGACATCTTCACCTTCGCGGTCGCGGTGGCCGTGAGCTCGTCGCCCTGCACCCGCGCCTCGGCGTCGAACGTCACCGGGTGCGGGGCGTCCTTGACCACGAGGTCGCCCGTGATGCGGAACGAGGCCGTCGTGCCCTCGGGGACCGTGGCCGGGAGGCCGCTCGTCGTCGCCTTCGTGAGGGTGACCACGGGGTGGTCGTGCGAATCGAGGTACTCGTGCTGGATCGCCTTGTCGCGCAGCGCGTTGTCGCTCTCGAGCTGGTGCACGTCGACGGCGACCTCGCCGACCCGGGCCTTCGACAGGTCCGTGGCGGTGACGCCGAGGTCGCCGGTGATGCCCTGCGTCGTGAGGTCGACCCCGCGGTCGACGCCGGCGAGGCGCTCCTCGACGTGGACGGTGGCCTTCGAGCGCTCGGCGTCGATGCGGTAGACGGTCTCACCCGCGGTCGCCTGCAGCGGTGCGGCGAGGGGCAGCGTGTAGTCGACGGGGTCGTCGGGGGTGAGGGCGAGGCGGATCACGTCGCGACCGACGAAGGCCCCGACCCCGATGAGCACGAGCAGCAGGCCCGCGGCCGAGCGCCACGGGTGGCGACGCACCTTCCTGATCACTTCCGACATCGGTTCCACCCCGTCGCCACGAGCCCCCTGGACGCCCGCTCACCCTAGGCCGACCGGGCCGCTGGTCCACGCCGGACGTACGATCCGGGGCGTGACGGACGTCGAGCGGACCACCACCGGGGACCGGGCGGCCGGCTCCGACGAGCCGGCGCAGGGCGATCTCGTGGTGCAGACCGTGCCCCTCGGGTTCCAGTGGCCGACGATCGACCCGTTCCTGTTCTGCGTCCACCACGACGACGACTACCCCGCCGGCAACGAGTTCCTCGGGCCCGACGCCCCGCTGCACGCCCGGGACATCGGCCAGGACTTCTCGGGCGCCGACGGCTGGAGCATGTACCACGGCAGCGTGGTCCCGGGGTTCCCGCAGCACCCGCACCGGGGCTTCGAGACGGTGACCCTCGTGCGGCGGGGCCTGATCGACCACTCGGACTCGCTGGGCGCCGCGGCCCGCTTCGGCGGCGGCGACGTGCAGTGGCTCACCGCCGGCCGCGGCGTGGTGCACAGCGAGATGTTCCCGCTGCTCGACCCGTCGTCCGGCAACCCGCTCGAGCTGTTCCAGATCTGGTTGAACCTGCCGGCGGCGGACAAGATGGCCGACCCCTACTTCACGATGCTGTGGGACGGCGACATCCCGAGGATCACCTCCGACGACGGCGCCACCACGGTCACCGTCGTCGCCGGCGAGCTCGGCGGCGCCACCCCGCCACCGCCCCCGCCCGATTCCTGGGCCTCCCGCCCGGAGGCCGACCTCGCCATCTGGGTCGTGTCCATGGCGCCGGGGGCGTCCTACGAGCTGCCGCCGGCGGCGACCGACGCGACCTCCCGGGTCCTGTACGTGTTCGAGGGCGACGGCGTCCGCGTGGGCGCCACCGACGTCGGCGCCTCGACCGCCGCCGTCGTGCGGGCCGCCGAGCCGTGCCCGCTCACGGCGGGCGACGAGCCGGCGGAGGTGCTGGTCCTCCAGGGCCGCCCGATCGGCGAGCCGGTCGAGCAGTACGGGCCGTTCGTCATGAACGACCGCGCCGGCATCGAGCAGGCGTTCGCCGACTACCGGCGCACCGGCTTCGGCGGCTGGCCGTGGCCGACCGACGACCCGGTGCACGGTGCCGACCGCGGTCGGTTCGCCCGCCACGCCGACGGCCGCGTCGAGGAGGTCGGCGGACCCTCCGCACCGAGCTCGCCCGCACGACCCTGATCCGGGACGTCCCGACGCCGGACCGCGTGGTGGGATGCACCGGCCCCGCGCACCGGCGCACCACCGCCGGCACCTCCTAGGATCCGCCCGTCCGGACCGTGACGAGCCAGGGGGGCTTCATGACGGCGCAGGTACCGCTGACCGACTACTTGGTGCTGGGGGACGACCCGCACCTGGTCGCCCACGAGTGCGACTCGTGCGGCGCCCGGTACTTCGACCGACGCAACGCGTGCGCCCGCTGCTCCGGCACCGCCTTCCACGAGGTCGACGTGGCGACCACCGGTGAGGTGCGCACGTTCACGATCGTGTCGTTCGCGGCACCCGGCGTGCCGGTGCCGTTCGTGGCCGCCGTCGTCGACTGCGACGGGACGAGCGTGCGGGGCAACCTGATCAACGTGGAGCCCGACGCCGAGCACGTGCGCACGGGGATGAAGGTCCGCCTGGCGACGTACTCGCTGGGCGCGGACGACGAGGGCACCGAGGCCGTCGGCTTCGGGTTCGAACCGATCGAGGGAGCAGCCTGATGAGCACGATCGACCCGCACTCCATCTGGATCCTCGGGATCACGATGACGAAGTTCGGCAAGCGGCCCGAGGACGACACCGTCGACCTCGCCTCGGAGGCCGCGCTCGGCGCGCTCGCCGACGGCGGCGTGTCGATGGCCGACATGGGCGTGATCGCCGCCGGCAACCTCATGGGCGGCGCGATGCCGATCGGCCAGATGGTGCAGAAGCAGGTCGGCCAGACCGGCATCCCCGTCTTCAACGTGGCCAACGCCTGCGCGACCGGCGCCACGGCGATCCGGACCGTCGTCATGGCGCTGAAGGCCGGCGAGGCGGACATGGGCCTGGCCGTCGGCGTCGAGAAGCTCGCCGGCGCCGGCCTGCTCGCGGGCGGCTCGCGGAAGTCCGACGAGAACGTCTGGCAGCCGAAGGGCCGCTACGGCGCGGTCGCCCCGGTCGACGGGCGCATCGGCACCGAGACCATGCCCGGCGTGTTCGCCCAGATCGGCATGGAGTACGGCCACCGGTACGGCGGCACGAGCTTCGAGCTCTTCGCGCGGATCTCCGAGAAGAACCACGCGCACTCCACGCTCAACCCGCTCGCCGCCTACACCAAGGCCATGAGCCTCGAGCAGATCATGGGCGACATCATGATCGCCTACCCGAACACCCGACCGATGTGCTCGGCGAACTGCGACGGCGCGGCCGCCGCCGTGCTCGTCACCGGCGAGGCGCTCGGCCGCCTCTCGGGCGAGCAGCAGCGGCGGGCCGTGAAGGTGTCCGCGTCGGTGCTCACGACGGACCCGTGGGAGGAGTCCTGCCAGGTCCTCCCCGACGTCAACACGCTCACCCGCAACGCCGCGACCCAGGCCTACGAGTCCTCGGGCGTGGCGCCCGAGGACCTCGACCTCGTGGAGCTCCACGACTGCTTCGCGACCGCCGAGCTGGTCCACTACGACAACCTCGGCCTGTGCGAGCCGGGCGGCGCCGTCGACTTCTTCGAGTCGGGCGCGCCGTTCCGGGACGGGACCACCCCGGTGAACGTGTCCGGCGGCCTCGAGTCGAAGGGCCACCCCATCGCGGCCACCGGCATCGCCAACGTGTGGGAGATCTGCCACCACCTCCGCGGGGAGGCGGGCGACCGGCAGATCCCCGACGCGAAGGTCGGGCTCGCCCACGTCATCGGCCTCGGTTCGGCCTGCGGCGTGCACATCCTCGAGCGCGCCGCCGCCTGACCGGGGCGGCCGACCGCCGACCCGCGACGGACGTCGTCCGTCGCGCGGTCGGTCAGAAGCCGTTCTTGTGCACGCGGGCCACGTCGACGGTGAGGATCACGCGGTCGTCGGTGCGCATCGCGTAGGGCGTGCCCATGTACTTGTCCGACAGCGCGTCGATGCTGTCGGCCGCCGGCTGGCCGTCCTGCGACGCCACCACGGTGCCCCTCGCCTCGACGTACCGGTAGGGGTTGTCCGAGTCGAACACGGTGACCGTGACGCGGGGGTCCGCCTGGACGTTGCGGAACTTCTGACGGCCGACGGTCGTGTTGATGAGCAGGTGGTCGTCGTCGGCGCCCACACACATGATCTGGGTCTGGGGCTGGCCGTCGGGCATCAGCGTGGTCAGCGCGGCGAAGTTGCTGCCCTGGGCGAGCGCCTTGAGGTCGGCGTCGAGCGGCATTGGGGGCTCCTGTTCGGGGGGTTCGTCTCGGACCGCCACCTCGGCGGTCAGGCGCATCCAACCACGACGCCGCCGACGTGTTCCCGTCGGCCCGCGGACCACCGGCCGCGCGGGCCATCCGCGGCGACGACCGCTCCGAACCCGGGTCATGACCGACTCCCTCGCCACGCTGCTCGACCGGATGGGCGAACCGCTCGACCCCGACGCCTACGACTGGGACCCGACCACGGCGGGCCCGCTCGGCGAGGAGGAGGTGTTCCAGCTCACCTACGCGGCGCAGGTCGAGTGGGGCACCGAGGGCACGTTCGCGAGCCTCGACACGGCTCGCGACCCCGTCGTCACCCGGTTCCTCCGCACCTGGCTCGACCAGGAGGTCGTGCACGCCGAGCTGCTCGTCCGGATCCTGGCGCTGCACGGCCACGCGGTCGACGCCGCCCACCGGAGCGAGGCGCAGCGACGGGCCGCCGGGCGCGGGCGTCGGATCAACCGGGCCGCACGGGCCCTCCTCGGCGAGGACTTCACCGCGGTGCACATGGCGTGGGGCGCGGTGAACGAGCTCACCACGCTGCGCTTCTACGGGTTGCTGCGCGACCGCACGGCGTCGCCGCTCCTGGCGGCGGTCCTCCGTGACGTGATGGCGCAGGAAGCGCTCCACTACGCGTTCTACCGGCGGGCGGCGACCGAGCGCCTGGACGGCAACCCCCGCGGCCAGCGGGTGGTGCGGTTCGCGCTGCGCCGGCTGTGGAGCCCGGTCGGCGTGGGCCTGCGCAGCCGGGAGGACGCCGACCGGCTGATGCGGGGGCTGTTCGAGCCGGCGCCGTCGGTCGTGCGCCGCATCGACGCCGCGATCGGCGCCATGCCCGGGCTCGCCGGCATCGACCTCATCGGCGGCTGCCTCCGCCACGCCGCCTGAGCACCGTTCCGCTCGCCCGCCGTGGCGCATGCTCCGGACCGGACGGGGCCGGACGCGGACGGGGCCCGGCGCCCGCTGGGTGGTCGTCGGGCCCCGGTCCGGCGTGGGGGGATCCGGGTCGGCGGTGCAGCCGTCGCGGGGCTGCCGGGCGGTCAGGCCGCGAGCGGCTCCAGCGCCACGTCGAGCACCTCGTCGACGTGGCTGGCCAGGTGGAAGGTCATCGTCTCCCGCACCGACTCGGGCACGTCGTCGAGGTCGGGTCCGTTGCGTGCGGGCAGGACGACCTCGGTCAGCCCCGCCCGGTGGGCCGCGAGCACCTTCTGCTTCACGCCGCCGATCGGCAGCACGTTGCCCTGCAGGGTGACCTCGCCCGTCATCCCGACGGTCGGGCGGACGGCCCGCCCGGTCAGGAGCGACGTCAGCGCGGTGACCATCGTGACGCCCGCCGAGGGACCGTCCTTCGGCACCGCGCCGGCCGGCACGTGCAGGTGGAAGCGGTGGCCCTCGAAGGCGTCGGCCTCCACCCCGAGGTCATCGGCGTGGGACCGCACGTAGGAGAGGGCGATCGTGCCCGACTCCTTCATGACGTCCCCGAGCTGACCCGTCAGCGTGAGGCCGGCCTCGCCCGTGCTGTCCATCGAGGTCGCCTCGATGAAGAGCACGTCGCCGCCGACCCCGGTCACGGCGAGCCCGGTCGACACGCCCGGCACCGCCGTGCGCTCGGCCACCTCGGCGAAGAACCTCGGCCGACCCAGCCACGTGCGGACGTCGTCCGCACCGGCCACCCGGACGGGCGCCTCGACCTCACCGGTCGACAGGGCGGTCGCCACCTTGCGCAGCAGCTTCCCGATCTCGCGCTCGAGGTTCCGGACGCCGGCCTCGCGGGTGTGGTCGGCGACGACCACGGCGAGGGCCTCGTCGGTGATCTCGACCTCGCCCTCGTCCACGCCGTTGCGCTCGCGCTGGCGGGCGACGAGGTGGTCACGGGCGATGTCGACCTTCTCGGCCTCCGTGTAGCCGTCCAGCCGCACGACCTCCATGCGGTCGAGCAGCGGCCCGGGGATCGTGTCCATGACGTTCGCGGTCGCGATGAACAGGACGTCCGAGAGGTCGAGGTCGACCTCCAGGTAGTGGTCCCGGAAGGTGTGGTTCTGCGCCGGGTCGAGGACCTCGAGCAGCGCCGACGAGGGGTCGCCCCGCCAGTCGTTGCCCAGCTTGTCGACCTCGTCGAGCATCAGCACGGGGTTCATCACGCCCGCGTCGGAGATGGCCCGGGCGATGCGGCCCGGCATGGCACCGACGTACGTGCGGCGGTGCCCGCGGATCTCGGCCTCGTCGCGCACGCCGCCGAGGGCGACCCGCACGAAGGGGCGGCCCATGGCGCGGGCCACGGACTCGCCGAGCGACGTCTTGCCGACGCCCGGGGGCCCGACCAGCGTGATGATGGCGCCGCTCCCCCGGCCCGTGCCGGTGGGGCTGCCCTCGACGGGCGCGCCCTCGTCGGTGCCGGGCCCGCCGGGCTCGGTCCCGTCGGTCCCGTCCCGGTCGGGCTGCTCGGCACTCGCCCGCTCCGCGCGCTCCCGCTCGGCACGCTCGGCGCGGCGCGTCCGGACGGCGAGGTGCTCGACGATCCGGTCCTTCACGTCGTCGAGGCCGTTGTGGTCGGCGTCCAGCACGCCGCGGGCGCCACGCAGGTCGAGGGAGTCCTCGGCACGCTCGGTCCACGGCAGGTCGGCGACGGTGTCGAGCCACGTGCGGATCCAGCCGTGCTCGGGCGACTGCTCGGAGGTGCGCTCCAGGCGGCCGAGCTCCTTCGTGAGCGCGTCGCGCACCTGCTCGGGCACGGACGCGTCCGCCGCCAGCTGGCGGATGCGCTCGAGCGCGTCGTCGTCCTCCGACTCCTCGCCCAGCTCCTTCTGGATGGCGGCCAGCTGCTGGCGGAGCAGGAACTCCCGCTGCGTCTTCTCCATCCCGTCGGTCACGTCCTTGCGGATGCGCTCCTTCAGGGCCAGCTCGGCCAGCGTCTCCTTGGCCCAGCCGACGACGAGCTCCAGCCGCTGCTCGACGTCCAGCGCCTCCAGCACCCGGGTCTTCTGCTCGGCGTCGAGGTCGGGCGAGTAGCCGGCCATGTCGGCGACGGCGGCGGGCTCGTCGACGCCGCGGATGGCGTCGGCCAGGCCGGGCACGCCGCGGGCCTCGAGGATGTTCTCGACGACCGCCTGGTACTCCCGAGCCAGCTCGTGGGCCCGCTCGGTGTCGTCGTTGGCCTCGACGGCGTCGTCGACCCGCACCCACAGCGCGTCGCCGGTGCCGGGGACGCCGGCGCCGATGACCGCACGGCGCAGGCCCCGCACCACGAGGGCGCGCATGCCGCCACGGAGCTCGCCGGCGTCCTCGATCTGGGCGACGGTCCCGACGGCGGCGTACCGGCCGTCGATCCGGGGCACCAGCAGGAGCTGGCGGTCGACCGCGGCCTCGGCGGCGGCGCGGGACTCGGGGGTCTCGAGGGCGATGGTGACGACCATCTGGGGGAGGACCACGCCGGTGCTCAGGGGCAGCACCGGCAGCGTGGTGGCCGACAGATCGTGCGTCGAGGGTTCAGACATCGTGCATCCAGCCTTTTCACTCGTGGATGGCTCATCAAAGTTGAGTGACTGGGTAACAGATTACGGTTCCCACCCATTCCCGGGGCATCGCCCGCCCCGCCGCCACCTCGGCCGATCCACGCCCCGACCACCCGAACCACCACGCAAACCCCCGCTTTGTCAGTGCCTTCCGTCCGGAACGGACGAAAGGCACCGCCAAAGCGGGGTGGTGGGGAAGGTGCCGGCCGCACGGCCCGGGTCGGCGGCAGGGCCGGTCCGGTCAGAGGGCCTGGATGATCCAGAGGGCACCCATGCCGACCACGAGCGTGAGGGCCACGTTGCGGGTCCGCCACGCCACGAGCGCGGCCAGGAGCCCCGCCGCGAGCCGCGGCTGCCAGAGGTCGAGGTACCCGTCTGGTCGCAGGAGGGCCGGGAACACCAGGGCCGCCAGCGCGGCCGGCGGGATCTGCCGCAGCACGCGGTGGGCCCGGGGCGGGACGTGCACGAGCCGGTGCGCCAGCGCCAGGAACGACGCACGCATGGCGTACGTGCCGACCCCGGCGAGCAGGACGGTGGTCCAGGCGGTGCTCACGACGGCGCACCCCCGGCGATCGGCGAGTCGACGTCGACGAGGGCACCGGCCACGATCCCCACGAGCGACCCGATGATGACGGCGAGCGGCCCGGCGCCGAGCTCGCCGGCGAGGACCGCCGCGCCGCCGCCCGTGCACATGGCCACCACGGCGGGGCGGGTGGTCACGGTCGGCACCAGCAGGACGAGGAAGACGAGCGGCACGGCGAAGTCGAGGTGCGCGGCCTCGGGCACGGCCCGCCCGACGAGCAGGCCGACCACGGTGCTGACCTGCCACACCGCCCACAGGGACACCCCGGCGCCCAGGTAGTAGCGGAGGCGCCGGCTGCGGGTGCCGGGGCGGCGGTCCGACGGGTCCTCGTCGAGCCAGTCGGTGATCGAGACGGCGTACGCCTGGTCGGTGAGCAGGTAGGCCACCCCGAGCCGCTCCCGCAGCCGCTCGCCCGAGAAGTACGGCGCGAGCGACGCCGAGTACAGGAGCATCCGCAGGTTGATCGTGCACGCCGTGAGGACGGCGACGAACGCCGAGCCGCCGTCGGACAGCACCCCGATCGCCGCCAGCTGGGAGGCACCGGCGAACACGATCGTGGAGAACCCGATCGCCACCGCGCCGCCCAGGCCGTTGACCGCGGGCGTCGCCCCGGCCACCAGGCCGAACGGCGCCACGCCGATCAGCATCGGGGCCACGGCCGCCGCCCCGGCGCGGAACGGTGACGAGGTGGCCCGGCCCGACGACGACATCGGCACATCTTCGTCACGGGCGACGCGCCGGGCGAGCCGATTGCACCACCCCGGTCGAACGGCCCATGCGCCGGGGTGCGATGCCCACCCGCGCCCGGCCAGGTTGAGCCGATCGGCCCTCGTGCGCCCCGTCGGCCGTCCGTACCGTGGGGGACGTGCCCGCGACGCCCACGAACCGCATCTACCCGCTGCCCGACGGCCGGACGCTCACGTGGAGCCACTGCCCGGTGCACAACGCGACGGGCGCGGTGATGGTCGACGGGCACTCGTTCGGCCACCTCGACGGCGAGCCCATCTCCGACGACCAGCTCGTGCTCCTCCTGGACCGCTTCGGCCTGATCTGACGGCCGCGAATGGCTCGGGCCGGCCGGCTCCCACTGCCTCAGGCCGGCCGGCTCCCACTGCCTCAGGCCGGCTGGCCGACCGCCGTCAGGAGGGCGACCCGCACCCGTTCCGGGTCGAGCGGCTTCGACAGCACGGCGACGTCCACGAACTCGCTCGGCAGGAGGTCGCCGCCGTAGGCCGTCATGAGCACGACCGGCAGTTCGGGCCGCTCGCTGCGCAGCGCCGCGGCGAGCGCCGGGCCGCTCATGCCCGGCATGACGACGTCGGTGAGCACCACCTGCGCGTCGCCGCCGTCCCGGACCCGCGCCAGCGCCTCCGCCGCCGTCGTGGCCACGTCGACGCGGAAGCCGGCGGTCTCGAGGAGCCGCGCCGCGGAGCGCAGGGCGTGGGGGTCGTCGTCGACCACGAGCACCCGCACGGTCCGGTCGGCGTCGACCGCCACGGGCACCTCCGCCGAGCCGGCCGCGTCCGCACCCGCGACCGGGAAGCGGATCGTGGCGACCGTGCCCTCGCCCGGTCGGCTCTCGAGCTCCACGCTCCCGCCGCTGTCCACCGCCACGCCGTGCACGATCGACAGACCCAGTCCGGTGCCGATCGAGTCGGGCTTCGTGGTGAAGAACGGCTCGAACGCGCGGTCACGCACCTCGGCGGGCATGCCCTCGCCCTCGTCGGCGACCGACAGCGCCACCACCGGCGCGCCCCCGTCGCGCTCCACCCGGCGCACCGACACGACGACCCGGCCGCCCGACGGGCTGGCGTCGGCGGCGTTGATCACGAGGTTGAGCACGGCCTGGCCGATCTGGTGCCGATCGACGAGCACCGGGCAGGCCACCGCCGGCCGCTCGACCACGAGCCGGATGCCCGGCTCGAGCGAGCTCCGCAGCAGCGCCGTGCTCTCCTCGACGAGGTCGGCGAGGTCGTGCACCTCGGGGGCCGACACGTCGCGCCGGCCGAACATCAGCAGGCGGCGGGTGAGGGCGGAGCCCCGGCGCACCGCGGCCCCGATCTCCTCGACGTCCTGGACGGTGCGCGGGTCGGTGGTGGACCGCTCCACGGCGGCGGCGTAGTTGCCGATGACGCCGAGCAGGTTGTTGATGTCGTGTGCCACGCCTCCCGCGAGGCGCCCGAGCGCCTCCAGTCGGGTCTGGCGGTCGAGCCCGCGCCGGATCTGCTCGTCGGCGCGGCGCACCTCGATCTCGGCGGCGAGGTCGCGGCGGGCCTGCTCCGCGGCGCGGAGCTCGGTCACGTCGCGCACGAGCACGATGACCTCGCGGTTCGGCATGGCCGAGACCCGCGACTCGAACGTGCGCACCTGGCCCTCGGCGTCGAACAGCACCTCGTAGGTCACGACCTCGCCGGTGCGGATCGCCTCGGCGATCGCCCGCTCCGCCGCGTCGGCGGTGACGGGGAGCACCTCGCGCACGCGACGGCCGAGGAACTCCTCGGGCGGCACCTCGAGGTCGCTGAGGTCGCGGGCGTGGTAGTCGAGGTAGGTGCCGCGCTCGTCGAGGCGGAACACGAGGTCCGGCAGGGCGTCGAGCAGCGCCCGGTGCCGCGCCTCGTCGGCAGCCAGCCGCTCGCGCTGCTCGACCAGCGAGGTCACGTCGGTCACCATGCCGATCGCGCCGCCGAAGCGGCCGTCGCGGTCGAGGACGGGCACGGACGAGATGCGCACGTGGACCGCGTGGCCGTCGCGGTGGCGGAACCGGAAGTGGACCTGCTCGCTGATGCCGGCCCGCCGGCGGGCGGCGAGATCGTCCGCGAGCTCGCGCGCGTCACCGTCGATGAAGTCGTAGGTCTGCCTGCCCAGCATGTCGTCGGGCCGGTACCCGAGCATCGACGCCATGCGCTCGGTCACGAACGTCGTGCGCAGGTCGCGGTCGACGACCCACACGCCCTCGGCGGCCAGCTCCACGATCTGGCGGTACCGGTCGTCACGTGCCACCGGCGCGTTGTCGAACCCGTCGATGCCGGTCATGTCGCGCAGCGACACGACGATGCCGCGCACGTCCGGATCGTCCAGGCAGTTGACCGCGACCGCCCGCACCGGCAGCCGCGAGCCGTCGCCACGGCGGAGGATCAGGTCGACGGGCTCGTGGCGCCCCTGGCGGCGGCGGGTCACCGCGAACGCCTCGCGCCCCAGCGCGGCCTGCTCCGCGTCGATGAGCTCCAGCGCGTCCGCGCCGAGGAGCTCCTCGTCCGTGCGCCCGAGCAGCGAACCGGCGGAGGGACCGACCCCGACGACCGCCCCGGAGGCGTCGAGCACCAGGACGGCGTCGATGCTCCGGGCCAGGGCCGCCCGGAGCCGGGCGTCCGGCTCGTCGGTCATCGCGTCACCGTCGGCAGCGAGCGGGCCGGATCAAGTGGTCGGCCGACCCGCGTGCACGGCCGGGCCGCTAACCGCGGGGCGGGCCGGCCAGCGCACCGGCCCGGGTGCCGGAGGCGTCGTGGTGCCGCGCCTTGTCCCGGTACATGGCCATGTCGGCGCGCTCGAGCACGTCGTCGGGGGTCCCCTGCGGTCCGACGGCGATGGCGCCCACGGCGACCGTGACGCCCGGCCACCGCGACAGCGCCCGATCGATGGCGCCCCGCACGCGGGCCACCAGCTCCCCGGCCGACTCGTCCGGCGCGTCGATCACGATGACGAACTCGTCGCCGCCGATGCGGGCGGCGAGGTCGGTCTCGCGGACCTGCGACGTGATCGCGTCCGCGACGGTCCGGAGCACCTGGTCGCCCTCGCGGTGGCCGAACCGGTCGTTCAGCTGCTTGAAGTGGTTGAGGTCCGCGAACAGCACGACGGGCCGAGCACGCGCGTCGTCCGCGCCCATCAGCTGGCCCAGGCGCTGGTGCAGGGTGCCCCGGTTGAGCAGGCGGGTCAGCGGGTCCAGGGCGGCCTCGCGGTTGACGTCCCGCTCCTGGTCGCAACGACGCATCGTGGCCTCGAGCGTCGAGCACATGAGCGCCACGATGTCGGCGTTCGCGTCGTCCCAGTCAGGGGACACGTCGTCGAAGCCGAGCCGGGCGACGCCCCACGACCCGCCGTCGCCCTCCAACGAGATCTCCACCACCACGCCGTCGCCGCCGAGCCGGTGGTGCACGGTCCCGACGTCGGCCAGGCGGGTGAGCACGCACGGCGCGTCGCGGAGGCGGCCGACGTCCGCGACCGGAGTGAAGGGCGAGCCGACGGGCGGCCGGCGCACGTCGGCGTCACGCCGCACCCACGCGGCGCGGACGACCTGCTCCCGGCGCTCGTCGCTGCCGGCGAGCTCGACGGTGCGGGCGCCGACGACGGCGGCGAGGCCACCGAGCATGCCCGACACCCGGTCCTCCTCCTCGTACCAGTGCATGCCCGCGCAGGTCACGTACACGGTCTGCGCGAGGGCCTTGAGCTGCACGCGGCGGCGCTCGATCGCGATCTCGTCCTCGACGGGCCGGATGGCGAGGACCATCCACGTGCCGTCGGCGAGCGTGCAGGTCGTCGCCGTGATCCGCGTGTCCAGGTAGGTCCGGTCCGCCCGCCGCACCCGGACGCGGGTGGCGATGTGGTAGCCGTCGGTGCGGTGCGCCTCGCCGAGCGCCCCGACCGCGGCGCCGAGGTCGTCGGGGTGGATGTGGTCCTGCACCGGGGTGCCCAGCATCTCGCCGTGCGCCAGCCCGAGGAGCCGCCCGACGGCGCCGTTGGTCCACACCGCCCGGAGCTCGGGGTCGACGACCACGAGCAGGTCGGGGGCGTGGGCCATCGCCAGCTGCTGGCACCACTGCGGATCGGGGAGGACGTCCACGTGGTCGAGGCTACGGACCCCGCGACCGCCCGCCGTGGGCCGAACGGCAGGTTCGCGGAGAAGGGTACGTCCGTACCAACGGGCCGCCCGGTCCGGCAGACTCCCGGCGTGCAGGACCGCCCCGCTCCCCCGCCCGTGCCGCCTCCCGGGCCCGACGGCCTCGTCGACGCCGGGTGGTGGTCGTCCCGGCAGGAGGACCACCTGCGGTCCGCCACGCAGGTGCTCGACACCGGGTCGCCGCTGAACGTGATCGACCACCTCGAGCTGGCCCGCCGCGACCCCGCGCACCGCTTCGACGCCGGCTCGCTCGACCGCGGCGTCGTCGAGCACTGGTGCCGGCGGGTCGACCACTGGCTCGACTGCGCGGACTTCGACGTGCTCCGGCTGCTCACGCTGTCGCTCGGCCACGGCGACCGGCTGCCGGCCGAGGTCCACGACGCCCTCGACGAGCGGTACCTCGCCTTCCGCTACTGGTACACCGACCCCGGTGACCCGGGGGCGGTGGACGAGCGCTGGTACTGGTCGGAGAACCACCGGCTGATCTTCCACACCTGCGAGCACCTGGCCGGCCAGGCCCTGGCGGCGCGGACCTTCACGCGGACGGGGCTGACCGGAGCCGAGCACCGGGACCGGGCCACCGCACGGCTCCACGCGTGGTTCGACGAGAAGGCGGGGCTCGGCTTCTCCGAGTGGCACAGCGACGTCTACTACGAGAAGGACCTCGCCCCGCTGCTCACGCTGGCCGAGCTGTCCGACGACCCCGCGCTCGCCGAGCGCGCGGCGACGTTCCTCGACCTCCTGCTGCTCGACCTCGCGCTGCACCACCACCGCGGCAACGTCGGGTGCACGCACGGGCGCTCGTACATGAAGGACAAGTCGCGGGCCGCCGACCAGCCCGTGTTCGCCCCGCTCAAGATGTGCTTCGACGCGACGGTCGAGCCGTGGCCGGTCGACGACGGCGACCACGCGGACCTGCTGCCGCGCAACGAGGGCGCCACGCTGCTCGGTCGGGCGCGGCGCTACCGGCCGCCCGACGTGGTCCGCCGCGTCGCCACCACCACGGACGAGGTCCTCGACCGCGAGGGCATGGGCGTGCCCATCGACCCGGCCGAGCCGCTCGGGCCGGAGCGCGACGGCGTGCTGACCGCGGCGCCGCGGGCCGACGGGCTCTCGTACACCGATCCCGACATGGTCCCGTTCTGGTGGGACCGGGGCGCGCTCACGCCGTGGCAGCTCGTGCCGCTCATGCTCGACGCGCTCGACCGCCACCAGCTCTGGGACGCGTGGCTCTTCGAGCAGTTCCGCACCGTCCGGGACGTGGTGGGCGACGACCGGCCGACCGTCCAGCGGCTCACCCACGACCTCGACCGCGTGTTCAACGCCGGGCTGCTCGGCCGCGTCGACACGATCACCTGGCGCAACGGCCACGCCATGCTCTCGACCGCGCAGTCCTACCGACCCGGCTGCGCGGGCTTCCAGCACCACGTGTGGCAGGCGACGCTCGACGAGCGCGCCGTCGTGTTCACGAACCACCCGGGGAACGCGCCGTCGGCCGACGCCGGCGACTGGCTGGACAACGACCGCTACTGGACGGGCAGCGCGACGCTCCCCCGGTCCGTGCAGCACGGGCGCGTCGCCATCCACCAGTACGCCCCGGGCTTCACGCTGCCCGACCTCGACGCGCTGTCCGGCTTCGCCTACCTGGACCACACCCACGCCTACGTGCCGACCGAGTGCTTCGACGAGGTCGTGGGCGGGCCGGCGGACGTCGGAGGTGCCGGTGCAGGTGCCGGTGCCGGTGACGGCCGGTGGACGGTGCTGCGCCGCGGCGGCGGCTACGTGGCCCTGTGGTCGTGGCGGCCGGTCACGTGGCGGGACCACGACCCGGCGGCGGTCTTCACGAACGGGCTGACCGGGCGGTTCGACCTCGTCGCCGAGGGCGGGCCGGAGGACGTGTGGATCGTCGAGGTCGGCGACGTCGACCGGTGGGGGTCGTTCGAGGCGTTCGTCGGCGCGGTGACGGCGACGACCATCGACGTCGTCGACCACGGCTGGGGCGACGACGGCGCCCACCGCGGCTTCGACGTCCGCTACCCGTCGCCGTCCGAGGGTGTGCTCGAGGTGGGCTGGACCGGGCCGCTGCGCGTCGACGGCCGGGAGGTGCCGATCGGCGACCACCCGAGGTTCGACAACCCGTTCACGCAGGTGGCCACCGGGAGCACGGAGGTGGTCATCGACGACGGCGCGGGCGCCTACCGGCTCGACCTCGCCGCCGGCCGCCGCGGCCCGTCCGCTGACGGCTCCTGACGACGTGTCGCCACCGTCCCGGTGGTGACGCGTCGTCGGAGCGCGAGCGGCGGCGGCTACTCGGCGGTCGGGCCGGTGAAGCGGGGCGCCCGCTTCTCGCGGTGGCTCGCCAGCCCCTCGGCGGCGTCCGGGCCGCCGAAGCCGTAGAACTCGAGCCCCCACGACGCGTCGAAGATCGACGAGTGGTCGCGGTACCAGTTGTTCAGCGCGTGCTTCGTCCAGCGGATCGCCGACTGCGCGCCGTCGGCCAGCTGCGTCGCGACCGCGAGGGCGCGGTCCTGGAGCTCGTCGTCCTCCACGCACAGGGACACGAGGCCGATGCGCTCGGCCTCCTCGCCGCTCAGGGGATCGCAGGTCAGCAGGAGGTACTTGGCCTTGGCCATGCCGCAGAGCAGGGGCCAGCAGACCGCGGCGTGGTCGCCGGCGGCGACGCCGAGGCGGGTGTGGCCGTCGATGATCCGGGCGCCGCGGGCGACGATGGACACATCGGCGAGGAGGCCCGCCACGAGGCCGGCGCCGACGGCCGGTCCGTGCATCGCCGAGACGATGGGCTTCGAGCAGTCGATGACGTTGAACACGAGGTCGCGGGCCTCGCGCAGCACGCGCGTGCGGGCGCCGTAGTCCTCGATCATCTCGTCGAGGAGGTCGAAGCTGCCACCGGCGGAGAAGGCCGTCCCGGCGCCGCGGAGGATCGCGACCCGCGCGTCGGGGTCGCGATCGACCGCGAGCCACACGTCGGCGAGCTCGCGGTGCACGTCGGGGTCGACCGCGTTGAGCCCCGGGCCGTCGAGGGTGATGCGCAGGACCCCGTCGGCGGGGCGGTCGAACGTGAGGTGCGGGAAGGCCGAGTAGCGGTCCTCGGCGGGTGCGTCCTCGGGGCTGGCGGCGTCGGTCACGGTGGTTCCTGGGGGCTCGGGACGGCCCCGCCGGGCGCGGCGGTGGCGGTCGGATCGGGGCGAAACCTAGGCAAGAACGACCGCCGCGCGAGCCGGTAGCGTGCCGGGCCGTGCGCGCGTCCCGCTTCCTCCCCCTCGTCCTGGTGGTGGCCCTCGCCGCCGGGGCCTGCTCCTCCGACGACTCGGCCGGCGGGAGCAAGGGATCGCAGCGGTCCACCACCTCCACCACCGCCGCGGGGAGCTCGACGTCGACCACCGCCGGCTCGCAGGTCGCCGGCCGGATCCCGGGCATGCCGCCGGTGCTCGACGCGTCGAACGTGTACTCGGCCACGGCCGCCGGCGACATGTCGCCGGCCGTCGCCGGCGCCAAGGCGTACGTCTACGTGCCCGACAACGACGACGGGCAGGTGTGGGTGATCGACCAGGCCACCTACGAGGTGGTCGGCAAGTACCCCGTCGGCTCGCTCGTGCAGCACGTCGTGCCGTCGCACGACATGACGACGCTCTACGCGAACGCCTCCGGCTCCAGCCGGCTGGTGCCGTTCGACCCGACGACCGGCAGGCCCGGGACGCCGATCCCGGTGGACGCGCCGTACAACCTCTACTTCACGCCCGACGGCAAGGCCGCGGTCGTCATGGCCGAGCGCCGCAACCGCATGGACTGGTACGACCCGGTGACCTGGCAGCGGATCCGGTCGGTCGAGGTGCCGTGCACCGGCAAGGGCGCCACCACCGGCGGGATCAACCACGCCGACTGGTCCGCCGACGGCACCTACTTCATCGCCACGTGCGAGTTCTCGGGCCGGCTCATCAAGGTGGACACGCTGACGGGTGCGATCACCGCGACGCTCGACCTGGACAAGGGCGACATGCCGCAGGACTGCCGGGTGGCGCCCGACGGCAGGACGTTCCTCGTGGCCGACATGATGGCCGGCGGCGTCCACGTCATCGACGGGCCGAGCTTCGCGAAGGTCGGCTTCATCCCCACGGGCGACGGCGCGCACGGCATCTACCCGAGCCGCGACGCCAAGGTGGCCTACGTGTCCAACCGCGGCCACTCGGGCATGAAGGGCCGCCCTGGCGGCGGCACGGTCAGCGTCGTCGACTTCGCCACGCTGAAGGTGGTCGGCACCTGGGTCATCCCGGGCGGCGGGTCGCCCGACATGGGCGGGGTCTCTGCCGACGGCTCGAAGCTCTGGCTCTCCGGGCGGTACGACGACGTCGTCTACGTGTTCGACACGGCCACCGGGCAGCTCATCAAGAAGATCCCGGTGGGGAAGGGACCGCACGGCCTCGCCGTGTTCCCCCAGCCCGGCCGCTACTCGCTCGGCCACACCGGCAACTACCGCTGAGCGGACGGCGGCCGGTTCGGGGTCGGTCGCCATCGAGACCGCCCGGGGGCCCCGATCCCGCGTTCCCACTCATTCCCATGACGATCCGCGCTGCCAGGCAGCACGAACAATCGTCAGAACGCGTTCCTGCGGGGTTCAGGGGGCGGGGTGGACGGCGACGACCTGCGACAGCGGCGTGCCGCTGCGCTCCCCGCCGACGAGGTACGCCGTCGAGCCGACCACGGCGACCGTCGAGTCGCTGACCGGCGACGGCAGCGCGCCGACCTGCACCACCGCGCCCGTCCGGGGGTCGAAGCGCCAGATCGCCGCCGAGTCCGTCAGCTGCACGCCGACGCCCGACCGCCCGCCCATCGCGTAGACCTGCCCGTCGAGCACCGCCGCGACCATGTGGCCCATCGCCTGCGGCAACCGCCCCACGACCGCGACGCGCCCGCTCGCCACGTCGACGGCCTGGATGTCGGCCGTCTGGGAGTCGTGGCCCGCCTCGCGCGTCTTGCCGCCGAACACGTAGACCGTGCCGCCGACCGCGGCCACCGCGCCGTACCGCACGGGCGTGGCCAGGTCGCCGATCCGCGTGAACGTCGCCCCGTCGGCCGAGGTCAGCACGCCCGGGGTGATGACGGTGCCGTCGTAGCCGCCGAGCACGACGAGCCGACCGTCGGCCACGATCGCGCTCACGTCGGAGCGCGGCTCCGGCAGCGACCCCACCCGGGACGGCGGGGCGGTCACCACGTCGACGACCGCGTTCGTGCCGTCCTCGTGCGCGCCGCCGCCGATCAGCAGCGCACGCGCGCCGACCTGCGCGCCGGCCGCGTCGTGCACCGCCGTCGTGAGGTGGCCCGTCACGGCGGCGGTGCCGGCACCGGGGTCGATCGTCAGGATGTTCGGCGTCGACGTCTTGGCGCTGTTCAGCCCGCTGAAGCAGCGGACGGTCGAGCCGTCGACCGCGCAGGCGGTGCGGCTGAGCGGCGCCGGCAGCTTCCACGCCGCGACCTCGGCGACGGGCGGCGGTGGGACGGTCGTGGTCGTGCTGGTGGAGGTCGACGTGGTCGAGGAGCGGGGCGCGCCGTCGGCGTCGACGGCGTGGGAGTCGGTGCCGGTGCAGGCGGCGACGAGGGCGCCGCCCACGAGCACGGCGAGCAGGGCGGGGGCCACGGCACGGCGCATCGGGCCACATGCTGCCACCGCACCGCCCGCGCCGTTCCGCACAACAGAACGGGACCTGGCGTCAGAACGGAACCTGGCGTCAGTCCGGGAGGTACCAGCCGTCGGGGCCGATGAGGTCCTGCACCGAGTCGGGCCCCCACGAGCCCGGGGCGTACGGCTCCACCGGCCGGGGCGCGTCCAGCAGCGGGGCCGCCACCGCCCAGAGCCGCTCGATCCCCTCCGCGCGGTTGAACAACGTGCGGTCGCCGAGCATGGCGTCGTGCAGGAGGCGTTCGTAGGCCTCGAGCTCCTTCGACGCGTCGAAGTCCTGGTCGTACGCGAAGTCGAGGTGGCCCTCGCCGAGGGTCATCGTCGGCCCCGGCTCCTTCGACAGGAAGGTGATCCGGATGCTGCCCGGTTCGCCGATCTCGAAGACGAGCTCGTCGGGGTGGTCGCCGCAGTCCTCCGGGAACATCTCCATCGGCGGCCGCTTCAGCCGCAGCGTGATCACGCGGCGGCCCTGGGCCATCTGCTTGCCCGTGCGGAGGAAGATCGGCACGCCGTCCCACCGGTCGTTGTCGATCCGTGCCTCGACCGCGACCATCGTCTCGGTGTCGGAGTCGGCGGCCACGCCGTCGACGTCGCGGTAGCCCTCGTACTGGCCGCGCACGACGCGGGCCGGATCGAGGGGCTGGAGCGCGTCGAACACCGCCTGCTTCGCATCGGCCAGCGCGTCGGCGGTGAACGAACCGGGCGGCTCCATGGCCACGAACCCGAGTGCCTGGAACAGGTGGGTCACCACCATGTCGCGGAACGCGCCGGTCTCCTCGTAGAACGCGGCGCGCTGCTCGACGCCGAGCGTCTCCGGCACGTCGATCTGCACGTCGGCCACGTGCTCCTTGCACCACACCGGCTCGAACAGCCGGTTGGAGAAGCGGACCGCGAGGATGTTCTGCACGTCCTCCTTGCCGAGGAAGTGGTCGATGCGGAAGATCTGCTCCTCGCCGAACACGGTGTGGAGGAGCGCGTTGAGCGCCTTCGCCGAGTCCTCGTCGGTGCCGAACGGCTTCTCGAGGATGACCCGCGTCCGGTCGCCGCCCAGCCCCGCCGTGCCGAGCGCGGTGACGATGCCGTCCATCGCGAGCGGCGGGATCGAGAGGTAGTGCAGCCGCCGCACGTCACCCGACATGGCGGACTCGGCCGCGGCGACGGCGGACGACAGCGACGACATGTCCTCCGCGCTGCTCGGGGCGTACGTGAGGCGGCCCGCGAAGTCGTCCCAGGACGGACCGTCGGGCGTGGTGCTGCCGAACTCGGCGATCACGTCGTGGGCGTGGGTGCGGAAGTCCTCGTCGGACACCGACCGGCGCGAGGTGCCGACGATGCGGAAGTCCGCCGGCATGAGGCCGACCTGCGCCAACCGGTGGAACCCGGGAAGCAGCTTGCGGGCCGCGAGGTCGCCGGTGGCGCCGAACAGCACGATCACGTGCGGGTCGGGCCGGCGACGGGCGGATCGTGACGGGGTCATGCGGACGCCTCCGGGTCGAGGTGGGCCAGGAGCCCGGCGAACCCGACCGCGGGGTCGCCGTGCCAGAAGACGGAGCTGCCGGCCACGAACAGCTCCGCGCCGGCAGCGCGGAGCTCGGCGATGTTGCCGTCACCGACGCCGCCGTCCACCTGCACCTGCACGCTCCCGGGGAGGCGGCGGCGCAGCTCGGCGACCCGGTCCGTGGCGGCGGTCAGGAACGACTGCCCGGACAGTCCGGGGTGCACGCTCATGCACAGGACGAGGTCGGCCCGGTGGCTGCCGGCGGTCGCCGCCTCGACGGCCGCGTCCACGGTCGTCTCGGGCTTCACGGCGATGCCGGCGCCCATGCCGGCGTCGTGGATCCGGCCGATGGTGCGGCCGCAGTCGCGCGACGCCTCGAGGTGGAACGTCAGGTGGTCCGCGCCCGCCGCCGCGAACTGGTCGATGTGGGCCTCCGGCTCGTCGACCATGAGGTGGCAGTCGACGACGGCGCCGCCCTCGTGGATCGGCGGCGACACCGCGGCGGCGACGATCGGGCCGAGCGCGATCGGGTCGATGAAGTGGCCGTCGCCGACGTCGAGGTGGAACGCGCGGGTGCCCGCGCCGAGCAGCGCCTCGATCTGGTCGCCGAGGTGCAGCAGGTCCGCCGCGTACAGGGACGGCTCGATGCCCGGCGGGAGCCGGTGTGCGGCATCGTGGGTCACGGGGCCTCCTGCCAGGACGGGCCGTCGTCGGTGCCGATGACGACGGCCGAGACCATCGACGGCGGGAACAGCCCGTGCTCGACCACGCCCGGCGTCGCCGACAGCAGGGCGGCCAGCGCGGCGGGGTCTCCGACGGGGCCGCGGAGGTCGGCGATGACGCCGCCGTCGGGGCTCGGGGGGACGTCGCGCACCTCCACGCGGCCGCCCGTGGCGTCGGCGAGCCGGCGCAGCGTCGAGTCGAGCCCGAACGGCACCAGCTCGAGGGGCACGGGGTCGTGCAGCGCCGCCACCGGCTTCGACGCGTCCGCGATGACGACGAAGCGGTCGGCCGCCGCGGCGACGAGCTTCTCGCGGGTGTGGGCCCCGCCGCCGCCCTTCACGAGCCAGCGATCGGGCGCGACCTGGTCCGCGCCGTCGATCGCGAGGTCGAGGCGCTCGACGTGGTCGAACGGCTCGACCCGGAGCCCGAGCTCCCGCGCCGCGGACTCGGTGCGGGGCGACGTGGCGACGCAGCGCAGGTCCAGCCCGCGGGCCGCGAGCACGGGCAGCAGGTGGGCCACGGTCGTGCCGGTGCCGAGCCCGAGTGCCATGCCGTCCTCGGCCAGCCCGGCCGCAGCCTCCGCGGCGACGCGCTTCTGCTCCTCCGGCTCCATGCCGGACCCACCGTACCGACCGGCGCGGCCGACCCGGCGGTGGCCGTCAGCCGCCCTGCGCGATGCGGGCGAGGTCGTGCGGACCCGACGACGGGTAACCGTGCGCGGCCGTGACGGCCGAGCTCCACGACCGCAGGGTGCCGACCAGCTCGTCGAGGTCGTCGGCCACGGCCTCCAGCGCCGGTGCGCACGCGTCGTCGGTCGCCACCTCGACGGCCTCGCGCTCGGCACGGCCCCGGTCCGTGAGCGCGCCGCCGCGCAGCAGCCCGCGCTCCTCCAGGCGGGCCTCGGCGGCGTCGAGGTCGGCGTCGCTCCACGCCCGGGTGCGCACGTACGTGCGAGTCGGCAGGCCCCAGTAGAGCTCGGTGAGCAGGCCGATCTCGCAGGCGTCGAACCCCGCGGACGTCCACGCGGCGGTGTGGCTGTCGCCCCGGTACTCGCGGAGTCGGTCGGCGAGGCGCCAGGCGTCGGCCAGCGGCTCCCCCGGCAAGCCCTGCGCCAGGACGCCGGCGAACAGCGGCCGGCCCTCGGGCCGCAGCGGTTCGGTCGCCCGACGCAGCAGCGTGGTCGCGCGATCGAGGCCCTCCGGCCGGTCGCCGAGCACGCGCCGCAGCTGCGCGGTCGCGCCGTCGGTGCGCGCCGCCTCGATCGTCGTGGCGTCGGTGAGGCCCCAGCCGAGCGCCACGCAGGGCTCGACCACCGCCGGGTCGAACACCGCGAACGCGGCCGCCACCACCTGCCCCGGCACCTGGCCCAGCAGCGAGCCGCGGCTGCAGAAGTAGGCCGGGCCGTCGGGCATGGCCACGCCCGCCACCTCCACCGGGCTCGCGCCGAAGCCGAGGGCCTGGTAGGCGCGGTGGCACTCGGGCGAGAAGTACACCTGCCCGACGAACGGCTCGAGCGCCGCCGCGAGCTCCCGTGCGCCACGGCCGGTGGCCGTCCCGTCGCTCATGTCGCCTCCCAACGGTTCCAGTACGTGATCCGCTCGACCGGCGGACGCGACGCGGGCCGGAAGTCGCCGCCCGTCGTGTGCGCCACCGGCAGCAGGGCCACCTGCATGGCGGTCGACGGGATGCCGAGCAGCTCGCCGACCTCGCGCTCGTGCAGCAGGTGGAGCGTCGTGAGGCACGAGCCGAGCCCGCGTGCCCGCAGCGCGAGCTGGAGGCTCCAGGTCGCCGGGAGGATGGAGCCGTAGCCGGACGCGGCCACCACGTTGGGCTCCCCGTCGACGCGGCGGGCGAGGCACGGGATGACCATGACCGGCACCCGGTCGAGCACCTCGGCGAGCTCGACCGCGCTCTCGTAGACGCGGCGGGTCTGCGCGTCCGCCTCGGTGGCCGCGGCGCGGCGCAGGTACTCGACGCCGGCGGCGCGGTAGAGCGCCGCGACCTCGCGCCGCAGCTCGGGGTCGGTCACCACGACCCAGCGCCAGTCCTGGCCGTTGCTCGCCGTGGGCGCCTGCACCGCGAGGCGGATGCAGTCCTGCACCACCGCCAGGTCGACCGGCCGGTCCAGGTCGAGCCGTCGGCGCACGGCGCGGGTGGTCGACAGCAGGTGGTCGGTAGCCTCGAGCGGCGACGGCGGGAACCCGATCGCCTCCATCCACTCGTGGACGGTCCACGAGTGGACGACGCCGTGGAGGACGAACGGGTCGTCGGCGGCGAACTCCTCGGCCGCCTCCCGGGACGTGAACACGGCGACGGCCCCGGAGCCGTCGGCGTAGGGCCCGATGAGGAGCAGGTCACCCCGGTCCCGGAACGCCTCCCACCGACGGCGGTGCGCCGCGCCGTGCACCGGGGCCAGCGAGGCCACGTCGGGCCCGCTCGCGTAGGACAGGACGTGGAGGTTCGGGGCCACGTTCGACGACCCTAGCCACGCTCGGCCACCCTGGGTCCGTGCCGCTGCCGCCGCTCCGCGTCGAGCCCGACCAGGACCTGCTGGACGGCTTCGCCGCCATCCGCCGCCGGCTCGACCTGCCCAGCGGCTTCCCGCCCGAGGTCGAGGCGGCGGCCGGAGCAGCCGCGTCGCGGGTCGAGGAGCTGTCGGCGCCGGGACCGGACCGGGCCGACCTGCGCGACGTCCCCTTCGTCACGATCGACCCCCCGGGCAGCACGGACCTGGACCAGGCGCTGTGGATCGGGCGGACCGGCCACGGCTTCCTCGTCCGCTACGCGATCGCCGACGTCGCCGCGTTCGTGGGCGCCGGCGACCCGGTGGACGCCGAGGCCCGCCGGCGCGGCACGACGGTCTACCTGCCCGACGGGCGGGTCCCGCTGCACCCGTCGTCCCTCGGCGAGCACGCCGCGTCGCTCCGAGCGGGCGCGGACCGCCCGGCGGTGGCGTGGGAGCTGGAGCTCGACGGAAGCGGCGAGCTCGTGCGCTCCGAGGTGCGGCGCTCGACCGTGCGGTCGCGCGCCGAGCTCGGCTACCCGGCCGTGCAGCGCGACCTGGACGCCGGCACGGCGGAGGAGCCCCTCGTCCTGCTCCGCGAGGTCGGCCTGCTGCGCGAGGCGCGTGAGCGCGACCGGGGCGGCGTGTCGCTGCCGCTCCCCGACCAGCAGGTCGTGCACCTCGACGGCGGCGACGGGCGGCCGGCCGGGTACGGC
>JAEVZA010000340.1 GCA_023392475.1 Actinomycetes bacterium | reverse complement strand
TGCGCGAGCGCCAGCTCGCCGACCGGTGGCGGCACCCCACCGTGCGGTGCGGCGTCGGCGACGTCGTCGTCCAGCCGCGCCGCCGCGTCGGCGAGGAGCTCCGTCGACGTGGCGAACGCACCCGACCGGAGGCACGCGGCCGGCCCGGCCGTGGCCGGCGCCGGCAGGATCTCGGTGGTCGAGCCGTCGAGGTGGTGGTGCTCGCCGCCGCAGCTCACGAAGCCGGCGCCGGTGGCATCCGCGAGGCGACCGAGGCGCGCGAGCCACGACGCGGCGACCTCGGTGTCGGGGTCGAGCAGGAGGGACCACCGGCCGCGGGCGGCGTCGAGCCCGGTGCGGCAGGCGCCGGTCGCCGATCGGGGCGCGTCGGGTTCGAGCTCGCGGTGCACGACGCGGACGCGGTGGTCGGCGACGGCGTGCGCGGCCGCCACGGTGTCGTCCACGGATCCGTCGTCGACGACGACGACCTCGAGGTCCCCGAAGGTCTGCGCGAGCACGCCCACGACGGCGCGGCCGATGACGTCGGCACGGTCCCGCACGGGGATGACCACGCTGAATCGTGGACGCACGCACACATCATGGGGCAGTGCCGTGCGGCACCCGCGGACCGTCGGGCCGTCAGCCGCCCGTCTGCGGCAGCGGTTCCATGCGGTACACGGTGACGTCGCCGTGCTGCGCGAGCTGCTCGAGCTGCACGCGGCGGCGCAGCTGGTCGCGCGTCCACAGGTGGCCGTACCGGGGCTGCTCGTCGATCCACACGAGGCACGTCGGGTGCTCGGCCAGCGTCGGCACGAGGCGGTCGAGGTCGTCGGTGCGCTCGGTCGACTCGAGCTGCGTGCGCATCGGGCTCCACCGCGACTCGAGCCGCGGGTACAGCGCGTTCGGCAGGTTCGACTCGACCCGGCACCCCGCGGGCAGCGCCTCGAGCGCCGGGTTGTCCCGCACCTTGTCGAAGAGGTCCCGCTCGTAGTTGCCGTCGAAGTACGGGTTGCCGGTGGCGAAGCCGACGACGGCGACGATCCCGGCGGCCACGTTGAGCGCCGCCCACGCGTAGACGGCGAGCCGGCCGATCCGCGGCCACCGGTTCGCGGGCTCCGGGCCGAGCGAGCCGAGGTGCGCGACGAGGCTGAGCGTCGCCACCAGCAGCGGCAGGTAGGCGGGGTGCAGGAGCCGGAGGTCCAGCTGGTTGAGCGCCGTCGTGGAGCGCACGTACAGCATGTAGACGAGGTAGCCGACGCCCACCATGAGGACCAGGCCGGTCGGGCCGCCGAGCAGCCGCACGCAGCGCCCGAGCACCGACTCGCCGTCGCGCCGGGTGGCGAGCAGCACCCGCAGGCCGAGCCCCACGGTCACGGCGAGCACGAGCACCGCCACGACCGCCCAGATCCGGTCCTTGCTGTTCAGGACCCCGGGGAGGAGGAACCGCCCGAGCGTGGCCACGATGTCCGACGCGTTGGCGACGAGCCCGCGGGCGGAGGGGTAGCGCGGGCCGGTGTACGTGCCGTCCACCGAGTGGTTCCGCAGCATCCAGACCACGGGCACGACGAGGGCGCTCACGCCGAACACCGCCGCGTCGCGCACCCGGAGGGCGATCCGGTCCCGGCGGCGGTCGAGCAGCAGCCACAGCCCGGCGATCGGGAGCAGGTACAGCGACGCGTACCGGAGCCCGAAGGCCAGCCAGAAGGTGGCGCCGGCGCCGACGAGCCACGCCACGCGGCCGGAGTCCGCCGCGTTCAGCAGGAGCAGCAGCAGCGCGCAGGCGACCGTCGCGAACGCGAAGTCCGTCATGAGCAGGTGGCCGAACCCGATCGTCGACGACCCGACCGCGAGCACGACGGTGCCGACGAGCACGAGCCGGTCCTGCACGACCACGCGCTTCAGGAGGCGCTGGCCGAGCACCACGGCGACGAAGGTGACCACGGCGTTCAGGAGGATCGCGGCGCCGAGGGTGTCGAGCGGCGTCACCTTGGCGACGGCCGCCATCAGCCACGGCCACACCGGCGGCCAGATCACGAGCGGTCGCTCCAGGAAGTACCCGAGCCCGTGCCCCTGGAGGAGGGAGTCGGCGGTGGCCCGGTACCCGACGCCGTCGTCGCCGGAGGCGATGCCGCTGATGTTCGACACCAGCACGAGCAGCGAGGCGAGCGCCGCGAGCGGCAGGACCCAGCGGTCGGAGCGCCAGCGGTCCGCGCCCGGCCCCTCGACCTGCGTGTCCTCGTCCCCCGTGGTCGTCACCATGCCCGTGCGCCGCCCCTGGCCCGGTCCGCCGGCCTCGGTGCCGCCGGTCGTCGGGCACCAAGTGTCGGGCCTGACCCGGGCGAGCACAAGTCCCCGGAACTCCCGGGACGGAGCGTCGGGGGGCGCTCGTATGCTGGGGTGCACCATGGACTGCCCGAGTTGCGGTGCGGAGTGCGCCGCCGGGGCCCGGTTCTGCTGGTCGTGCGGCCAGCCGCTGCGGGTCCTGACAGAAGAGCGGCGCGTCGTCACGGTCCTGTTCGCGGACCTGGTCGGCTTCACCGCGCTCTCGGAGCAGCTGGACCCCGAGCAGGTGAAGCGCCTCGTCGACCGCGCCTTCGAGCGCCTGGTCCGGGACGTCACCGCGTTCGGCGGCAAGGTGGACAAGATCGTCGGCGACGCGATCCTCGCCCTGTTCGGCGCGCCGGTCGCCCACGAGGACGACGCCGAGCGAGCGGTGCGGGCCGCGCTGCGCATGCAGGAGACCCTCGCCACGTACGCCGAGGAGAGCGGCGCCGGCATCCGCATGCGCATCGGCGTCAACACGGGCGAGGTGCTGGTGGGCGCGCTGCGCGCCGGCGGCGACTACACCGCGATGGGCGACGTCGTGAACACCGCCCAGCGACTGCAGACCCTCGCCGACCCCGGCGCGGTGCTCGTGGGCGAGAGCACGCACGCCGCGACCTCCGACGTGATCGCCTACGACTCGCGCGGGGCGCTCGTCGCCCGCGGCCGCGAGCAGCCGGTGAACGTGTGGACCGCGGTGAGCGCGCTCCTGCCGCCGGGCTACCGGCCGCGGCACCGCGAGTCCCCCCTCATCGGGCGCGACGGCGAGATGTCGATCCTGACCAACGCCGTGCGGGTGTCGATCACCCACGCCCGCGGCCAGGTCGTCCTGATCCTCGGCGAGGCGGGCGTCGGCAAGACGCGCGTCGCGAACGAGCTCGCCGAGCTGGCCGTCGACGAGCACGACGTCCGGCACTTCGGCGGGCGCTGCGTGCCCTACGGCGAGGCCAACCCGTGGTGGCCGATCGCCGAGGCGCTGCGCTCCGGCTGCGGCATCGCCCGCGACGAGTCGCTCGACGTCGCCCGGGTCCTCACCGACGAGGCCGTGGCCGCCGTGTGCGGCGGCGCGGAGGACGGCCCCGAGGCCGACGCGGAGCGCCTCGGCGTCGTCAACGGCCTGCTCCACCTCATGGGCTACGAGGGCCCGCTCCGCGGCCTCGACGGCGCACGGGCCCGCGCCGAGGCCACCCAGGCGCTGCTCACGTTCCTGGAGGCGGCGGTGCGGCAGCGGCCCGTGATGATGCGCCTCGCGGACCTGCACTGGGCGGACCAGGCGGTGCTCGACCTGATCGACGAGATCGCCACCCACCTGGCCCGGCACCCGTTCGTGTTCGTCGCCACCGCGCGGCGGGCGCTGCAGGAGCGCTGGTCGCCCCGGGCGGGCCGGTTCAACAGCATGGTGCTGAACCTGGACCCGCTCGACCGCGGCGCGTCCGGCCTCCTGCTGGACACGCTCGCCGGCGGCGAGCTCGACGACCAGACCCGCGGCGTGCTGCTCGACCGCTCGGGCGGCAACCCCTTCTACCTGGAGGAGCTGGTCACCCTCATGGGCCAGCACACCGCGGGTGCCGTGGTGGCGGGCGCGGTCGACGCCGGCCTGCCCGAGGAGCTGCCCGACACGCTGCGGGGCCTGGTGGCCGCACGCATCGACGGGCTCTCGCCCGACGAGCAGCTGGTCCTCGAGGACGCCTCGGTGTGGGGGTCCTCCGGTCCGCTCCAGGTCGTCAACCGGATCGCCGAGGCGATGCGCGGCGTGGCCGACGTGAGCGGCATCGTCCAGTCGATGGCCGACAAGGACGTCCTCGTGTTCGACGGCGTCGAGTGGTCGTTCCGCTCCGACCTCATCCGCGAGGTGGCGTACGCCCGCCTGACCAAGCGCGAGCGGCTGCTCCGCCACGTCGGCATCGCGAGCTACCTCGAGCACGCGGCGAGCCGCTTCGCGGACGACGGGCTGATCGACACGATCGCCCGCCACTACGTGGAGGGCGCCCGCCTGGCGCGCGACCTCGGTCCGTCGGTCGGGCCGCCCGGGATCGTCGAGCAGGCGGTGCGCTGGGCGCTCGAGGCGGCGCGCCGCGCGGAGACGGACGCGAGCTGGCCGCTCGCCCGGCGGCTCTACACGCAGGCGCTCGACCTCCTCGATCCCGACGAGCCGGGCACGCTCGAGGACCGCTACCAGTGCCTGGTCGGGCGGTCCCACGTCCGGGCGGAGCAGTGGGACGAGTCGGGTGCGCGGCGCGACGCCACGGAGGCGCTCGCGCTCGCCGACGAGCTCGCGGATCCGAGCGCCCGGGCCCCGGCGCTGCTCCGCCGGGCCGCCGCCAGCGC
>JAEVZA010000264.1 GCA_023392475.1 Actinomycetes bacterium | reverse complement strand
CCCAGTCGATAGGCATCGATCGGTGCGGTGAACGCGCCGCCAGCCTGTTCGAGGACCCGGTCCCACTGACGGAAGGGGTCGGTACGCATCAGCATGATGACACCTCCTGAAAGGATTCCTGTCGCACATAGATCGTAACCCGATGCCACCACGATGACAACGGTGTCAACGAGGATGACCGCGGGTCGCAACGTCTGCCGAGCGAACGGCAGTGACCGCACGGTGGACGGGTGTGCATCCGATCGCCGCGATCCGACGAAGAGACGGGCATGAAGATGGCTCGGTCAACGGTCCCGGCCGCAACTGCAGCGGCCGTGGCGGTCTGCTTCGCCCTGGGCGCTTGTGCCGCAGTGCCTGCTGCGACGTCGACCGTCCCGTCTGTCGACGTCGAGCGCTACCTCGGCACCTGGTACGAGGTGGGCAGCGTCAAGCAGTTCTTCTCGATCGGTCTCGTCAACACGAGAGCCGAGTACTCCCTGCTCCCCGGCGGGTCGATCCGGGTCGAGAACTCCGGCAACTACATCGGGCCGAACGGTCCCCGTTCACGCATCGTCGGAACGGCGGTGCCGGTCGACACCACCAACGCCCGGCTCAACGTGTCCTTCACCGGCGTCAACAGCTCATCACCTCCCGGGAACTACTGGATCGTCGACCTGGATCCCGACTACCAGTGGGCCATCGTCAGTGACCCCACGGGCGTGAGCGCGTTCCTGCTCTCCCGCACGAAGGCGGTCACGTCGGACCTCTACCGGGACCTGCTCACGCGTGCAGCGGCGAAGGGGGTCCACACGGGTGGCATCACGCCGACACCGCAGTACTGACGTGCACGTGCCGCTGACCGATCCACCGCGGACGGGTAGGGACGACGTCGTGTTCCCGACCCTCACCGACCTCGGTCCGTTGTCCACCGTCGCCACGTTGGTGGACCAGCACCTCGCGGAGCTCCTCGCTGACGAGCGATCACGCTGGTCGGCGGTCGACCCGGACCTCGACGACCTGACGGGTGAGCTCTCCCGATTCATCCTCGACGGCGGCAAGCGCATCAGGCCGGCGTTCGCGTACTGGACGTTCCTCGGAGCCGGCGGCGATCCGGAGGATCCGGCCGTGCTCGACCTCGGCGGCGGACTGGAGCTCCTGCACGCCTTCGCGCTCCTGCACGACGACGTGATGGACGGTTCCGACACCCGCCGCCACCACGAGACCACCCACGTCACCGCCACACGCCGCCACGAACGCGGCCGTTGGCGAGGTGAGTCCCGTCGCTTCGGCGAAGGCGTCGCCATCCTCCTCGGTGACCTCGCGCTCACCCTCGCCGACCGGGCGCTCGACCGGCTCGACGGTACGACGCGGTCCCTGTACGGCGAGCTCAAAGCGGAGCTCGTCGCCGGCCAGTACCTCGACCTCCTCAGCGCGGCGCGGGGCGACCGGAACGTCGAGCGCAGCCGCCGGATCCTCATCTACAAGTCGGCCAAGTACACCGTCGAGCGGCCCATGCACCTCGGAGCGGCGTGCGCGGGGAGGTATGCCGACCTCGCTGACGGCATCACCCGCGTGGGCCTCCCGCTCGGTGAGGCGTTCCAGCTGCGCGACGACGTGCTGGGCGTCTACGGCAGCGCAGGTGCCGTCGGCAAGCCGGTCGGTGATGACCTCAGGGAGGGCAAGGCAACGACGCTCATCTCGTTGGCGGAGGCGCGGGCCGATGCGGGGCAGCGAGCCGAGCTGGCACTGGTTGGGACCGAGCTCGACGATCGGGCCATCGAGCGGCTGTCGGAGATCATCCGGTCGACCGGCGCGCTCCACCTCGTGGAGCGTCGCATCGACGAGCTGACCGACCGCGCCCTCAGCGAGCTCGAGCACCTCCGCATCACGGAGCCCGCTCGTACGGCACTCGAGGAGCTCGCCAGGTTCGTCGGCGGTCGTCGGCGATGAGGGTCGCCGTGGTGGGGGCCGGCCTCGGCGGTCTGGCCGCCGCATGTCACCTCGCCGGTGGTGGCCACGACGTCACGGTGCTCGAACGTGACGACGCTCCCGGTGGACGTGCGGGCCGTTGGGAGTCGAACGGCTATCGCTTCGACACGGGTCCGACCGTGCTCACGATGGTCGACATCGTGCGGCGCACGTTCGCCGCCGCCGGTGCGGAGATGGACGACCACGTGTCGCTGCGCCAGTTGGACCCGGCCTACCGGGCGCAGTTCGCCGACGGCTCGGAGCTTCGCGTGCGCGCCTCTCGCGACGACATGACCGAGGAGATCCGGCGCGTGTGCGGCCCACGCGATGCGGCGGCGTTCGGCCCGTTCTGCGACTGGCTGACCCAGCTCCACCGCGTCGAGATGCCGCACTTCATCGACCGCAACTTCGACTCGCCCGCCGACCTCCTGTCCCGCCCGATCGCCGCGGCGAAGCTGACGCGACTCGGCGGGTTCGGCCGCCTCGGGCGACGGGTCGCCCGGCACTTCGAGGACGACCGCCTGCGACGGCTGTTCTCGTTCCAAGCGCTCTACGCCGGGCTCTCCCCGTTCGACGCCCTGGCGTTGTACGCCGTGATCACCTACATGGACACGGTCGCAGGCGTGTGGTCGGTCGACGGCGGCATCAACGCCATCGCCGTCGGACTCGCCGACGCCGCTCGACGGGCAGGGGCGGAGCTCACCCTCGGCGACGCCGTCGTGCGGATCGAGCGCACCCCCGGAGGCCGTATCGCCGGCGTCCGGACCGAATCGGGCCGACGTGTCGCCGCCGACGTGGTGGTCGCCAACCCCGACGTCCCGGCCGTCTACCGCGAGCTGCTCGGCTCCTCACCGCCGCTGCGGGCGCGGCGCGGGCACTTCTCGCCGTCCTGCCTCCTCTGGCTGGTCGGGATGCGGGGCCCCCTCCCTCCGGGGACGGAGCACCACAACATCCACTTCGGACGGGAGTGGGAGACGTCCTTCGACGAGCTGCTCCGGCGCGGCACGACGATGTCCGATCCGTCGATCCTCATCTCGGCGCCGACCGTCACCCACCCCGGCGACGCCCCACGTGGGACCCATGCCCTCTACGTGCTCGAACCGGTGCCGAACCTCGACGGCACCGTCGACTGGCGGACCGAGCGCGCGGCCGCTCGCGACCGGCTCGCCGCCCGCCTCGACGACCTCGGCTACCCGACCGACATCGAGCAGGACCGGCTCGTCGATCCCCTCGACTGGGACGCGATCGGGCTCGAGCGCGGCACCCCGTTCTCGATGTCGCACCGGTTCTCCCGGACCGGCCCGTTCCGGGCCCCGAACGTCGACCGCCGCGTCCCGGGGCTCGTCCTCGTCGGCTCCGGCACCGTGCCCGGCGTCGGCGTGCCGATGGTGCTGCTGTCGGGACGGCTCGCCGCCGAGCGCGCCGAGCAGGTGGTCGGCGGCCGATGAGACCCGGACGGGTCACCCTCGATGAGAGCTACGCGGCGTGCCGTCGACTCACGAGGCGGCACGGCACCACCTACTACTGGGCCACGCAGCTCCTCCCGCCGGTCAGCCGGCCGCATGTCCACGCGCTGTACGGCTTCTGCCGGCACGCTGACGACATCGTCGACGAGGTCGGACCGGCGCCGGCAGCGCAGCGCGCGGACACCTTGGCCGCCTTCGCCGACCGGTTCTTCCGCGATCTCGAACGCGGCAGGTCCGACGACCCGGTGCTCCGCGCGGTGGTGCACACGGTCCGGGCGTACTCGATCGACGGCGATCTGTTCCGCCGGTTCCTCGGCTCCATGGAGCTGGACCTGTGCGTGGATCGCTACCAGACGTGGTCGGACCTGTGCAGGTACATGGACGGCTCGGCGTGCGTCATCGGCGAGATGATGCTGCCGATCCTCGAGCCGACCAGCGATGCGGCCGTGCCGCACGCGCGGGACCTCGGGCTCGCCTTCCAACTCACGAACTTCCTGCGCGACGTCGGCGAGGACCTCGACCGCGGTCGGATCTACCTACCGCAGGCCGACCTCGAACGCTTCGGCGCGTCCCCGACCGATCGTCGCGTCAGCCCCGCGTGGCGTGAGCTGATGCGGTTCGAGATCGACCGGGCTCGGACGCTCTACCGATCGGCCGACCTGGGCATCGCGGCCCTCCCGGAGCGGTCGGCACGCTCGATCCGTGCGGCGCGCGTGCTGTACTCCGAGATTCTCGACCGGATCGAGCGCAACGACTACGACGTCTTCTCGACCCGTGCCCGGGTGCCGCTCGCCCGGAAGTTGGCGGTCGCCGCCTCCGCGACGTTGCCGCGACCGGCTCGGTCGCGCGACGTCGTCCGGGCACGAGAGCCATGACCCCGGTCGCCCGATGCGAGCATCGCCGCCGCCCGGGCCCGGAGGTCCTTCGGCACGACCGGGGCCAACATGCCGTACGGCGCCTGCCCGTACAGGTGGTGGATGCGATGAGCCTCGCGGAGCGGCTCCAGGACCACGACCCGTTCCGGGAGCAACGGCACCCGCCGGTGGATGTACAGGTCGTGCACGAGCGCATACGTCGCGCCGTAGGCCGTCACGCCGGCACCGATTGCGACGAGGGCGCCGAGCCCCGGGCGCCACGTGCCCACCGCCATCGCCGAGATCGTGACGGCAGCGAAGATCACCGGGTACACGTCGTTCGCCTCCCAGCCGTGCGACGTCGCACGGTGGTGGCTGCGGTGCAGGATGCGCCCGGGGCCGTGGAACAGGTGGCGGTGGAGCACCGCCGTGACCGGCTCCATGCAGAGGAAGGCCGCCACCCCCACCAGCAGCGAGCGAGCCACGTCCACCTACGGCTCCGACGTGTCCCGGGAAGCTGCGGCGGCGGCGCCCGGCGCGTCGTCCTCCGCTGCCCCCGCCGGACGCCGGCCCAGTTGGTCCCACACGACCATCGTCAGCGTCACGAGCGCGAAGCCGAAGCCGAAGTCCTCGAGCGGCGAGTGGAACGCGATCCGCACACCCGAGAAGCTGCCCGGGTCGTAGATGACCAAGGGCGCTCCCCGCTTCGTGAGCCAGCCGTCGACGAGCACCTGGAAGAAGGCGACGATCACCATCGAGATCCAGTAGCTCTTGGTGCGCAGGATGCCCGTCCGTGCGAACAGCAACTCGTACGCGACGACCGCCACGACCGCCACCACCGTGAGGGTCGTGTACGCGTGCATCACCGGCCCCGCAGCCGTCGCACGGTCTCGAGCGTGAGCAGCCCGCAGATGGGGATGACGATGAAGAACAGCAGCTCCTCGACAGGCAAGGAGCCCGGCAGCTCCCAACCCGTCACATATCGAGGGGAGTACCGCCAATGACGCCACGCGATGGCGAGCACGTCCCACGCGCCGAAGATGGCGACCGGAGCGACGAGCGTCAACACGAGCCGGTGGGGCTGCCGGTAGACGCGGGCGCCCAGGACGAGCTCGAGCGGGAGCGTGACCAACAGGCATCCCCCGAGCAGCAGGAGGTACTGGTACCGCTCCACGCGCCGAGGGTACTGCCGCGCCCTTCTGAGCCGGCACGCGCGGAGCAGGACCTCGTCGTGACCGTCCACGCGCATGGGCCTCACGGCTCGATGGAGAAGCTCGCCGCTCACCAGCCGCCAGGCGTCCTCCACCTGGCGTTCTCGGTCTTCCTCGTCGACGACGGTGGGCGGGTCCTCCTGCAGCGTCGGTCGACGACGAAGCACCACTTCCGGGGCAGGTGGTCGAACTCCTGCTGCAGCCACCCGCGGCCCGGCGAGTCGGTGGTGGCCGCCGCCACGAGACGGGTCGACGAGGAGCTCGGACTCGTCGTCGATCTGCACGACATCGGATCGTTCTCGTACCGGGCCGTCGATCCGGAGAGCGGTCTCGTGGAGCACGAGCTGGATCACGTCCTCGTCGGTCCGTACGACGGGAGCCCGCTGCGACCCGACGGCCGCGAGATCGACGCCCTGGGCTGGGCTCACGTCACCGACATGCGCCACGCCCTCGCACTTCATCCCCATCGCTTCACCCCCTGGCTCGCGCCGGCACTCGACGTCGTGGAAGCCGTCGCGTCACGTTGACGCTGATGCCATGGCCCTCGGAGCAGCGGGACCACCCCCGGGTTCAGGCCCCGAACGCAGCCGCTTCCTGCTCGTTCGGCGCAGCAACGCTGACGGATGCACGCCGGACCCCCGAGACGGACGGGGTCCAAGCGGTGCCGGCTGCGCGTCGTGCCGGCTGTCGAGCACACGGTCCACGTGCCGCCTGGTTCGCGGGCCCGATCGCTCAGCCGTCCCGGATGGGGCCGCCCCGACGACAAGGGCGGGGCCCGCGCCGGTGCGCTGGTCCCGCCCGCTCGTTGCGTCAGGCGGCCGGGATCAGCTGCGTGTTCGCGCTCCCTGCGACCAGCCCGGCGCTGAACACGCCGGTCCCCAGTGAGCTGTTGAGTGCAGCTGCGGCGTCCGCGGTGAACGACACGCCGATCCCGGACACGGAAACGCCGTTCGACGTCGTGGCCACCTTCGCCTTCGTCAGGTCGAGGTCGAACACTCGCAGTGACGCCGGCGATCCGTTCACCTTCGTGGCCACGAGGTGCGGTGCGCTGTCGATGACGATCGTGAAGTTGGAGACGGTCACGGCCTTGAGCTTCGCGAGGTTGACGAAGACGAGACCGCCCGAGTGGGTGATCGTCCCGGCGAGCGTCGCCGCATCGACCGACCCGCCGTTCACCGGAAAGGTCGCCTGCACGCCGAGGCCTCCCGGCAGCAGGACGGGGTACTCGCTCGCCCCACCCACGGGCAGCGGCAGGATGCCGTTGCGAACGAGGGTCGATGTCACCGCCGGCGTGGCGGTGACCGCCGTGACCCCGCCCTTCAGCGTCAGCGCGGTGCCAGCGCTCGCTGCTCCTGCCGGAACCACCAGGGCCACCAACGCCACCAGCACGGTTACCGCACCTGCGAACCCTGTCCTGCTCTTCGTCATGTCGTCCTCCTTGACGATCTTGCGTGACCCCGAACGGAGCCATCGGTGGTCATTCGACGAGGAGGGCCGGGCGGATGCGCGCTGGAGCGAGGTCCGTTCGTTCACGACGCTGGACGCCGAGCGCGCCAACTTCCGCAGGCGAGCGAGCGACCGGGGCACGCAAAGCTCCCGCCGGGATCCCACGCCGCAACGCGACTTGGTGGCCCCCTTGGCGTCGTTGCCGCCCGCGCTACATCGAGCCAGCGAGCGGTGCTCGGTCCAGCGGGACCCGTCTCAGTGAGGCCGTGTCCCTCGCGCCCCAACCGGTCGGGATACCAGTCGGCCGTCGCACCGAGTGGCGGTGCCAGCATGCCTGGAGGCGGCGGGACCACTGCGGCGACCGTGGCCGGGAGGACCGGCCGAGAGGCGCGTCCGAGTGTCATAGCCGGAGCGTGCCGAGCGCACCGACTGGTCAGCGAGCCTTCACATTCGTCCCTCGCTGCGGCGTCCGTCGGTTGCGGGGACGCTTCGACCGCCGGTCAGCGCTGGCGATGTTGGCGATCATCGAGCCGAACACGACTCCGTGGAAGGGCGAGATCGCCCACCGGTACAGCTGACCGAGCAGGCCGTGTGGCAGGAGCAGCGCTCGTTGGTGGAGCACCGGCTCCGAGCCGGCGTCGTCGATCGAGAACTCGAGCCACGCCTCGCCGGGCAGCTTCATCTCGGCTCGTAGGCGCAGCAAGCGCGATCGCTCGACGGCCTCGACCCGCCAGAAGTCGACGGCATCGCCGACGTCGAGGCGGTTCGGGTCACGCCGGCCGCGACGCAGACCGACCCCACCGATCAACCGATCCATGAGCCCACGGATCGACCAGGCGAGCGGGAGCGAGTACCAGCCTCGCTCGCCGCCGATAGCGCCCCTTGGCGCTCGTGGAGCTATCCAGGGCATCCGCAAAGCCCAGGAGGCCCGTGCACGCTGACGCTTCGCTCACTCCGGAAGGCCGGCTCCGGCTGGGTCACTTTGAAGGTCGGCGGGCCTACCTCCCGCCGGGCCGAGCGTGGGTGAAGTATCCGCTGCCTGACGCCGACAGAGCGACGTCGCACCCCGCCACATCCGTTCGGATGCACCGGCGGCCGCCGCGTCGCGTTGCATCCGGTCCCGGTGAGGCGTCGAAGGAACGGTGGGATGCACGCGACACTGCACCTGACCACCGCACTCGCGGAGCGCCCGGACCGCTGGGCTGTCAGCGCGCCCGCTACCCTCCGGGTGATGCCCGGGCGGATCGCGAGCGAACCCCTCGAGGTCGCCTTCGCCGCCGGCGAACCCGACGCGCTGCGACGCGTGTTCGATGCCCACCAGCGAGCGGTGTTCACGTACGTGCAGCGGTTCGCCGG
>JAEVZA010000257.1 GCA_023392475.1 Actinomycetes bacterium | reverse complement strand
CTGCTGCTCGGTGCGCTCGTGCTCGTGGCCGCGGCGTGCGGCGGGGGCGACGACCGGGCCGATGCGTCGCCGGGCGGGTCAACCGAGCGGAAGATCACGGTCGCCGGCGACTCGATCTCACTCGGGCTGGGCACCGAGCTGCGCACGATGGCTCCCGAGGGCACCGTCGTGAAGGCGATCGGGGAGGTCGGCACCGGGCTGGCGCGGCCCGACAAGTTCGACTGGCCCGACCGCATGCGGGCGCTGGCCCGCGACTTCCCGCCCCAGGTGCTCGTGTTCTCGGTGGGCTCGAACGACGCGCAGGACCTCACGGACGCCGACGGGAAGGTGGTGGCCCGCATGGCCGACCACGAGACCTGGGACGCCGAGTACTCGCGCCGGCTCGGCGAGGTGTTCGACGCGTTCGAGCGGACGGGGACGACGGTCGTGTGGGTCGGTCACGTGCGCACGGCCGAGCGGCGCGTGGGCGACACCAACCGCCACGTGCACGAGCTCGCGACCGAGGTGGCCGCGTCGCGTCCGTGGGTGCGGGTCGCCGACCTGGGCGAGCTCCTCGGCATCGGCGACGCCTCCGCGACCGCGTGCCTGCGCCCCGACGGGCTCCACCTCACGGCCGCCTGCCTGCAGCGAGCCGATCGGGCGCTGCTGCCGCAGCTCGAAGGCTGAGGCCGGACCGGGCGGATCCGGAGCTGAGCGGGAACCGCGCCGGACCGGGAACACGCCCGGCGGTCCGGCGGGTTGCAGCGGTCATGTCCGAGATCGAGTTCTTCTTCGACCCCCTGTGCCCCTGGGCGTGGATCACCAGCCGCTTCGTCACGGAGGTGAGCGAGCAGTCCGACCTGCAGGTGACCTGGCGGTTCATCTCGCTGCGGGTCGTCAACGAGGACAAGGACGTGCCCGACGTGTACCGGCAGGCCACGCAGACCGGCTCGCGGCTCCTGCGGGTGTGCGCCGCGGCGAAGGACCACGGCGGGAACGAGGCGGTCGCCGACCTCTACACCGCCTTCGGCACCCAGCTCCACGTCGACGGCGCCTCCCGGCGCATGTGGCAGGGCGAGGACCCGGCGGACATCATCGACGGGATCATCGCGAAGGGCCTGGCCGCCGCCGGCCTGCCCGCCTCGCTCGCGGAGGCCGCCGAGGAGGAGTCGTGGGACGCCCTGCTCCGCTCCGAGACCGAGGTCGCCCTGTCACGCACCGGTCCCGACGTCGGTACGCCGATCATCACCTTCGACCTCGAGCGGCCCGAGGAGGCCTCGTTGTTCGGTCCGGTCATCAACCGGATCCCGAGGGGTCAGGAGGCGGTCGACCTGTGGGAGGCCGTGTCGACGGTGGCCCGCACACCGGGCATCGCCGAGCTCAAGCGCTCGCTCCGGGGTGACATCGACTTCACCTGACGATCGGCGCCCTCACGGGGCGTCGCCGCTCCCGGAGCCGCGCCCGCCGCGGACCTTGCCCGCCAGGTCCTCGAACGAGCCGGACAGCGCGTCGATGAGGCCGCTCGCCGCGGACGTCGCGGCGTCGTGCACGTCCTTGTCGTTGACGGTGCGCGTGATGGCGTCCGCGAGGTCGTCGAGCGAGGCCTTCACGCCGTCGACGGCACTGCGGACCTCCGCCGCGGCGTCCTCGTCCCCGTCCGGCCGATCGGCCCAGCGCTCCTGCAGGGTGCGGCCCAGCGTCGTGAAGCGGGTGCCGACCTCGTCCCATCGCGTTGCTGCCATGTCGACCACCTCCCCGGACGACGGTACCGCCGCGACCCCCTCCGGTCACCGGTCGTTTCGGGCGGCGCGGGAGTGAGCGACGTTCACCCCTCGGCGGCGGGCGTCCCGCCACGGCGGGCGGGCACGCCGTCGTCGTCACCGGCGCGCGCGAGCAGGTGCAGGAGGGGCAGGCGGTGCAGGCCGGGGGAGGCGCCGGTGTGGCCGCTGAGCACCCACACGAGGTCCGCCTGGGCCCGCACCACGTTGAGGACGGCGCGGCCGAGGAGGAACGCGAGCGGCAGCTCGACGAGGACCGCGGTCAGCACGCTCAGCACCCGATCGGGGCCGCGGGTCAGCATCACGTCGAACCAGGCGTCGCACGCGAGCAGCACCGACGACGCGACGAGGCCGACGAGCACGAGCTGCCGCCGGCGCCAACCGAACCACGCGGTGGCGCCGAGGACCACCATCACGAGCACGTCGAAGCCGACCCACGCCCCGCGCCAGTGGTCGGTCACCGTCCGCCGGGGCAGGGTGACCGCGAGGTAGGCGGTCCACGGCACGAGGACCACGGCGCCGACGGTCACGATCGTGCGGACCGCGTTGCGGAACCGGACCTGCGCGACGGTCGCGGCGCGGCCGGGCAGCTGGAGTGCCACGAGCTGGCGGAGGAGGGCGGCGCGGTCCTCGGCGTCGAGCGACCGGAGCTGGTCGGGCGGGATCATGTGGGCCTCCGGGTCGGGTGCGCGGACAGTCTCGCCCCGGCGGCGGCCGGGTCTCAGCGCGGGCCGCGCACGAGCGTCCCCGGTCCCTCACGTTCTGTTGTGCGGAACCGAGCGCATCCACTCGGTTCGGCACAACAGAACGACGTCCTGCGGGCCGTGCGGCCGTCGGGGGTCGGTAGGGTCACCCCACATGCGCATCGTGGTGCTGGGTGCGGGGTTCGGCGGCCTGGAGCTGACCACCCGCCTGTCCGATGAGTTCGGTGACGCGCACGAGATCGTGCTGGTCGACCGGGCCGAGGGGTTCGTGTTCGGCTTCTCGAAGCTCGACGTCATGTTCGGGCGGACGGTGCCGGAGGCGGTGGTGCACCCGTACGCCGAGCTCGTGAAGCCCGGCGTGCGCTTCGTGCGCTCCACCGTCCGGTCGATCGACCCCGCCGCCCGCCACGTCGAGACCGACGACGGCGCGTTCGACGCCGACGTGCTCGTGGTCGCCCTCGGCGCGGACCTGGACCCGGCCGCGACGCCCGGGCTGGTGGAGGTGGGCCACGAGTTCTACACGGTGCCCGGTGCGTTCGCGCTGCGCGACGTACTCGCGGAGTTCCAGGGCGGTCGCGTGGTCGTCGGCGTGACATCGACGCCGTTCAAGTGCCCGCCCGCCCCGAGCGAGACGGCGCTGCTGGTGCACGACCTCCTCGTGCGCCGTGGGCTGCGTGACCGCTCCGAGGTGTCGCTCGTGATGCCGCTGGGCGCGCCGATCCCGCCCTCTCCCGACGCCTCCGCCGCGCTCCTCACGGCCTTCGAGGAGCGCGGCATCGGCTGGTACGGCGGCCGGCTCGTGACGGCGCTCGACCCGGCGACGAGGACGGCGATCGTGGAGGACGGCGATCCGATCCCCTTCGACCTGTTCCTCGGGGTGCCGGTGCACCGCGTCCCCGAGGTGGTCGCGGCCTCCGGCCTGACCGTGGACGGGTGGGTGCCGGTCGACCCGATCACGCTCGAGACGCGGTTCCCGGGCGTCTACGCGGTGGGGGACGTGACGAGCGTCGGCACGCCCAAGGCCGGTGTGTTCGCGGAGGGCCAGGCGGTCGTCGCCGCCGAGCGCATCGCCGCCACCCTCCGGGGTGAGGCCGGCGACGCGGCCTACGACGGGCGCGGTGTCTGCTACCTCGAGTTCGGCGACGACGAGGTGGCCAAGGTCGACGTCGTGTTCCGCGCCGGGGAGACCCCGAACGGCGCGCTGCAGGGGCCTTCGCCCGAGCTCGCGGCCGACAAGGCGGAGTTCGGCACCAGCCGGATCGCCCGCTGGTTCGGTCGGGAGTGGCCGGCCTCCTGACCGACCCGGCAGGAGCGGTCGGCTTCCATGGGTGGCCGGCCGCATCGGTCGGCTCGGGGGAGGGCTACGGTCCGACCATGACCGGCGCCCCGACCGAGACGCTCGATCCGTTCGCCCCGGCGACGCTCGGGCCGCTCACGCTCCGCAACCGGCTGCTGAAGGCGGCCACCTTCGAGGGTCGCATGCGGGGCGGCGTGGTGAGCCCCGAGCTCGTGGAGTTCCACCGCGAGGTCGCGGCGGGCGGGATCGGCCTCACGACGGTCGCCTACTGCGCCGTGTCGAAGAACGGCCGCGTGAGCCGCGACTGCCTCGTCTTCACCGAGGACCTCGTCGACGACCTCCGGGTGCTCACCGACGCGGTGCACGCCGAGGGCGCCGCAGTCGCCGCGCAGATCGGTCACGCGGGGCTCGTCGCGCAGAACCAGTCGAAGCGGTACCCGTCGACGGCGCCGTCGACGCGGTTCAGCGCCCCGGCCACCGGCATCGTCCGCGGCGCCACCGCGGCGCAGCTCGACGAGGTCGTGGAGCAGTTCGGTCGCGCCGCCCGCGTGGCGGCCGACTCGGGGTTCGACGCCGTCGAGATCCACCTCGGCCACAACTACCTGTTGAGCTCGTTCCTCAGCCCGAACCTCAACAAGCGCAGCGATGAGTACGGCGGCAGCATCGAGAACCGCCTGCGGTTCCCGCGCCGCGTCATCAGGGCGGTGCGCGAGGCCGTCCCCGCGTCGATGGCGGTCTGGGCGAAGTTCAACATGTCCGACGGCGTCGACGCCGGGCTGTGGCTCGACGAGAGCATCCCGATGGCGATGGCGCTGGAGGCGGACGGCGACCTCGACGCGCTCGAGCTGACCGGCGGCTCGTCGCTCCTCAACGGGATGTACTTCTTCCGCGGGCCGGTCCCGATGCGCGAGTTCGCCGCCGCGCAGCCGAAGCTCATCGGCCTCGGGGTGAAGGTGTTCGGTCGCCGGATCCTGCCCGAGTACCCGTTCGAGGAGGCGTTCTTCCTCGAGTACGCGCGGCAGTTCCGCGCCGCGCTGAGCATGCCGCTCGTCTACCTCGGTGGGGTCAACACGCTGGAGACGATCGAGGGCGTCCTCGGTGAGGGGTTCCAGTTCGTCGCCATCGCCCGCGCGCTCCTGCGCGACCCGGGGCTGCCGAACAAGCTCGCCGACGGTCGGGCGGACGCGGGGTTGTGCGTGCACTGCAACAAGTGCATGGCGACGATCTACAGCCAGACCCACTGCGTGCTGCCGCCCGTCCCCTGACGGGGGTCGGCGCGGCGCGCCTGTGTCTTCGCCTCAGGTGCGCGGTGCGAGGGCGAGCTCGGCGTCGCGGCGGTGGTGGTGCGCCTCGTGCAGCGCGAAGCGTGCGAGCCCGTCGACGGTGAACCGCTCGCCCGGGCGCCGGACGCCGCTGCGGGACCACTCCCCGTCGGCGACGCCGGCCAGCACGTCGTCCAGCCGCGCCGCCGCATCGACGAGCTCGTCGGCGACGACCGCCGGGTCCTGCTCGCCGTAGCGCTCGTCGTCGACGGCCGCCTCGTGGTCCCACCAGCCGAAGGTCGGGTCGTCCTCGGCGAGGACCAGCTCCGTCCGGTCCGCGAAGTTCCCCAGCACGTCTCGGACGTGGCACGCGCACTCGAGCGCCGACCACCCGGACGGCGACGGCCGGCGTCGGAGCGCGGCGTCGGGTCGTGCGGCGAGCAGCTCGGACCACGCGTCCGCCTCGGCGACGAGCGCCGCGCCGAGGCCTTCGATCGGGGGTGCGGCCACGTCGAGGCCGCACTCGGGGCACGTTCCCGTGCCGACCACCACGTACCAGTCGCGCTCCACCGTGGTGAGTCTCGCCGACGTCGTCGCCGCGCACGGGCGCGGGCGTGCCGTCACCGTCGGGGATGCCCGGCTCCTCGATCCCGGAGCGCGTTCCCATGACGATCCGCGCTGCCAGACAGCACGAACAATCGTCAGAACACGATCTCGGCGCCGACCGAGGTGCGGGCGATGGATCCAGGTCCGCGCTCGACCGGGGGTTCGGCCGGACACCGTGCTCCGACGCGCCGGACGGCAGGGGTTGGGGGTTCCCCTGCCGTCCGCGCTCCCTAGGGGACCTGTCGTCGCCCGGGGCGGGGCCCGGTCGACGGGATCGGGTCGGCGGTCACGCGCGGCTGACGGTCACGCCGCACGCCGGGCAGCCCTGGCCGTCGAGGCTGCACGCGACCGGTCCGTCGGCGGTGGCGAGCCGGAGCGTGAGCGCTGCCCGTTCGTCGACGCGGCTCGGGCGGTCGCCGAGCGCCCGCACGACCGATGCCCGTGCCTGCTGCAGCACGCGGGTGTCGGCCTGCGCTCGCAGCGTCGTCGCGGCGGCGCACGCGGTCCAGTCGTCGTCGAGGACGAGGCGGACCACTTCGCGGAGCACCCACGGGAGGGCGTGCGACTGCTGGTCGGGAGGGGGGTTGGCGGGCGCGGGCGGTGAGGTGACCACTGGAACTCCGAGTGCGGGCGTCGAGGGGCGTGGGGCTGCTTCGATCGGCTGCTGGTTCGGATCCGAGCCGCCCGTCCGGATCGATCGGTGCACCCGAACGTCTCGTGTGCGGACGATCCGGTGCCGACGATCTGGCCGGGCTCCATGACCATAGGGAGACGACTTCCGAACCTCAATCGTCAACTGGGTGGAAGTGCCCACCGACTGTGCGACGGCTCAGTCACGACGGGTCGTGACGAGGTCGTCGGGCGGGCGCGTGGCAGGTCCGCCCGGGTCACGGGTCCAGGGCGAGCGGGACGGGCAGCAGGCGCACGTCGAAGGATCCGAAGTGGCGGAGGTCGAGCGTCGGCTGCGCCCGGAGGAGGGGGAGGAGCGGAGCGACGGGCTCGGGGAACCGGTGCCAGGACTCGTGCTCGTAGCCGACCAGCCAGATGCGCCGGTGGCCCCGGAGCCGGGCCACGAGCACCGACGTCGGCACCTCCAGCGCCTGGACGCGATCGGGGTCCCACGAACGGACGGCGATGTCGGCGGTCGGGCTGTCGCGCCAGTACCGGATGAGCGCCGAACGTGAGTAGGTCGGGAAGAAGAGCACGACGTCACCCGGTCGACGGTGCGCGTCGAGGAACGTCGCCGCGCCGCGGAGGTCCTCGATCTCCGACTTGTGGAACGGCGAGTTCGCGGCGAAGAGGGTCAGGGCGAGGGCGGCCACGACGGCGGCGAGCCACCGGACGGCCCGCGCCGGCACCCTGATCGACGCGACGCCGATGCCGGCGCACGCGGCGAGGAACGGCACCGCACCCACCATGTACCGCGGGATGAACATCGGCTTCAGCACGGACACGAGGGCCAGGCCGACGGGCGGGACGACGGCCGCCAGGAACACGACGAGGGTCGCGGCGCCGATCGTCGACCCGTCGCGGAGGCGCAGCCGGGTGGCGATGAACACCGTGAGGCCCGAGATGATCAGCAGGCCCCACGCGCGGGTCCCCGCGAGCCCCCACAGCGACGACGTGAGGTGCGGGACGTCCAGCGCCGGGATCCAGGACACCTGGCTCGAGTTCGCGGCGGCAGCCGGCAGGAGCGGCGCGAGCAGCAGGACCGCGATCAGGCCGGCGAGCGCGAGGCCGGTCACGGACCGGCGGACGTGCCGCCGCCCTGCCAGCACGCCCGCCACCTGGGCGGCCACGACGAGGGCGAACCCCAGGTGCAGACCGAGCCCGATCCCCACGACGACGCCGTAGCCGACGTACCAACGACGCGCGCCGGACGTCGTGGCGTGCAGGACGAGCGCGGTCGACACGACCGACGCGGCCATCACCCAGCTGTAGCTCCGCAGCTCGGTCAGGAAGTAGAGGAACGTCGGGTTCGTCACCAGGAGGAGCCCGCTCAGCCACGCGGCCGTCCGGCCGAAGTGCCGCCCGACGAGGAGCGCGAGCGCGACGACGGCCACGACCCCACCCAGGACGGAGAAGCAGCGGAGCGTGCGGTCCCCCGATCCGAGCGCGCTCCAGACCTTCAGGCCGACGAAGTAGCTGCCCATCCCGGCTTCGTCGCCGTGGACCACCAGGCCGAGGAGGTGCGGGAACGACCTGGACACCGCGACCGCGGTCACGGCCTCGTCCCGCCACAGCGGGACGCCGGCGTCCACCCGGGCGATCCCGATCGCCGCCGTCGCCATCCCGAGGACCGCCGCCGGGAGCGCGTCGCGGCGGCCCGGTCCGCCTCGCCGACCCGGACGGACCGGGTCGGACGGCGTCGTCGCGGACGTGGCCACCGGTTCCACCTTCACACACCGGATCCCGACGCACCGATCGCGGGTCCCGCCGCGGCGCCACCGTGCGGGGACCGTCGATCCTCGACGTCGGCAGCCGGCCCCACACCCCGATCTCCGTCGCACCGTGCGCTCGGCGCGATCAGCGGCGCCGGTCGGTCACGGAGTGGATCGGGCTCGCCGCGAGCGCCAGGGCCGCTCGGGCGGCGTGCTCGACCTTCGAGTTGCCGCGGTCCCCGATCCAGCCCCGCCACCAGAGGAACACGACCTCGAGCAGGACGATGACCGCCATCAGGATCACGGCCACCCAGAAGCCGTCGTGGAGGCCGGGCATGTCGATGAAGTTCTGACCGAAGAACCCGACGATGAACGTCGGGACGAGGACCAGCGCGGCGACGATCGTGAGGGTCTTCATGACCTCGTTCTGCTCGTTCGCGATCCGGGTCTGGTGGTAGTCCCGCAGCGAGCTCGCCTCGTCCCGGATCCCCTCGAAGGACTCCGACGTGTAGAGCAGCTTGTCCAGCGTGTCCCGCAGCCGTCGCTCGAGGTCGTCGGGGAACAGCTCGGCGCCCGCGAGGTCGGTGCCGGACACGATCTGCCGGACCGCCTCCATCGTCGGCAGCATCGCCCGGCGCACCTTGTACAGGTCGCCGCGGAACGTCTTGAGCCGCTCGCGCAGGTAGTTGCCGCCGAGGCGGGAGTGCGGCGAGTCGTCGTCCAGCAGCTCCTCGATCGCGTTCGCCTCCTCCTCGAACCGGTCGACGATCGCGACGAACGCGGTGGCGACGGCGTCGAGGATGAGGGTGACGAGTCGGCCGGGGCGCCGGTCCGACGTCGCTCGGAACCGGTTCCCGACCACGGACGGGTCGACGTCCGGTCGGTCCTCCGGCGAGCTGTCGACCGTCAGCACCGCGTCCCGGGTGGCCAGCACGAGGATCGTTCGGGACCACACCGCGGACGGCTTCACGTCCTCGCTGTTCGTCTGGGGATCCATGACCGGGACGAAGAGGGCGGCGAGCAGGTAGTCGTCGCCCCACTCCGTCCGGCCCCGCAGCAGCCCGTCGCCCATCCAGTCGCCGACGCGCTTCAGCATGTCCGACCTGAACGCGGCGGTGAGCTCGTGCGCCTCCAGGTCCAGGTCCGCCGAGGTCGTGTGCCACCAGCCATCGCCCATGTCACGCAGTGCACCCATCGCGGCGTCCCTCCCCCGTGCCGGTCGGTGCTGCGCCGACCGTCGAGCGCCTCATCTGACCACCGATCGGGCGATGATCCCGGCATGGGCCGCCCGGTCGGCGGTTGCGGACCAAAGGTCAGTCGCGGGCCACGGTCCCGGCTAGGTTGCGCGCGGCGCCACCGATGGCGCCTCGATCCCGGGAGGCCGCGTGCTGCTCGCAGATGTCAACCTCGGCGAACTGCTGTGGACCACCTTCGTGTGGTTCCTGATCATCATGTGGTTCATCATCCTGTGGCAGATCCTCACGGACCTGTTCCGGGACCAGGACGAGAGCGGCGGCGCCAAGGCCGTCTGGGTCATCTTCCTGATCCTCATCCCGTTCCTGTCCGCGCTCGTCTACCTGATCGTCCGCGGCCAGGGGATGTCGCAGCGCAGCCTCGCCCACGCGGCTGACCGGCAGCGGCAGTTCAACGACTACGTGCAGAACGTCGCCGCGGACACCTCGCCGACGGCGCAGATCGCGAACGCGAAGCAGCTCCTCGACAGCGGGGCGATCACCCAGGCCGAGTTCGACGCCCTGAAGGCCAAGGCGCTCGGCTAGCGACGACCCGCCGACCGGCGCGCAGCAGGCGAGCGGTCGGGGCGACGCCGACGAGCCGCGACGAGTGGCCCGGTGTCGCTCGATGTGTGTACGCGAGGGCTCCGCCGGAGGGGCGTCAGCCGGCGGAGCCCTCGACGAAGGTGGGTTCGGACGCGGGGTCGACCCGCCACACGCCGACCTGGCGCAGCGGACCACCGGTCCGCGTCGTCTCGGTCAGGGAGACGGTGCCGCCGTAGCAGCACGCGAGCCGCAGCAGGTCGCAGTTGAACGCGGCGGTGGCGGTGCGGACGGCGTCGCCCTGGCGGTGCAGGGAGAACGCCGCGGACCAGTGCCCGGCTGCGGCCAGCCGGTCCATCGGCGGGGCGGGTGCGCCGGGGCACTCGACGTTCGTGTCGATGAAGGTCCCCATCACCCAGACCAGCACGGCAGGTGACCAGCCGGCCCCTTCGATGAGGCGGTGGAGCTCGTCGTGGCGGCCATCGAGGTGGTCGAGCACGATCTCGGCCCGTACCCCGAGGCGGTGAGTCAGGAAGTGGCGGTGGTGCGCCAGGGCGACATCGACCTCGGAGGGGGTCAGGTCACCCGCCTCCTCGAAGGAGAGCGCGACGGCGTCGGGATCGATCGCGGACAACGGCTGCCTCCCCTCCGGTCACGGCTGCACCCGACCCTACGGAGGGGGCGGTACGGATCCGTAACACCCGGGATCGAACAGCCGTCCAGGGCTCGGACGGTCCTGTCGAGCCGACGATCGGCGGACGGTCGATCCGGTCTGGTGCGTCGCCGCTCGCCGAACCACCTCGGATCACGTGCGAGCGGACGATGATGGTCGACGGTGGACGGTCAGGAGCCAGTGCCGAGGGGGCCGGTTCGTCGAGCGGTGGCCGGCGACGTCCCGGCGATCGCCGAGGTGCTCGCCGACGCGTTCGTCGGTTCCCCGTGGACGCGGTGGACGGTCGACTCGACCGATCACCGGGCGCGCATCGAGTCGTTGCAGGAGCTCGCCCTGCGCGAGCTGGTGTTGCCGTACGGCGAGGCATGGGTCCACGACGATCCGGCCTCGGGCGTCGTGAGCGCGTCGCTGTGGATGCTGCCCGGGACGACGGTGCCGCCTGATGTCGCCGAGCGTGCGGCTGCACGGGCTGCCGACCTCGAAGGGGATCGCCACGCTGCGTCGCTCGACGCCGAGGCGCAGCTCGAGTCGCTGCGGCCCACGGTCCCGTGCCGCTACCTCGGTGCGGTCGGCACGCGACCGGATCAGCAGGGCGCCGGACGGGCGACCGGGGTCCTGCGACCCGCGCTCCAGCATGCTCGCCGGCACGGAGAGGTCGTCTCCCTCGAGACGTCCACCGAGCGCAACGTCAGGTTCTACGTGCGGCTGGGCTTCACCGTCTCCCACCACCTCCGCTTGCGGGGCGGCGGTCCCGACGTCTGGATCATGACGATGACCCCCGATGCAGAAGGGTGATCACGTCGTCCACCCGGTGGGCATCGAACACCTCGCGGAGTCGGGCTCGTGGCGGCGGTCGCTCCGGAACGAGAGCGCGGAGCGCGCCAACCAGGGGTCCGGAGCCCCTCAGCGTCCGCACCGACGCGGAGCCGTAGCGCTTCGTGATGACCGCCGTCGTAGTCGAAGCCGCCTGCAGGTGATGGAACGGTAAGAACTCTCCCTGTGTGGTAACGACACCACGCATCGTGGCGATTCAGGGCAGCATGTGGACGCACCTGACGCCGGCGAGGATCGACGGCCGCGGCCGTCGACGCACCGGTCGCGAGCGGGGAGCGGCGATCGTGGAGTTCGCGTTGCTCGCGCCCCTGCTGTTCGCGCTGCTGCTCGGGATCTTCACGGGCGGCGCGGCGTACTTCCAGAAGATCAACCTGAACGGGTCCGCCCGTGAGGCGGCGCGGTTCGGGGCGACGGTCCCGGACTCGCAGTGCACGCCGACGACCAACTGCTCGGGCCTGACGTGGGCGCAGCTCGTGCAGCAGCAGGCGGTCGCGAACTCCGCCGGATCGCTCACGACGGCACAGATCTGCGTGGCCCTGGTATCGGGGCCCGGGACGGCCCCGGTCGCCGCCGGCAGCACGATGACGACGGCGGGCGGCACCAGTCCGTGCTTCGTCGACAACAGCGCAGACAGCGGCCGACGCGTGCAGGTGAGCGTGACCCGCCCGCAGACGCTGCAGTTCCTCGTCTTCAGCCAGAACATCACGCTGACGAGCCGCGCCATCACCCGGTACGAGCAATGAGGCGGGCCGGGCGGCGCTGCGAGCGCGGCGTCGTCGCCGTCGTCGTCGCGTTGACGCTGGTCGGCCTGATGTTGATCGCCGCGCTCGTGCTCGACGTCGGACAGGCGCGGTCCACGGCGGTGTCCTCTCAGGCGGCGGTGGACGCCGCCGCGCTCGCTGGAGGGCCGTCGCTCGCAGGCGGCCAACCGGAGGCTGCTTGCGAGCAGGCGGTCCGCTACCTGCAGAGCAACGCGACCCAGATGGCGTCGCTGTCCCCGGCGACGTTCTGCTCACCGATCCCGACCTCGGGGTGCGTCGGCGACGGCACCACCCAGTCGACCGCGACCCAGACCCTCGGCAGCACCGTGCTCACGATCACCTACCCGGTGCCGGCGAGCCAGATCGCCGTGGCCAGGGCCCCCGGACCGTGGCAGAACGACGGGACGGCGTGCCAACGGATGCGGGTGCAGCTCACCGCGTCGAACCCCACGACGTTCGCCCGCGTCATCGGCGTCCGAGACGTGCCGGTGACCCGCTCCGCAACCGTCAAGGGCGTGCTCGGCACCGGCACCAAGGTGCCGGCCCTGTGGCTGCTCGATCCGACCGGCTGCGTCGCGCTGAGCGTGGGCGGCGGCGCCCAGGTCAAGGTCGGCACCAGCACCGTCAGCGGCCTCATCGCCGTCGACTCCGACGGCAGCACCTGCAACAGCAACCAGGTCACCGTCTCGGCCTCAGGCAGCGGCACCAGCCTGACCGCGGTGCCGACCACCGGCAGCACCGCCGGTCAGATCAAGCTGTTCGCCCTCCCCGTCGGGGCGACGACGTGCAGCGCACCGGCGTGTGATCCTGCCGACGTCGCCGGCTCCCGGCTCCTGCCCCAGCCGGTGCGAGCCTCGGCCCGGGCCACCAGGACGCCGGTCGACTGGCGCTACAACTGCAAGACCTCCTATCCGACCTACCACGGCGTCACGCTCGCCGGTTGTCCGACGGGGACGCCGGCGTACCTCGACAACCTCAAGGCCGCCATCGGCACGACCGGCCAGCCGACCGGGTTCCAGAAGTGGTCGAGCACCTACAGCTGCAACCCGTCCGGCACGATCACCGCAGCGGGGAACTGGTGGGTCGACTGCAGCGGCGGTCTGACCATCGGCAACGGCACGACCATCACGTTCAGCGGCGGCAACGTCGTGTTCGACAAGGCGCTCTCGATGACCGGCGGGACGCTCACGTTCAACTCGGCGAACGCGAACTCCACGCTCAGCTCGTCGTGCCTGCCCCCGACCGTCACGACGCCGTGCACGACCGCCTCGAGCTCCGCAGCGGCGTGGGTGCTGGTCCGCAACGGGGAGTGGAAGGTCACGGGCGGGCAGCTCAACGTGAACCACACGACCGTCGTCATGAGCTCGGGCTACATCCAGATCAACGGCAACCCGCCCACGTGGACCGCGCCGACCCAGGGGCCGTTCGCCGGGCTCTCGTACTGGTCGGAGCTCTCGAGCAACAAGTTCAGCATCGCCGGCGGGGCCGGTCCCACGCTCTCCGGCGTGTTCTTCACGCCCGAGGCGTCGCCGTTCACCTTGTCGGGCAACGGCAACTGGTCGCTGCCGCTCGCGTCGCAGTTCATCTCCTACCAGTTCGCCGTCACCGGCGGCTCCGCGATGAACCTCGTCCCGGACGACACCCTGGTCGGACTCCCCACCATGACCGGACTGCTCATCCGCTGACCCGCCGTCGGCACACACTGTTTGTGGGCCCAGCAGCCGGGGTACGTGGCGGATGCCCGGAGGGGCGACGCACGGCCTCAGCACCGGCCAGGGCGAGCCCCGACCCGGGCGTGCGCCCCGGCGTCTCCCCCAGGAGTGCGTCGGGGCGCGCTCCACGACGTCCGCGGAGAGGCGGGGAACGCTCCCCGATCGAGCACCGGGCCCCGATCCCTCCACGACGGGGTTTGACGGGAGACGGAACCGGGTACCTCCTCCGTCACGCTCGACAAGGAGGTCAGTGTCATGACGATCGGAGCAGCGTTGCTCGTCATCGTGGTAGGTGTGCTCATCGCACTGTTGGCCAGCCCGACCATCGGTTGGATCGTGGCGGCCGTCGGCGTGGTCGGCTTGATCGTGGCGGCGCTGATGAGCACCAGCAGCCGAGCTCGCGTCTGACCTCCCGAGCTCGCCGCGAGGGCCCCTGGACGATGTCGTCCAGGGGCCCTCGTCGCGCGCGGCGTGGCCTCCGGTGGGCCGACCGGCGCCAGGTTCTGCCCGCGTCGACGGACGGTAGGTGTCCAACGATCCACCTGTGCCGGAAGGGGCGCCCCTCATGCAGATCGACCAACTGCGCCAGAACGCCTTCGACGTCGTGGACGCCGTCTCCAGCCACGCGTCACGTGTGGCACCCGACGTCGCCGACCGCCTGACCTCGACGGTCCAGAGCGGGGCCGAGGGCATCGAGAAGGGCGTCGAGCGTGCCCGGCGCGTCGTGGCGCCGGCGCCCGTCCGCCGACGCCGTCGCTGGCCGTGGGTCGCGCTGCTCGTCGTGGCGGCCGGCGTCGGGTTCGCGATCGTCCGCGCTCGACGGGCGGCCCGCGCCGCCTCCACCGAACCGTCGCGGCTCGAGGTCCTCCGGGACGAGGACGCGTCGAACGAGGTGCGGTCGGGCTGAGCTCCGCTCGAGGACGTCGGGGCCGGATCAGGCCCTGCGGGCCTCGTCGGGTCGAACGCGAGCGGCGGTGAACGCCTCGGGCAACGTCGGACCGCCGGGCCGGCCGACGACGACGGAGCCGTCGGAACGTCGCTCCCGCAGCTCGAACCCCGGCACCCACCGCCCCGTGGAATCGCACCACACCTCGACCATGTCCCGGACCTCCGTCATGTTCCCCTCCCCTGGAGCGCCGAACCCAACCCGTCGGGCCTACCCAGCGTCCACACCTTCATGACAGATCCGACCGAACCAACGCGTGACGCGGGGGAGGACCTCGGCGACGCCGGCGACCGGCACCCGGAACTGCGGTGGGTTCCCGCCCGACGGGGTGTCGATGCGCATCCGTCGGCGGATCCTCGTCGAAGGACCATCGAGGCCCTTCGTTCGGGGCGAACCGCGAGATGGTCGAGGAGGAATCGACATGGTGAGGAGCAGGACAGGATTCGCCGGTGCCGTGGCAGCGCTGGTGGCGTTGGTGACGCTGGTGGTGCCGGTGGGTGCGGCGAGCGCGGACGCCGCGCTGGTGTTGCGGGGCGGGGCCACGTCCGTGACGGCCTCACCCGCGGTGACGTCGACCCTCGTGCGCAACGGGATCCTGCCGCTGCCCGCCGGGGGAGCGAGCGAGGTCCCGGTCGTCCTGCCGGGCGGCATCGGCGTGAAGGCGACGTTCCCCGTGAACGGCGGGTCGGTCGACGCCGCGACGCTCGCCGGCACGGTCACGCACTCCGGCGGGCTGGTCTTCGTCAACCTGGCGAGGTGGAAGGCCGTGACGGTGTCCGACTTCACGATCGTCATCGACGGCTCCCCCCACCTCGTGGCCACGAAGGTCAACGGTTCGCCTGCGTCGCTGCGGGTGTTCGACCTCGACCTCTCGGGGGCGAAGGTGGCGACGACGTCGAGGGGCGTGGTCGTCTCCGGGATCCGCGTCTCGTTCACCGGGGACGCAGCGATGGCGCTCAACAGCTCCCTCGGGACGAAGGTGTTCACCGCCGGGTTGGTCGCAGGGAGCGCCGACACCCGCCTCGTCCCTGCCACCTGAGCCGAGGTGCGGGCGGGCCTCGCGCGGCGCCGCGCGGGGCCCGCTCGCGATCACCGCGGGATGCGCGTGCGTCGTCGGAGGATCCGCTCGATGCGGGCGCGGTTGCTGCGCTGGATGCAGATGAACGGCAGGTGCGCCGCGACGCCGAAGACGAACATCGTGGCGCCGACGACCGGCGGGCACCACAGCAGGAACACCGGCCCCGCGACGAGGTTCGCCCAGTGGACGAGCTCGGCCCGGCGGGTCTCGGCGGCGAACCGCCGCAGCGCAGCGTCGTCGACACCCCCCAGGGCCCGCTTCGACGAGCCGCCGGGGAAGAGGTCGCCCGCCTCGGGCAGCCGGTCCTTCCAACGGTGGATGCGGAGCACGTGCACGTACACCTGACCGTCGCGCTCGAAGTGCCGGGGACGGGTGAGCCAGGTGTCGTGGTCCAGCGCCGTGAGCGGGAGCCGGTACCCGCCGTACCCGGACGCGACGCCGATCACCGTCCACGCGACGCAGGACGCGAGGACCGCGGTGGGGGGATCGAGCGGGAGCGGTGGCATGGTCGTTCGCAGATGAGTTCGCACGCGACCACCCGTTCGGATGCACCGGCGGCCGCCGCGTCGCGTCGCATCCGGTCCCGGCGAGGCGTCGAAGGAACGGTCGGATGCACGCGCCACCGCACGAGACCGCGCTGCCGCACCGGACGGACCGCAGCGCCACCACGCCGGGTACCCTCCGGCTGATGCCCGGGCGGATCGCGAGCGAACCCCTCGAGGTCGCCTTCGCCGCCGGCGAACCCGACGCGCTGCGACGCGTGTTCGATGCCCACCAGCGAGCGGTGTTCACGTACGTGCAGCGGTTCGCCGG
>JAEVZA010000305.1 GCA_023392475.1 Actinomycetes bacterium | reverse complement strand
GGCCGGTGGTCTCCCGCGGCAACGCGGCCGAGGCCGGCTTCGACCACATCGTCGTGGTCATGATGGAGAACCGCTCGTACGACCACTTCCTCGGGTGGCTGCCGGGCGGCGACGGGAAGCAGGCCGGGCTGTCGTTCGTCGACGGCGCCGGCACCTCGCACGACACGCACCGCCTGACCGAGTTCTCGGCGTGCGACATGGCCGACCCGGGCCACGGCTACGAGGCCGGGCGCGTCCAGTACGACGGCGGCCGCAACGACGGGTTCCTGTTCGAGGCGCCCGACACGTTCCCGATCGGCTACTTCGAGCAGGACCAACTGCTGTTCTGGGGCGAGGCCGCGCCGGCCTGGACGGTGTGCGACAACTACTTCGCGGCGACCATGGGCCCGACGTTCCCGAACCGGTTCTTCCAGCACTGCGGCCGCACCGACCGCATCACCAACACGGTCGACATCTCGCAGCTGCCGACGATCTGGGACCGGCTCGCCACCGCGGGCCTCGAGGGCCGCTACTACTTCTCCGACGCGCCGTTCAGCGCGCTGCTCGGCCTCCGCCACCTGTTCATCACGCGGACGTTCGACCAGTTCAAGCAGGACGCGGCCGCCGGGCGCCTGCCGAACGTGAGCTTCGTGGACCCGCGGTTCATCCTGCCGACGCCGTTCGGCACCTCGGGCGACTACCACCCCGTGTCCGACATCCGCGCCGGCTGCGAGTTCCTCCACGAGGTGTACGAGGCGGTGACCACGTCGCCGAACTGGGGCCGCACCGTCCTCGTCGTCAACTTCGACGAGTGGGGCGGGTTCTACGACCACGTCGTGCCGACCGAGGGACCCGACGCGGACCCGAAGACGGCGCTGCGCGGCTTCCGCGTCCCGTGCCTCGTGGCGTCGCCGATCGCGAAGCGCGGCCACGTGGCCCACGGCCTGTACGACCACACGTCGGTGCTGCGGATGATCGAGTGGTCGTGGGACCTGCCGCCCCTCGCCCCGCGCGACGCCGCCGCGAACAACCTCGCCGACGTGCTCGACCTCGGCGGCACCCCCGACCTCGACGCGCACCACTGGACCCTCCCCGACTTCGAGATCGAGGACTGCCGGGCCACCTGGCTCGACTCGATCTGGAAGCGCGTCGTGGCCAGCGCCAAGGTGCAGGGCTTCCCGGTCTGACCGGTCGCCCTACTGGGCGCGCAGCGCGACCCCGGCCTCGGCCACCGGGTCGCGCAGCTCCTGGCCGTCGACCTCGATCACGACGCGCCGCAGCTCCCCCGTGAAGCGGAAGGGCGTGCGGTAGCGCGGCGACACGGGCAGCCCGAACTGGAACCCGCAGCAGAGGCCCTCGCCGGTGATGGCCCAGCGGGTGAGCGTGAACGACGGCACCTCGACCGAGCCGACCTCGGCGCCGTCGACGAGCAGGTGCGCCGTGCCGCGCTGCTCCTCGTGGTGGTCGTAGCGCAGGCCGAGCACGTGCTCGCCGGGGCCGACCTCCACGTCGGACACCACCTCGTCGATCCGCTTCGCGACGTGGTGGTGCACCCAGTGCAGCCGGCCGCCCAGCAGGAACAGCGCCCAGCCGCCGTAGCCGGACCCCTGCGCGACGAGCACGCCCTCCGCCCCGCCGTCGGGCACCACCACCTCGGCGGCGACCGTGTGCGGCCGGTTGCGGAGGTTCACCGCCACGGCCTCGGCGACCGGGCCCGTGCCGGGCCGGTACACGAACCGGCGTCGTCGGCGGTGCCGGTCCGCCGCCTCGCCGAACACGAGGTCGAACGGCGCGTTGTCGAGCGGGAGCACGTCGTTGCGCCCGGCCTCCTCCCACCACAGCGCCACCATCCGCTCGAGCCGGTCGGGCTCGTCGGCGGCGAGGTCGTGGCACTCCGAGGGATCGACGGCCACGTGGTACAGCTCCCACACGTCGTCGTCGAAGGACAGCGACTGGTCGAAGATCGGGTGGTTGGCGACCGCCTTCCACCCCTCGTGGTAGATCGCGCGGCAGCCGAGCATCTCGAAGTACTGCGTGGTGCGCACCTCGGGCGCGGCGGGATCGGTGAGGGTCGCAGCGGCGCTCACCCCGTCGAGCGGCGACTGCGCGACGCCGCGGAGGTCCGACGGGGCCTCGACCCCGGCGAGGTCGAGGATCGTGGGCAGGAGGTCGACGGCGTGGACGTACTGGCGGCGGAACCCGCCGTCGCCCTCGGTGCGCCCCGGCCAGCTGATGATCAGGGGGTCGCACACCCCGCCCTCGTGAGTCTCGCGCTTCCACCGCTTGAACGGGGTGTTGCCGGCGACCGTCCAGCCCCACGGGTAGTTGTTGTGGACCCACGGCCCACCGATCGCGTCTCGCTTCTCCACCGCCTCGGCGAGGTCGGTCCCGGACAGGTTCCAGGGCCGGACGTCGTTGAGCGAGCCACCGGGCCCGCCCTCGGAGCTCGCGCCGTTGTCGGACAGGACGACGACGATCGTGCGCTCGGTCTCGCCGAGCTCGGCCACGTGGTCGAGCAGCCGGCCGACCTGGTCATCGGTGTGCGAGAGGTAGCCGGCGAACGCCTCCATGTAGCGGGCGGACACCGCACGCTCGTCATCGGACAGCGCGTCCCACGCCGGGACGTGGTCCGGCCGTGGCGACAGCTCGGCGTCGGCCGGGAGGATCCCCTCGGCGACCTGGCGGGCATGCGTGCGGGCCCGCCACTCGTCCCACCCCGCGTCGAAGCGCCCGTGGTACCGCTCGATCCAGGACGGCGGGGCCTGGTGCGGCGAGTGGCAGGCGCCGGTGGCGAGGTAGAGGAGGAACGGCTTGTCGGGGGCGGCGTTGCGGAGGTCGTTGAGCTGGGCGATGGCGTGGTCGACCAGGTCCTCGGTGAGGTGGTACCCGCCGTCGCCGGCGTCGGGCAGCGGCCGCCCCGCGTCGACGAAGCGGTTGTCCTCCACGAGCGACGGCGCGAACTGGTTGGTCTCGCCCTCCATGAACCCGTAGAAGCGCTCGAACCCGCGGCCCAGGGGCCAGCGGACGCGCGTCGCCCCGAGGTTCGCCTCCTCGTCCGGCGTGAGGTGCCACTTCCCGACGGCGTGGGCCGCCCAGCCGCGCTCCACCAGGATCTCCGACAGGAAGCCGTTCTCCCGCGGGATCCGGCTGTCGTAGCCGGGGAAGCCCGTGGCCAGGTCGATGATCCGGCCCATGTGGTTGCGGTGGTGGTTCCGGCCGGTGAGCACGCACGCCCGGGTCGGCGAGCAGAGCGCCGTCGTGTGGAAGTTCGTGTACCGCAGCCCGCGGGCGGCGAGGCCGTCGAAGGTGGGCGTGTCGATGTCGGAGCCGTAGCAGCCGAGCTGGGCGAAGCCGACGTCGTCGAGCACGACGAGCACCACGTTGGGCGCGCCCGGCGGCGGCGCCGGGTCCTCGGGCCACGCCGGGGTCGACCCCGACCGGTACCTGTCGATGACCCCCTGGAACCCCTCGGCGTCGCCCATGGGCCGAGATCATGCTCCGCGCCGCCGGCTCGTGCGGTCCGGAACGGTGGCTCGACGCGGAGATCGCCGACCTGCCACCATCTGCGCACCGATCTGACGGTCCGTCAGGTCCAGCCCGCCACCACGGCGACCCGCCCGAGGAGCCCCACGTGCCCACCGACATCGTCATCGTCTCCGCCGCCCGCACGCCGATCGCCACCGCCTACAAGGGGTCGCTCGCCGGCGTCGACGCGAACACCCTCGCCGAGGTGGCCCTCGGCGCGGCCGTCGAGCGGTCGGGCATCGACGCGGCCGAGTTCGAGGACATCGGCTTCGGCGAGTCGATGCAGGGTGGCGGCAACGTCGGCCGATACGCCGCCAACCAGCTCGGCCTCACCAGCGTGCCCGCGGTCGCGACCCAGCGCTGGTGCGCGTCGGGCATGGCCGGCGCCCAGTGGATCGCCGCCAACATCGCCGCGGGCATGATCGACGTCGGCGCGGCCGGCGGCGTCGAGTCGATGTCGACCGCCCCGGCCACCGCCAAGTTCGGCGAGCCGTGGCTGCCGGCCGCGAACCTCGAGACGCCCGACGCCCCGCCGTTCAACACCGCGAAGGGCGTGGGCGACAACGCCGCCCGCCTCGCCGGCGTGTCCCGCGAGGAGGCCGACGAGTGGGCGTACCGGTCCCACATGAACGCGGTGCGGGCGATCGACGAGGGCCGGTTCAAGCGCGAGGTCGTGCCGGTGGCGCTGCCCGACGGCTCGACCTTCGAGGTCGACGAGCACCCGCGCCGCACCTCGACGCTCGAGAAGCTCGCGTCGCTGCCGCTGCTGAACCCCGACGACGAGGGCGCCACCACCACGGCCGGCAACTCGTCGGGCCTGAACGACGCGGCCGCCGCGCTGGTGCTCGTGTCGAGCGACTACGCCGAGGCGCACGGCCTCACGCCCCTCGCCCGGATCCGCGGCTGGGCCTCGGCCTCGCTGACGCCCGCCGAGACCGGCATCGCCCCGTCGATCGCGATCCCGAAGGCGCTCGCGAAGGCCGGCGTGTCGATCGGCGACGTCGACTCCTGGGAGATCAACGAGGCGTTCGCGTCCGTCACCGTCGCCGCCGTGAAGATCCTCGGGCTCGACCCGGAGCGGGTCAACGTCAACGGCTCCGGCTGCTCGCTCGGCCACCCGATCGGCTGCACGGGCGCCCGCATGATCGTGACGATGCTCAACGAGCTCGACCGCACCGACGCCTCGGTCGGCGCCGTCGCCATGTGCGCGGCCGGCGGCATGGCCTCCGCCACCGTCATCGAGCGGGTCTGACGCTCCCCCGACCCCCCCCGTTCTGTTCGTCCAAAGGGGTGGATCTCCACCGCTTTCGACGAACAGAACGGCGTGTGGGCGGGCGCGTCGGGGCGGCCTGGCGGGTGGCGGGGAACGGGGTCCGGCCGAAATCGCGACGACGGCTGGCGATCCGACCGCGGTCCGTCCTACGATCTAGAACACGTTCTAGTTCCGGGGGGCCGAGCGGCCGGCCCGGCAGACCCGGAGGTCCCCACCGTGGAATTCGGCATCTTCTCCAACGGCTACCTGCCCGGCCCCGCCGCCCACGACAGCGAGTGCGAGCACACCGGCCTCATGCAGGAGGTCGAGCTCGCGATCCACGCGGACAAGTTCAACTGGAAGTACGTCTGGTTCGGCGAGCACCACGCGCTGACCGAGTACAGCCACATGTCGGCGCCCGAGGTGATCATCGGGTACGTCGCCAACGCCACCGAGCGCATCCACATGGGCACGGCGATCATGAACATCTCGCCGCGGGTGAACCACCCCGTCCGGTGCGCGGAGCGGGCGGCGATGATGGACCACATGACCCGCAACCGCTACGAGTGGGGCACGGGTCGCGGCGCCGGCAGCCACGAGATCGCGTCGTTCAACATCCTCGACAAGAACTCCACGAAGGCGGAGTGGGAGGAGGTGGCCCCCGAGATCCCGCGCATGTGGGAGGTCGAGGACTACGAGTTCCACGGCGAGCACTTCGAGGTGCCGTACCCGCACAACATCCTCCCGAAGCCGTACGGCAAGGGCCACCCGCCGATCTGGATGGCGTGCGGCAACCCACCGAGCTTCGCCCGTGCCGGTGAGCTCGGCGTCGGCGCCATCGCCTTCAACTTCGAGCCGATCTTCGACATGAAGGGCCGGCTCGACGCCTACAAGGAGGCGGCGGCGAACTGCACCGACCCGATCGGTCAGTACCAGAACAACAACATCATGATGACCAACGCGGTCATCTGCCTGAACGACCGCAAGCGGGCCCGCGAGATCGCGATGAGCCGGGGCCGCGGCTACCTGAACACGATGGTGGCGCTCTACCACGACACGATGCCGAAGCGGGAGGGCGCGCCGGTGTGGCCGCAGGCGCCGTTCAGCATCCCGAACGAGGACGTGCTCGACCAGCTGATCGCCGGCGGCTGGATGCTGTGCGGCACCCCGGAGGAGGTGCTCGAGCAGGTCGCCAACTACCAGTCGGTCGGCGTCGACCAGCTCGTGTTCGGCTTCCCGCCCGAAGGCGTGTCGCACGAGGAGAACCTCGAGATGATCGAGCTCTTCGGCAAGGTCGTGATCCCCGAGTTCGACACCGACCCGGTGCACTCGACCACCCGCATGCGCGAGACGGCGCAGCCCAAGTACGCGCGGTTCAACCAGCCGTTCTCCGAGGTCGTGCTGGAGGCCGAGCCGGTCCTCCCGACCTCCGCGCTGATCCAGCGCTGATCCAGCGCTGATCCCGGCGGGCGTCGGCCGCGGGGCCGCCGCCCGCCCGCGGTCGCCCGGCGTCGCCGGGCCTGCGAGACTCCCCGGACGCGCACCGGGGGGTGGAGCATGGCAGCGGACATCGTCATCAGGGGCGGCACCGTCGTGGACGGCACGGGTGCGCCCGGCTACGAGGCGGACGTCGCCGTCACCGACGGCGTGATCTCGGAGATCGGCACGGGCCTCACGGCCCGGCGCGAGCTCGACGCCGCCGGGCACGTGGTGACCCCGGGCTTCGTGGACATCCACACCCACTACGACGCGCAGGTCTTCTGGGACCCCGACCTCACGCCGTCCAGCCACCACGGCGTCACCACCGTCGTGGCCGGCAACTGCGGCTTCTCGATCGCGCCGGTCACGCCCGACACCGTCGGGCTGCTCGCCCGGACCCTCCAGCACGTCGAGGACATGAGCCTGGACACGCTCACGGTCGGCGTGCCCTGGGACGAGTTCGAGACCTTCCCGCAGTACCTCGACGCGGTGACGAGCCGGGGCACGGCGCTCAACTGGTCGTGCTACGTCGGCCACACCGCGCTGCGGCTGTGGGCGATGGGTGACGACGCCTACGAGCGCGAGCCGTCCGACGCCGAGCTCGCCCGCATGCGCGACCAGGTCGCCGACGCGATGGCGGCCGGCGCCATCGGCTTCGCCACCAGCGCGTCGCCGACCCACAACGGCGACCGCGGCCGGCCGGTGCCGAGCCGGCGGGCGGGGCTCGACGAGCTCCGCACCCTCATGGCCCCGGTCGGTGCCGCGGGGCGCGGCGTGATCGCGATGCTGCCCGGCGGCGTGTTCAGCAACGACGAGGTGTTCGAGCTGCAGCGCGAGGTCGGCCGGCCGTTCACGTGGACGGCCCTGCTCACGATCAAGGGCATCCCGTACCACGAGCAGGTGGTCGCCGAGCACGACGCGGCGCGGGAGCGGGGCATCGAGGTGTGGCCGCAGGTCTCCTGCCGGCCGCTGGTGTTCCAGATGAACCTCGCCGAGCCGTTCACGTTCAACATGCGCGAGTCCTTCCGGACGCTGATGGACACGACCCGCGAGGAGCGCATCGCGGCGTACCGGGACCCGGCGTGGCGGGCGTCCGCGACCGCGGACCTCGAGGGTCGCGGCACCCTGCCGTTCAACTTCGGCCAGCTGTCGGTCGCCGAGTCGCCCTCGCACCCCGAGCTCGCCGACCGGCCCGTGCTCGACCTCGCGGCGGAGCGCGGTGCCAGCCCGCTCGACGTGATCCTCGACCTGTCGCTCGAGGACGACCTCGAGACGAGGTTCTGGTCGGTGCTCGCCAACGACGACCCCGAGGCGATCGCCTGGCTCCTCCCCCGGGACGACGTGCTGCTCGGCCTCGCCGACTCCGGCGCCCACGTCAGCCAGCTGTGCGACGCCTGCTTCAGCACCGACCTCCTCGGCAACTGGGTGCGGGAGCAGGAGGTCATGCCGCTCGAGCGGGCGATCCACAAGCTGACCGCCGAGCCCGCCGCGGTGTACGGCTTCACCGACCGTGGCGTCGTGCGCGAGGGCCTCGCCGCGGACCTCACGGTGTTCGACCCCGACACCGTGGCGCCGGGCCCGCTGCGCCGGCTGCGCGACTTCCCGGCGGACGGCGAGCGGCTGACCGCCGACCGGCCGGTCGGCATGACCCACACGCTGGTCAACGGCGTGGCGATCCGGGCCGACGGCGAGCCCGACCCCGAGGCGCTCGCCGAGCGCCCCGGGCGGCTGCTGCGTGGCTGACGCGACCGCCGCCGAGCGGACCTCGCTGGTGACCCGCCTCGTGCGGGGCGCCCTGGGTCTCCCGGACCCCGTCATCGACCGGCTCGTCGGCGCGCCGCCCGTCGTCCTCGACGGCCGGGTCCTCGACCGGCGCGTGCAGGCCATGATCACGCTCGGCGAGCGGATCGGGATGTCCCGCGAGTCGTTCGACGTCGAGGTGCGCCGCGCGCAGCTCCGTCGCGTCGCGGGCATCGGCATGGGGCGGCGCACCGGCGTCCACACCTCGGACCGCCGGATCCCCGGCCCCGAGGGCGAGCTCCCGGTCCGGGTCTACCGGCGCTTCGGGAGCGAGGCCGAGCCGCCGGCGATCGTCTACTTCCACGGCGGCGGCTGGGTGGTCGGCGACCTCGACAGCCACGACGGCACCTGCCGGCTGATCGCGGACGAGACGGGCTGCGTGGTCGTCGCCGTCGACTACCGACTCGCGCCCGAGCACCCGTTCCCCGCGCCGGTGGAGGACTCACTCGCCGCGTACCGCTGGGTCCGCACCCACGCCGCGGAGCTGTCGATCGACGGCGGCCGGGTCGGCGTCATGGGCGACAGCGCGGGCGGCAACCTCGCCGCCGTCGTCGCGCAGGCCACGCGCGGCGCCGACGTCGCGCCGCCGCAGGCGCAGTGCCTCGTCTACCCGGCGACCGACGCGTGGTTCTCGCAGCCGTCCCACGAGCTCTTCGCCGACGGGTTCTTCCTCACCCGTGCGGACATGGAGTGGTTCCGCGGCCACTACGTCCCGGATCGCGCCGACTGGGACTCGCCCCTCGTGTCGCCGCTCCGCCAGACCGACCTCGCCGGCGTGGCACCCGCCGTGGTCGTCACGGCCGGGTTCGACCCGCTCCGGGACGAGGGCCGGGCCTACGCCGCGGCCATGGCCGATGCCGGCGTCCCCGTGCGGGCCCGCTGCTACGACGACATGGTGCACGGGTTCTTCGGGATGGGCGTCCTGCCGAACGGCCCGGCCATGGCGGTCGAGATCGCCCGGTCCATGGGCGAGGTCCTCCGGGCCTGACCGGCGGGCGTCGAGCCCGTCCCTCCAGTTCCCCGGCGGCGTGCCGATGGGTGTGGGATGGAACGGCGCACCGCGCTCTGGTTGAGCCACCACTGGCCGGAGGAGTACGACCGCTGCACGCGGCTCGGCCACGCGCACGTGTGCCGCCGCTGCCTCTGGTTCTGGCCCACCTGCCTCGCCGTCGCCGCGCTCACGGTCGCGGGCGTGCGGTGGCCGATCTCGCTCGACCCGTGGCTGCTCGCGCTCCTGCCCGTGCCCGTCGTGGTCGAGTGGTGGTGCGAGCAGCTGGACCTCGTCCGCTACTCGGCGCGCCGCCAGGTGCCGCTCACCCTGCTCGCGGCACCCGCGGTCGGCGTCGGGCTCGGCCGCTACCTCGAGTCGCCGGGCGACGGCCTGTTCTGGGGCGTCGTCGCGACGTACGCCGTGGTGTGCCTGATCCCCGTCGCCATCGGTGCGCGGCGCCGGGCTCAGCCCTCCACGGGATCTGGCAGCGGCACGTCGAGGATGTGGGTCCAGTCGACCGGCGGCTCCGGCGGGTCGGGCACCCAGTCGCCCGGGTCGCGCACCGGCGCGTCGGTCACCCCCGACAGCAGGATGCGGAAGAACCGGTAGTCCCACGCCGGCTTCTGCGAGTGCACGTCCCCCAGCGGGTCGGCGAGCAGCTCGTGGGGCAGGCCCATGCGCACGACCACCACGTCGAGGCTCGGGATGACCATGACGAGCTGGTCGAACAGGCCGCTCAACCCGAACGCGTCGTCGGGGACGGAGCCGATCCAGCGGTGGCGGAAGAGGATGTCGGCCGGGAAGCCCGAGTTGCGGCAGGTGCTGCCGGCGTTGGTCCACCACAGGAACCCGTAGCAGGGGTTGGCGGCCGTGCCGGTGGCGCCCTGCGAGACGTACGCAACGGGCAGGAGGCGGCGACCCTCCCACACGCCGCCGTGCAGGAGGAGCGTGCCCAGGCGGCCGAACGCCCGCGGCGACATGTCGAGGAAGGCGAAGCCCTGCGTGCGGCCCGAGCCGTCGCGACCCCAGCGCCACTCGTGCTCACCGATCCCGATCGGGGTGAACAGCTCCCGCTGGGCGAAGGACTGGAGGTCCTCGCCGATCGCCGCCTCGACGACGGAGACGAGCGCGGTCACCGTCGTCTGCGCGTACATGAACCTCGTGCCCGGCACCGCCTCGAAGGGACGGGCGAGGACGGCGGCGGCGGAGTCCGTGGTGGCCGCCTCGTTCAGGTCGCTGACCCAGGCCATGCGCAGACCGGTGACCTGGTTGAGCAGCTCGCGCACGGTCAGCGCCGCCTTCGCCGGGTCCTCGAGGTGGAGGTAGCGACCGATCGGGTCGTCGACGCGGAGCCGACCGAGCTGCACCGCCCGCCCGACCAGGATCGACACCACGCCCTTCGTCATCGACCACGCGGGCAGCGGCACCCACTCCGCCTCGGGGTCGTTGCCGCTCGTGGCCACGAGGCAGTCGTGGCGGTAGATGCGCAGCGACTGGGCACCGGTCGCCGACGCGTACTCGACGGCACGCGTGACGGCGTCCGCGTCGAGGTCGACGGCTGACGGATCCGCACGGGTCAGCTCCGCGTCGCCGGTCGGCAGCGCGCAGCGCTGCGCCCGGGCCGTCGGGCGCGACGGCGGCGCGCCGCCCGAGGCGCCGTCGACGACGCCGACGATCGGCCGCGCGCAGCTCGAGACCACCGCGAGCGCCCCCACGACCGCCAGCGCGGCCGCGGTCCTCGCCCCTCGTCGTGCGACCACCTCGTCCCCCTCGTCCGCGGGCCGTCCCCCCTGACGGCGGCCAGCCTGCTCCCCCACCCGGACCTCGGCAAGCGGGTCGCGGCGGGTACCGTGCCCGCATGGCGAAGTCGGAGGCCGTCGAGCTCCACCTGGGCGGCCACGACGTGCGGGTGACCAGCCCGACCAAGGTCTTCTTCCCCGAGCGCGGGGACACGAAGCTCGACCTCGTCGAGTACTACGTGGCGGTCGGCGACCAGGTCATGCGGGCGATGGGCGGGCGCCCCGTGCTGATGCAGCGCTTCCCCGACGGCGTGGGCGGCAACAACTTCTTCCAGAAGCGCGTGCCGGCCTCGCGGCCCGACTGGCTCGAGACCACGATCGTGTCGACGCCCAACGGCACGACGTCCGAGGCGCTGGTCATCGGCGACCTCGCGCACGTCGTGTGGGCCGTGAACCTCGGCTGCCTCGGGTTCCACGTGTGGCCGTCGCTCGCGGCGGACCCCGAGCACGCCGACGAGCTGCGCATCGACCTGGACCCGTCGCCCGGCGTCGTGTTCGAGCAGATCCGCGAGGCGGCCTTCGAGCTGCGCGCGCTGTTCGACGAGCTCGGGATCGTCGGCTACCCGAAGACCACCGGCAACCGCGGGCTGCACGTGTACGTCGGGCTCCACCACGAGTGGGACTCCATCGCCGTCCGCGCCGCCGCCGTCGCGGTCGCCCGCGAGCTCGCTCGGCGTCGCCCCGACCTCATCACGGACGCGTGGTGGAAGGAGGAGCGCGGGAGCCGCGTGTTCGTCGACTTCAACCAGAACGCGCCGCACAAGACGGTGTTCGGCGCCTGGTCGGCCCGCAGCCGGCCCGGCGCGCAGGTGTCCACGCCCCTGACGTGGGACGAGGTGGCGACGGTCCTGCCCGACGAGCTGACCATCGCGACGGTGCCGCCGCGGATGGCCGGCGGCGTCGACCCGTGGCGCGGGATGCGGGAGTCGCCGCAGTCGCTGGCGCCGCTGCTCGACCTGGTCGCCGCCGACCAGGCGGCCGGCCTGCTCGACGCGCCGTGGCCGCCCGTGTACCCGAAGATGCCGGGCGAGCCGCCCCGCGTCGCCCCGAGCCGGGCGCGCAAGGAGCCCTGAGCCCCGAGGGCCGGCGTGCGACCCCCGGGCCGGTCAGCCCCGCAGGTCCAGCGCGTGCGGTGAGGCGTCCCAGTCGGGCCGCAGGGGGAACGGCGCCGTCTCGGGGTCCCGGAGACCGAGCACCTGGTCGATCGAGATCCGCCCCTCCTCGAAGCCGAGCGCCGAGCCGGCCATGTAGAGGCGCCACACCCGTGCCCGGTTGGCGCCGACCTCGGCGACGGCCTCGTCCCAGTGATCCTCGAGGTTGCGGACCCACGTGCGGAGCGTGAGCGCGTAGTGCTCGCGCAGGTTCTCGACGTGCCGCACCTCGAACCCGGCCGACTGCATCGCCGACACCACCGCGCCGACCTCGAGCAGCTCGCCGTCGGGGAACACGTAGCGCTGCACGAAGCTGCGGCGGGCGAACCCGGGGTTCGACCCGGGCGGGCGCGCGATCGCGTGGTTGAGGAACCGGCCCTGCCGTGCGAGCAGCGAGTGGACGCACTCGAAGTACTCGCCGAGCCGAGCCGCGCCGACGTGCTCGAACATGCCGATCGAGCTGATCGCGTCGAACGGCCCGTCCCGCACGTCCCGGTAGTCCTGCACCCGGATCTCGATGCGGTCGTCGAGGCCCTCCACCGCGGCGCGGTGGCGGGCCCACTCCGCCTGCTCCGCCGAGATCGTGACGCCGACGGCCTCGACGCCGTGGTGGCGCACCGCGTGGCGCACCATCGAGCCCCAGCCGCAGCCGATGTCCAGCAGGCGCATGCCGGGCCGCAGCGCGAGCTTCTGGCAGATCAGCTCGAGCTTGGCGGCCTGCGCCGCCTCGAGCCCGACGTCGGGCGCCTCCCAGAGCGCGCACGAGTAGGTCATCGCCGGGCCCAGCACCAGCTCGTAGAAGCGGTTCGAGACGTCGTAGTGGTGCGAGATCGCACGCGCGTCGCGGCCGCGGGTGTGCAGGCGGCCGCGCTGGTGCGCCTCCTCGGGCGGGGGCGGCAGCGGCCGGAGGTCGGACGGGCGGAGGAGCTTGGCGGCGCGCACCCACTGCTGCGGCGTGAGCTTCGGGTTCGGCAACCGCGTGCGCAGGCCGATCACGGCGTAGATGTCGCCCTCGACCTCGAGGTCGCCGCACACGTAGGCCCGTGCGAAGCCGAGCTCGCCGGGTGACGACACGATGCGGCGCAGCGCGTCGTCGGACCGGACGTGCACGGTGGCGGGCGCCTCGTCCGCCGAGGGACCGACCGCCGAGCCGTCGGCGAACTCGATGCGCACCGGAAGTCGGTCGCCGAGGAGGTCGTCGACGAAGCCGGCGAGGCCCCGCGAGCTCAGTCCCCGCCGGTGCGGCGCCGCGGGCGACGGGACCGATCGGAGGGCCCCGCCGCTCCGTGTCGGTGCGACGGGGCGGGGCGTGGTGGGTGCGGCCATGCAGGTCCTCCTGCGCGACGTGCCGCTCCGGCCTTCCCCCGGGGCGGCGGGGGCTTCGTTCCTACCCAGCTTCCCCGCGCACAACGCGGGTCGCCCCCGATTTCTTCCCGCGAGGCACATCCCGCCCGCGGGGTCAGACCTCGTCGCTCCGCCCGGTCACACCCCGTCGCTCCGCCCGGTCACACCCCGTCGCTCCGCCCGGTCACACCCCGTCGCTCCGCCCGGTCACACCCCGTCGCTCCGCTCGGTCACACCCCGTCGCTCCGCTCGGTCACACCCCGTCGCTCCGCTCGGTCACACCCCGTCGCTCCGCTCGGTCACACCCCGTCGCTCCGCTCCGCGGCGATGCCGTGGTACGGCCTCCCCGCGGCCTCCCACTCGGCCGCCATGTCGAAGAAGGCCTCCCCGAACGGGTCGACGCCCTGCAGCGGCATCGCAGCGCGGCGGACCGTCCAGTCGTGCGGGGCGAGCTCGACGGCGCGCGCGAAGTGCCGCGCCGCGCCGTCGGCGTCGCCGGTCCGGCGCAGGTGCGCGGCGGTGCGGAAGTGCAGGCGGGCCTGCAGCTCGTCCTCCGACAGCTCGCCCACCACGTCCGCCGGATCCGCCTCGACGTCGACGCGACCGGTCCGCACCCAGTCGCGCACGGCGTCCTTGAACGGCTCGGAGTCCACGCCGGTGAACTCGCGGAACGTGTCGGTCCCGAACGCGACGGCGTTGGGCCGGGCGATGCGCTCGTCCTCGTCGATCCACACGACGGTCGGCACGTTCGAGATCGCGTACAGCTCCGTCAGCACGTGGTCCCGATCGATGAGCACCGGCATGTCGAGCCCCTCGGCGAACGGGCGCACCGCCTCGGCGTCCTCGTCGATGGCGACGGCGATCACCTCGAGGCCGTCGTCCGCGAGCTCGTCGCGCAGGGCCTGCCAGCCGGGCAGGTCGTACGCACAACCGCACCACGTGGCGAACGTGACGAGCACGGCCTTCTCGTCGTGGAGGTCCCCGAGCGACCGCACGTTGCCGTCGAGGTCGGGCAGCTCGACCGCCGGCGCCCGGCGGCCGGCGAGCGCCTGGCGGCGGAGGTCCGACGGCGCGCC
>JAEVZA010000087.1 GCA_023392475.1 Actinomycetes bacterium | reverse complement strand
ACGCGGACCGGTACACCGCGTCGGCGAGCACGTGGGCGCGCAGGGCGTCCTCGACGTCGGGCCGGAGCCGACCGGCCGTGCCGCCGTCGAGGTGGACCTGCACGGCCTCGAGGAACTGGTCCTCGGCGCTCGTGAGCGCCACGCCCCGGTCGCGGAGCCACGTGTTCAGCTCCTCGCCCTCGAGCACCAGCTCGCCGTCGTCGGTCTCGCGGCGGACGGGGCCGAAGGTGTCGCCCTCGACGGTGACCGTCGCCCGCTCGCAGAACACCTCGATGCGGCGCTGGCTCGGCCGGCTGAGCACGTCGTGCCAGATGGAGGCGAGCGTGCCCGTCGCGCCGCTCGTGAACCGCAGCAGCGCGCTCACCGAGTCCTCGATGCCGTCGATGCCGTGGAAGTACGACTGCTGCGCGGCCACCGTGTCGACCGGCCCGAGCAGCCACTCGAGGATGTCCAGGTCGTGGATCGAGTGCTCCATCAGCGCACCCGAACCGGCGAGCGCCGTGTCGCCGCGCCACGTCGACGCGTACATGCCCTGCGTCGGGATGTACTGGTCATCCCGGAAGACGACGTTCATGACGCGGCCCGACGCCGGGTCCTCGACGAGCTCCCGCATCCCGAGCATCGCCGGGCTCGTGCGCATCACGAGCCCGACCATGTCCACCACGCCGGAGCCCCGCACCACCTCCACCAGCTCGCGGGAGCTGGGCAGGTCGACGGACAGCGGCTTCTCGCAGAACACCGGCAGGCCGGCCTCGGCCACGAGCCGCACGCTCGGCAGGTGCGCCGACGTCCACGTGCAGACGAACACCGCGTCGGATGCCTCGATCACCTCCTCCGCCGAGCTCGCCACCTCCGCGCCCTGCCCTGACGCCAGCCCGGCGGCCCGATCGTGGTCCGGGTCGTGGACCGCGACGATGCGGTTCGGGTGCTCGGCCAGGTTCAGCTGGATGGCGTGGTACGCCGCGATCAGGCCGGCGCCGAGGAACCCCACACGGATCGTCATGGCGGCCGAGCGTACCGATCGGGGGTCGCTACGGTGGGGCCGCGGCGTTCGGGCGCACCACCCCGCGCGGCGCCGGTCGGCCCGCACGCCCGACCATGTCGGAGCGGACCGGGTGGAGACAAGGGAGCGAACGTGGCACCGACCCTCGGGGTCCACACCGGACCGGCCAACACGACCGTGGACGAGCTCCGGTCGCTGTGGGCGCGGATCGAGGAGCTGCCGTTCGAGTGGATCTCGATCTGGGACCACTTCTACGCGGCCGACGGCGTGTCGACGAACTGCCTCGAGGCGGTCACCGCGCACACGGCGCTCGCCATGAGCACGGAGCGGGTCCGGTGCGGCTCGCTCGTCTACTGCGCGGGCTACCGCCACCCGGGCGTCCTCGCGAACGCCATCGCGGCGATCGACCACCTGTCCGACGGGCGGGTCGACGTGGGCGTCGGCGCGGGCTGGCTCGGCGACGAGTACCGCGCCTACGGCATCCCGTACCCGTCCGCCGCCCGCCGCCTCGACCTGCTCGAGGAGTTCGTCCGGTGCCTGCGGTCGCTGCTGCGCGAGGGCACCTGCACCTTCGAGGGCGAGTTCTTCCGGCTCGACGGCGCCGTGCTCGACCCAGGACCGGTGCAGGAGGAGGTCCCGATCTGGATCGGCGGCGGCGGCGAGCGGCGGACCCTGCGGATCGTCGCCGAGCTGGCGGACGGGTGGAACGTCCCGTTCATCCCGCCCGACGAGTACGCCCGCAAGCGCGGGATCCTCCACGAGCACTGCGAGGCGGTCGGCCGCGACCCGTCGGAGATCCGGTGCTCGGTCAACGTGGGGTGCGCGCCGACCGAGGAGTCGCTGCGCCACCAGTTCGGCGCCATCGCGGACTTCGTCCGCCCCGGCGTGCTGATGGGCTCGCGGGACGAGATGGTGGACGCGCTCGGCCGCTACACGGAGGCAGGCGCCGACCAGGTCAACGTCGCGCTGCGCGCACCGTTCGAGGTGGGCGCGCTGGAGTACCTCGCCGACGCGGTCGATCAGCTCTGATGGCGGGTGACCGCCCGATCGGCGACGAGCGCCTCGATCCCCTGACCCGGCGGCCGACCGTCGTCGTGGGGTCGCGCCAGGACCGGCCCAACCTCCCGTCGACGGGGTGCCCGTTCTGCGTCGGGGGCGTCGAGGCGCCCGACGCGTACGAGGTGCGCTGGTTCCCCAACCGGTGGCCGGCGATGCCCGACGAGCGCTGCGAGGTCGTGCTCTACACGCCCGACCACGACGCCGAGTTCTGGACGCTCGGCGAGGCGGGCGCCCGCCGGGTCGTCGACCTGTGGGCCGAGCGCACCGCCGAGCTCGGCGCCCGCGACGACGTCGACTACGTGCTCGTGTTCGAGAACCGGGGCGAGGAGGTCGGCGCCACGATCCGGCACCCGCACGGACAGATCTACGCCTACCCCGAGGTGCCGCCCGAGCCGCTCCGCGAGCTGCTCGACGGCGTCCTGCTGCCGGGCGCGGTCGACGAGCGCCACGTGGTCGGCCACCACGGCGACTGGGTCACCTGGGTGCCGCCGGCCGCGTCGTGGCCCTACGAGCTGCGACTCGCGCCCCGCACGCAGGCGCCCGACCTCGTGGACCCCCGGTGCGACCGCGGGGGCCTCGCATCCGCGCTCGTCGACGGGCTCGCCCGGTTGGACCAGCTGTTCGACGAGCGCATGCCGTACATGCTCTGGGTCCACCAGCGCCCGACCGACGGCCGCGAGTGGCCCGGCGCGCGCGTCCACGTCCACATCTGCCCCCTGCACCGCGACCGCGGCGTGCCCCGCTTCGTCGCCGCCGCCGAGCAGGGCGCCGGCCTCTACTTCAACCCGGTCCGGCCCGAGGACGCAGCCGCGCGGCTGCGGGACCTCCCCGGCGCATGAGCGGCGCCCCGGATCCCGGCACGGTCACCGCGCACGCTCCGGGGCGGGTGAACCTGATCGGCGACCACACGGACTACATGGGCGGCCTCGTGCTGCCGATGGCGGTGCAGCTCGGGACCACGGTGACCGGCGTGCGCGGCGGGAGCGTGCTCGACCTCGCGTCCGACCAGCTCGACGGGCAGCTGCACGTCGAGCTGCCGGTGGCCGACGCGTCGGCCGTGGAACCGGCGTGGGGCCGCTACCCGGCTGGGGTCGCCGAGGAGCTCGGCACCACGACGGGGTTCGTCGGCCGCGTGTCCTCCACCGTGCCGCTCGGAGCGGGGCTCTCGTCGAGCGCGGCGCTCGAGGTGGCGACGGCGCTCGCCCTGGGCGCGACCGGCGGCCCGCTCGAGCTCGCCCGTCGCTGCCAGCGGGCCGAGCTGGCCGCCACCGGCATGCCGTGCGGGATCATGGACCAGCTCTGCTCCGCGGCCGGCGTCGCGGGCCACGCGCTGCTCATCGACTGCGCGACCGACGAGGTCACGCCCGTCCGCGTGCCCGAGGCGGCGCGGATCTGGGTGGTCGACTCCGGTCGCTCGCGACGGCTCACCGAGTCCGGTTACGCGGCGAGGCGGGCGGAGGCCGAGGCGGCCGAGCGCCTGGTCGGGCCGCTCCCCCGTGC
>JAEVZA010000048.1 GCA_023392475.1 Actinomycetes bacterium | reverse complement strand
TTCCAAGCACTTCGTGGATGCCGGTCGGGCGTTGTCGACGGTCGATCCGGCGGTGTTGAGCGAGGACGAGCGCTTCGGCGTGCTCGACGACCTGGAACGCACCCAACGCGCCCTCGACGCCGCCCGGCTGCGGTTCACGACCGCGGTGGACGGAGCCACCGACATCCGGTTCGGGCATCGGACGGGGCCGTGGTTGTCGAACCGCCACGGCGGCACCGTCGGGGCCCGCAAGCGCGACCTCCGCATCGCCCGCGTGCTCGCCACGCACTACCCCGTCCTGGAGCGGGCGTTCCTCGACGGGAACCTGCCGTTGGACCGCGCCGCGGTCATCGTGCGCGCGACATCACCCGGGAACGTCGACGCGTTGAGCGCCGCGCAACACGAACTGCTCGACCTGTCCGCGGTCACGGTGTCGTTCCGCCAGTTCGAGACCGACGTCAACGCCCTCGCTGCGGTGGCTGATCATGACGGCGTGGAACCCGACCCCGACCGCGAGTCGAAGCTCTCGATGTCGAGGAGCGGTGACGAGCTGCACCTGCGTGGCCTGCTGCGAGGCGCGACCGGGTTCGAGGTCGAAGCGTTCCTCGACGCCGCCGCGGACCGCCTGTTCCACCAACGCCGACGCGACGACGACACCACCGCAGGCGACCTGCCCACCCCCACCCGCGACGCCCTCCTCGCCGCCGCGTTGGCCGACGGGCTCGCCCGCGGTCACACCGCCGACATCACCTCCACGCAGTCACCGAAGGTCGGCGTCACGTTGAACGTCACCGAGTTGGATCCGTCCCGGACGTGGGAAGGCCTCGAGCTGTGGGGACGTCGGAGGCGGGTGCTGCTGGGTTCGATGTCGCTGCGCACCTCTACAGGCACCGTCGAGTTGTTCTGCTGCGACCCCGTCCTCGACGCCCTGCTGCACACCACCAACGGTGACGTCATCGCCGCACTGGACCTCGACCGCGGGATGGCCAGGCAACGCGTCCCGTCGCGGGACCAACGCCGCGCCGCTGCGTCGAGGGACGGCGGGTGCGTGTTCCCCGGATGTGGCGCACCGCCGTCGTGGACCGACCTCCACCACGTGCAGCACTGGGCCGACGACGGCCCCACCGAACTCTGGAACCTGGCGTCGTTGTGTCGGTTCCACCACGGCGTCGTGCACCGCAACAACTGGACCATGACCACGACCGGCGACGGCTGGTTCCAGATCACCACCCCCACCGGCCAGGTCCTCGACACCCAACGCCACGGCAGACAACGGGAGCGAACCGTGCCCGCCTGAGCGCGGGACCGGCACACCAGCCCGCCGGAGAGGAACGAGCCAGCCCGCAACCGAACCAACGATCGAACCCCAGCCGGGCAGCCCACGCTGCACCGGCCACCAGCGCGCACCGGCCAACGGCGCGCAACAGCGGGCACCGGGCGCCCGTGTGGATCGGGAGGGGTGCGCCGCTGCGTCGGCGGTGGGAGCGCCGGGTACGGTCTCGTCGGATGACGTCGCTCGCCCGGCCTTCCGGCCCCCAGGTGGCCTCCCGTTTCCACCGCCGGGCCGGCCTGCCGCTCGTCACGCTGACGGTCGTCGCCGCCTTGGTCGCCCTGCTCGGTGCGGCGTGCAGCTCGGACGACACCGGCACGTCGGCGGACGGCGGCACCACGAAGACGAGCCAGGCCCCGGCCACGCTGACGACGGCGATCGAGCGGAGCGCCGGGTACTTCCAGGAGCGGCCGCCGCGGGGGGACGTCGGGTTCCTCATCGGCCAGGCGTCGATGCACCTGTCGCCCGCCTTCCGGCGCTGGTCCGAGGCGATGCAGCCCGACCCGGCGGTCACGCAGGCGATGAAGGACCCGGCGGCGCTGCAGTACCTCGAGGCGACCATGTGGATGCAGCGGGGTCAGCAGCACCAGCCGTGGGCGCCGCTGGCGGCCCCGCCGGTCACGCCGTCGTCGAAGCCGTCGGCGCTGACCGACGACGAGCTGTCGGGCGTCACCCAGGTCATGTCGATGGCACTGAAGTGCGACCAGCTGAACCCGACGCAACGCCAGCAGTGGCTCGACCGGCTGTCCACGCCGAGCCACTCGTACCTCCTCACCCACCAGCTGCTCAGCCTCGTGTGGGGGCGCAACGCGGGCTGCCTCACCGACGCGGAGGCCGCCCCGCTGCGCACGGCGCTGGCCACGGCGCTGTACGCCGAGCTCCTCGCCGACGGCACGACGGTCAACGACCTGAGCCTCGAACGCATGGCGATGCTCTGCTACGCGGACCTCTGCGACTGGGTCAGCGACGCCCAGACGGACGCCGTCCGGACGAAGCAGCACGCGGACGGCAGCTGGGGCGACGGCTCCGTCCCGATCCACCCCAACGCGTTCGTCCCACCCGAGCACACCGCCGGCCTCGGCTTCTACGTGCTCGCCATGAAGTGGGACCCGTCGAGCCCGCCACCGAGCCCGCCCGCCTGACCCGGAAGTTCACCCGTCGTTCGTGCACGTGCCGCCCGCACGGTCCACCATGTGTCGGGCGATCGGGCGAGCGAGGGGGCTGGCGGGTGGATCGGTTCGAGTTCTCACGGCGGCGCATGCTGCAGGGCAGCATCGCGGCGGCCGGCGCTGCGGGCGTGGCCGGGGCGGCGAGCGGGTGCGCGCCGACGCCCCGCCACCGGCCCGAGACCCGTCCCGACCCGACGAAGCCCGAGGGCGTCGACCTGCTCCCGCAGATCGAGCACATCGTCATCTACATGCAGGAGAACCACTCCTACGACAGCTACTTCGGCAGCCTCGGTCGGGGTGACGGCTTCACGCTCGATCCCGGCGGCGTGCCGACCAACTCGAACCCCGGCACCGACGGCGGCACGGTCACCGTCCGCCGCGCCGCGTCCACCTGCTCCGGCGCGGGGACGAGCCAGAACTGGAACGACACCCACGACCAGATCGACGACGGCGCCATGGACGGGTTCGCCCGCCAGTCGCCCGACTCGCTCCAGTACTGGACCGCCGAGGACATCCCCTACTACCACTCGCTCGCGAGCAACTTCGTGCTCTGCGACCGGTGGTTCACCTCGTGCCCGGCGCAGACCTACCCCAACCGCCGCTTCCTCCAGGCGGCGACGTCGGTGGGCCTCATCGAGACCGACATCCAGAAGCTGCTCAACACCCCCGACGCACCGAACGGCACGATCTGGGACCGGCTCAACGACATCGGCGTCAGCTGGTTCGACTACGCGTACGACCTCCCCGACATCGCGCTCTTCCCGCGCCTCCTGGTGAGCAACTCGTCGAAGCTCAAGCAGATCGGCGACTTCCTGCACCACTGCCGGACCGGCCAGCTCCCGGCGGTGAGCATCGTCAGCCCCGGCACGCAGTCGTTCAGCGAGGAGCCCCCCGCGGACATCCGTCGTGGCGAGGCCTACACGGCGATGCTCGTGGACGCGGTGATGCAGTCGCCCAACTGGCCGTCGACGGTGATGTTCTTCATGTACGACGAGCACGGCGGCTTCTACGACCACGTCCCGCCGCCGGCGGCCGTCCCGCCCGACTCCGTCCCGCCCCAGATCCACACCGACCGCGGCGACCGGCCCGGTGGCTTCGACCGCTACGGCGTGCGCGTCCCCGCCGTGGTCATCTCGCCGTTCGCGAAGCCCGACTACGTGTCGCACGTCGTGCACGACCACACCTCCGTGCTCCGCTTCATCGAGACCAAGTGGAACCTCGGCGCCATGACGTTCCGCGACGCGAACGCGAGCGACCTGCTGGACACGCTCGACCTCACGCAGCCGCACCTCCTCGAGCCGCCCGAGCTCGCCCCACCCGCGGCCCCGACCGCGGCCAGCGCCTGCGGGCCCGGTCCGGGGCTCCCACCCCACTGACCTCAACCGGCGCGCCGGGCGTGCCGACACACCCTGGGAGACCGAAGGGGGCTCCCATGGCCGACACGATCACCACGCCCGTCGAACCGACCGGCGAGGCGACCGACCGCGAGGACCGGGACATCGACGCCGCGCCGCTCGGCGTGAAGCTGCTGAGCATGGTGGTGGTCGTCGCCGCCATCCTCGACCTGTCGCTGGCGACCCTCATGATCCTCAACCACGACACGTCGAACCTGCAGGCATCCACCGGCCTGAGCGGCGGGTCGCTCGTCCTCTACGGCGCCGTGATCGGGGTCTTGGGCCTCGTCGCCTTCGCCATCGGGGTGGGCCTGCGGGCCGGGTCGCCGTGGGCGCGGGTCGTCACGATCGCGCTGGCGCTCGTCCGGCTGGTCGGCCTCGGCGTCGCCATGATCGCCTTCGACAACAGCCAGTGGTACACGGCCATCGTCCCGGCCGTCATCTACGCCGTCGTCGCCTACTACCTGCTGTACGACGACGAGGCGCGCGCCTACTACACGTCCTGACCGGCGTACTCGTCGTCGGGATCCTCGGGGAAGTGCACCGGTCGTCGCAGGACGACCACGATCCCGAGCACCGCGCCGACGAGGGCGAGCACGGCGCCGATCACCAGCAGCACCTTCTCCGTGGTGCTCGCGGTGGTCACGCACGTCTCCGTGGAGCGCGCCGTCGACGTGAACGCGGCGCCCGACGTCGTCCCCGTGCGCGCTGTCACCTCGCCGACGGACAGCGTGTCGGGCTCGAACGGGAGCGACGCCGTCGTGCAGGCGAAGCCGACCTGCGCCGTCCACGTGCCCTTGGCCGGCGGTTGCGCGAGCTCGGTCACCGTCCGGAACCCCTCGGGCTCCTGACCGGCCGGGAACGTCGACGTCGAACCGGCGCCGTCGCGGGTGATCAGCCACCGGCGCGAGCCCGTCCCCTGGGTCCCGCCCTGCAGGAGCTGGACCGACCGGACCCGCGGCGCCGTCGACTCGGGCACCAGGACCGCCACCTCGGTGGGCGACGTGCGCGTCACGCCGATGTCGGGCGCCTCGTCGGCGCACGAGGTGAGGCCGCAGATGCCGTCGCGCGCCAGGGGTGGCGCCACCATCAGCACCACGCCGAGCACGAGCAGCACGACGGCGGCCGCTCCCATCCGCCGGTTGGAGGTCACGGCGGGATCGTAATTCAGCCCGGTCGGGCCTCCACCCCGTCGAGCCGGACGACCGCGTCCTGCACCGGTCCGGGCAGCCGGACGGCGATGCCGGCGCCCGAGGCCTCCCACGGCAGCTCGGCGCCGTCCAGCACCACCGCGGTCGTGGGCGTCGGGCCCACCCCCGGGATCGTGACCGTGCCCTCCGCACGGCCGGCCACGCCGACCCACACCGAGCGGTCCCGGGCCCAGAACCGGAGCGACGCCCCCTCCCCCGACGCCGCCGCCGGGCGCACCCACGGCCGGGACCCGAACACCGACGCACCCGGCCCCGACGTCCACGCGGCGAGGTCCTCGAGCAGCGCCGCCTGCGGCTCCGGGATCGACGCGTCCTCGCCGCGGGGCCCGACGTTGAGCAGCAGGTTGCCGCCCTTCGCCACGATGTCGGCCTGCATCGCGAGCAGGTCCCCGGTCGTGAGGAAGTGCTCCGGCCGCGAGTTCCGGTTGAAGCCGAAGCTCTGGTCCATGCCCCGCACGCACTCCCACGGCTCGTGGCGGACGTCGTCGAACACCACGTACTCCGGCGTGCGCACGTCGAAGTGCGGCGGCTTCGGTGGCACGACGCCGCCGGCGGACCGCGTCGCGCGTGCGTTCAGCCGGTCGACGAGCTTGCGCACCGTCGCCGACCGCGCCGCGCCGATCGCCGGCGACCAGGGCATCCACCGGTCGTTGACGAGCCCGTCGGGCACCGCCGCGTAGTACTCCTCGAACAGCGGCCAGAGCTCGGCGCCCGTGCCCGGCCAGGCGATGTCGTTCCAGAGCACGCTCGGGCGGTAGCGGGCCACCAGCTCACGAACGTGCGCCGCCGCGTAGGCCGGGTAGTCGCCACGGGGCACCGCGGCGAGCATGTCCCCGAGGTTGCCGATCGGCCGGTCGTCGAAGGTCCAGTCGAGGCCGCCCGAGTAGTAGACGCCGAAGCGCATGCCGGCGCCGAGCACCGCCTCCCGCAGCTCGCCGACCACGTCCCGCCGCGTGTTCCAGCCCGGCAGCCGCGGGTTCCGGACCTCCGTGGGCCACAGGCAGAACCCGTCGTGGTGCTTCGCCACGAGCACCACGTACCGGGCGCCCGTCGCCGCGAACCGCCGGGCCCAGTCGTCGGGGTCCCACGACGCGAGGCCGTCCTGGTAGTCGCCCGCGAACTCGCGGTACGGCCGGGTGCCGTGCACCTCGCGGTGGTGCCGCGCCACGGGCGACCCGGGGAACCGCAGCGAGTTCTCGTACCACTCGGTGTACGGGTTCTCGGCGAGCGCATCCGGCGCGCCGGCGGCGAGGAGGTCGCCGATGTCGGAGTCGACCGGCGCCCACCCGGGCACGGACGCCGGCGTCCAGTGGACGAAGATGCCGAGCTTGGCGTCGGACCACCACGCCGGGATGCGGTGGCGACGGAGCTGCTGGAGCCGGGAGCGTGCGGACATGGCGGCGATCATGCCCCGTAGGGTCGGGCCGATGTCCACGGGACGGCCCATCGACGACGGCGGGCGCATCGTGCTGGTGCCGTCGGACCCGCGCTGGCCCGAGGTGTACGCGGCGGTCCGGGCGCGCGTGCTCGACGCGCTCGGACCCGCGGCACGCTCCGTCGACCACGTCGGCTCCACGTCCGTGCCCGGCCTCGCCGCCAAGCCGGTGATCGACGTGGTCGTGACCGTCAACGACCCCGAGGACGAGGCCGCGTACGTTCCCGCGCTCGCCGCCGCCGGCTTCGCCGTCGCCGTCCGCGAGCCCGACTGGTACCACCACCGCTGCCTCAAGGCGACCGACCCGTGGGTGAACCTGCACGTGTTCCCCGACGGGTGCGTCGAGGTGGACCGCATGCGGTGGTTCCGCGACCGCCTCCGCGCCCACCCCGACGAGCGGGAGCGGTACCAGGCGGCCAAGGAGGCGCTCGCCGCCCGCCGCTGGGACGAGGTGCAGGACTACGCGGACGCCAAGACCGGCGTCGTGGCGTCGATCATGGGCTCCTGCCCCCACGTCGACCGCACGTAGGGTGACGCGCGTGCCGGAGTGGGACGCCGTCGTCGTCGGATCGGGGCCGAACGGGCTCGTCGCCGCGCTCGAGCTCGTGCACGCCGGGTGGAAGGTGCTGGTGCTCGAGGGCGCCGACACGGTCGGCGGCGGCACGCGCACCGCCGAGCTCACGCTGCCCGGCTTCCGACACGACGTCTGCTCCGCCATCCACCCGCTCGGGATGGCCTCGCCGGCGTTCCGGGACCTCGGGCTCGAGGACGTCGGCGTGCGGTGGATCCAGCCCGACGCTCCGGTCGCGCACGCCCTCGCGCCGGGCCGGTCGGTGGTGCAGGAGCGCTCCCTCGACGAGACCGCGGACCGCCTCGGCGACGACGGGCGGGCGTGGCGCCGCCTGATGGGCCCGAGCGTGCGGGCGGGCCTCGGCCTCGTCGACTCGCTCCTCCAGCCGCTCGCCATCCCGCCCGCGCACCCGATCGCGCTCGCGCGGTACGGGCTGCCCGGCATCCGCTCCGCGTCGTCGCTCGGCAGGTCGCGGTTCAAGGGCGACGAGGCCCCCGCGCTGCTCGCCGGCCTCGCCGGGCACTCCATGCTCTCCCTCGACGCGCCGATCACCGCCGGGTTCGGCATGCTGCTCGGCCAGCTCGCGCACGTCGTCGGCTGGCCGATGCCGGCGGGCGGGTCGCAGGCCATCGCCGATGCGCTGGTCGCGCTCATCACGAAGGGCGGCGGCGAGGTCCGCACGGGCGAGTGGGTCCGCGACCTCGGCGACCTCCCGCCGGCGCGGGCCGTGCTCTGCGACGTCACCCCGCGCCAGCTCGTCGAGCTCGCCTGCGACCGGCTCCCGGCCCGGTACCGCCGCTCGCTCGAGCGGTACCGCTACGGCCCGGGCGTGTTCAAGATCGACTGGGCGCTCGACGGGCCGGTGCCGTGGGCGGATCCCGAGACGGCGCGTGCCGGGACGGTCCACCTCGGCGGCACGCTCGCCGAGGTCCGGGCCGCGGAGGAGGACGTCGTCCGGGGCCGGCACCCCGACGAGCCGTTCATGCTCCTCGCCCAGCAGTCGCTGTTCGACCCGGAGCGCGCGCCCGACGGGCACCACACGCTCTGGGGCTACTGCCACGTCCCGGCCGGCTCGGACGTCGACATGACCGAGCCGATGGAGTCGCGCATCGAGCGGTTCGCCCCCGGGTTCCGGGACCTCGTCCTCGCCCGCCACACCACCTCGGCGGTCGCGTTCGAGCGGTACGACCCGAACTACGTCGGCGGCGACATCAACGGGGGCGTCGCGGACCTGCGCCAGTTCCTGTTCCGCCCGGTGCCGTCGCTCCACCCGTGGGCGACCCCGGTCGACGGGCTGTACCTGTGCTCGTCCGCGACCCCGCCGGGCGGTGGCGTCCACGGCATGTGCGGCCGCGCCGCCGCACGGCTCGCGCTCCGGCGCTCCTGATCGGGCCCGGCCCGGGCTCAGCCCGGCAGCGCGCGGGTGCCCCGCAGCAGCTCGCCCGGCAGCTCGCCCGTGTGCTCGCCGTCCTCGAACGTCACGACGCCCGACTTCACCGTCGCCCGGTAGCCCACCGCCGTCTGCATGAGGCGGCGGCCGCCGGCCGGGAGGTCGTGCACGATCGTCGGCGGGTGGCAGCCCAGGGCGTCGAGGTCGATCACGTTGAGGTCGCCCACGTAGCCCGGCGCCACGACGCCGCGGTCCAGCCAGCCGACGTGGCGGGCGTTGCGCTGCGTGTGGCCGTGCACGATCGACTCCACGGGCAGCAGCTCGCCGTCGCGCCGGTCGCGGCTCCACACCGTGAGCGACGACGTGGTCATCGACGCGTCGCAGATCGCACCGCAGTGGGCGCCGGCGTCGGAGAGGCCGAACAGCACGTTGGGCGACGTGATCATGTCGTGGATGTCGCCGAAGTCCCCGTGCGCGAAGTTGAACAGCGGCAGGTACAGCAGCTGCTCGCCGCCGCGCTCGAGCAGCAGGTCGTACACGAGCGAGATCGGCTCCGCCCCCTCGGCCCGCGCCTGCGCGGCGATGGACCGCTCGGTGTTCAGCTCGTAGTCGACCGGGTCGTCCAACCGGAAGATCACGTCGAAGCCCGTCATGATCTGCTGGAAGATCCCGGGCTCCAGGCCCGCCGCGATCTCGGCGTGCTCGGCGAGGATGCGCCGCTTGCGCTCCGGGTCGGCCAGCGCCGCCACCCGCTCCGGCAGGTCGAGCGCGGCCACCTCGCCGTAGGAGGCGCAGAACAGGAACGGGTTCGCGGTGGCCGGCAGCCCGAGCAGCACGCCGATCGGCCGCGGCGCGACCTGCGCCTTCACGTCGAGGCCCGCCGCCACCATGCGGTCGACCCAGGCCATCTGGAACCGCCAGCGGTCGGGCGAGTGGTACGCCTGCTGCATCGTGAAGCTGAGCGGCCGGCCGCTCGCCCGCACGAACCGCTCGAGGAGGTCGAGCTCGCGCTGGGCGAACAGGTCGTCGGGCGTCTGGTACAGGTCGCTGATCAGCTGCACCACGCCCGAACCCGCGCGCCGCATGGCCGTCGCGATGGCGAGCAGCTCGGCCTCGCTCGCCGTCAGCGTGCCGATGTTCTCGCCGCCGCTCGTGCGGTGCACCTCGGTGCGCGACGTCGCGAAGCCGATGGCCCCGGCGTCGAGCGCCTCCTCGACGAGCCGCCCCATGGACGCGAGCTCGCCCTCGGTGGGCGCCTGCGTGTGGTCGGCGCCGCGGTCGCCCATGACATAGGTGCGGAGCGCGGCGTGCGGGACGTGCACGCCCATGTCGACGGTGTGGGGCTTCGCCTCGAGCGAGTCCAGGTAGTCGGGGAAGGACTCCCAGTCCCAGGTGAGCCCCTCCGCGAGGGCGGTCCCGGGGATGTCCTCGACCCCCTCGAGCAGGCTGATCAGCCAGGCGTGGCGATCGGGCGCGGCCGGAGCGAAGCCCACCCCGCAGTTGCCCATGGCGATCGTCGTGACGCCGTGGATCGACGACGGCGCCACCAGCGGGTCCCAGGTGACCTGTCCGTCGAAGTGCGTGTGGATGTCGACGAAGCCCGGCGTCACGAGGAGGCCGTCGGCGTCGATCTCGCGCGTGCCGCTCCCGTCGAGGCCCGGGCCGACCTCGGTGATGACGCCGTCGGTCACGGCCACGTCGGCCACCGAGCCCGGCGCCCCCGTGCCGTCGACCACGGTCCCGTTCCTGATGATGAGATCGGCCATCCCGCTCCCCCTGTCGTCGGGCGCCGCCACGGGAGACCCGGCAAGATCTCGCCCATGACGGACTTCCGTGGACGGACGGTACTGGTTACGGGCGCGGCGTCGGGCATCGGTCGTGCCTGCGTGACCCGCCTGCTCGACGACGGGGCGGCCGTCGTGGCCGTCGACGTCACGCCGCGCCCCGACGACCTGGCCGCGCCCGAGGACCGCTTCGAGTACCGGACCGTCGACGTGCGCGACGAGGCGGCGGTCGAGGCCGCCGTCGGCGCCGCCGTCGAGCGGTTCGGCCGCCTCGACGGGGTCGTGACCGCGGCGGGCGTGGCCGGGGGCGGCGCCGTGCACGACCTGCCGATCGACGAGTGGGACCGCATCATCGGCATCAACCTCACGGGCACGTTCCTCACGGTCCGCCACGCCGTCGCCGCGATGCTCGGCCAGGAGCCACGGCCCTCGGGCGGCGGCGCCGAGGAGCGGGGCGCGGTGGTGACGCTGGCCAGCATCGAGGGCCTCGAGGGCACGGCCGGCGGCAGCGCCTACAACGCGTCCAAGGGCGGGGTCGTCCTCCTCACGAAGAACCTCGCCATCGACTACGGCCGCCAGGGCATCCGGGCCAACGCCATCTGCCCCGGCTTCATCGAGACGCCGATGATGTCCGACGTCTTCGACATGCCGGGCATGGAGGTGGTGCGCGACGGCTTCCGGGACGCGCACATGCTGCGCCGCTTCGGGCACCCGTCGGAGATCGCGGCGGCCGCGGCGTTCCTGCTCTCGCCCGACGCGTCGTTCGTCACCGGCCAGGCGATCGCGGTCGACGGCGGGTACACCGCCGGCCGCGACCACGGCATCGTCGAGTTCATGGGGCTCTGACCCGATCGGCGCGAACCACTTGATCCCACGGCCGCTCGCGCCGATGGGATCACATGGCAGCGAAGCTCCGCGACCGGGTCACGTGGCTGTTCCGGCGCTCCACCTCGCCGGCCGAGCGCCAGATCGAGGCGTTCCGCCGCTCGCAGGTCGCGCTGGCGCGGGCCGCGGCGTCGAACCGGCCGACCGGCACGATCTGACCCGGCGGGTCAGCCGAGTCGGCGCATGTCGAGGCCGACCACGATCTGCGTGACGCCGAACAGCGTCAGGCGGATGCCGAGGATCAGCGCGAGCACGAAGACCGTGGCCTTGGGCCACACCAGCGCGAGGAACCCGGCCACGAACGTGATCGCGCCCATGACGAGCAGGAGCACCCAGTGCCGCAGCTCGTCGCGCTCGACGACGGCGGCCGCGGCCTGGAACAGGCCGACCACCAGCAGCACGATGCCGACGACGACGGCGAGCGCCTTCAACCCGATGTCGGGGTTCACGATGACGGCCAGCGCGGCGAGGACGAACAACCCGCCGAGCACGTAGCCGAGCCACGGCTTCCCGCGGTCACGGGCGAACGCCAGCTCCCCGATGCCGTTGAAGAACAGGCCGATGGCGAGGAGGATCGCCAACGTGTACGCCGCGGCGTGCGGGCTGAAGATGAGCCAGATCCCGAGGATCGCCGAGATCACGCCCAGCACCACCCAGAGGATCCAGAACCACTTGGGGATCCCGACCTCGAGCTCCGACTCCGACCCGTACGACGCCATGCGCGGAGCCTAGGGAGCGGGCGGCGCCACGGCGCGGACGGCGGCCCGCCGGCGGGCGATCAGAGCAGGTCGGCGAAGAAGTCGTTGCCCTTGTCATCGGTGACGATGAAGGCGGGGAAGTCCTCGACCTCGATCCGCCAGATCGCCTCCATGCCGAGCTCGGGGTACTCCAGCACCTCGACCCGCTTGATCGAGTCCTGGGCGAGGATCGCCGCCGGGCCCCCGATCGAGCCGAGGTAGAACCCGCCGTGCCCGGCGCACGCCTTGCGCACCTGGGCGGAGCGGTTGCCCTTCGCGAGCGTGACCAGGCTCCCGCCGTGCTGCATGAGCAGGTCGACGTAGCTGTCCATGCGCCCGGCCGTGGTGGGCCCGAAGCTGCCCGAGGCCATGCCGTCGGGCGTCTTCGCCGGCCCGGCGTAGTAGATCGGGTGGTCCTTCACGTACTGCGGCAGGCCCTCGCCGCGGTCGATCCGCTCCTTGAGCTTCGCGTGGGCGATGTCCCGCGCCACGATCATCGGGCCGCTCAGCGAGAGCCGCGTCTTCACGGGGTACCGCGACAGCTCGGCGCGGATCTCGTCCATCGGCCGGTTCAGGTCGATGCGCACGACCTCGGCGTGGAGGTCGTCCTCGGTGACCTCGGGCAGGTACGACGCCGGGTCGGTCTCGAGCTGCTCCACGAACACGCCCTCGGACGTGATCTTGCCGAGGCTCTGGCGGTCGGCCGAGCAGCTCACGCCGATGCCCACCGGGCACGACGCGCCGTGGCGCGGGAGGCGGATCACGCGGACGTCGTGGACGAAGTACTTGCCGCCGAACTGCGCGCCGATCCCCGTGCTCGCCGCGAGCTCGAAGACCTGCTGCTCGAGCTCGGGGTCCCGGATCGCGTGGCCGAGGTTGCCGCCGGCGGTCGGGAGGCCGTCGAGGTAGCGGGTGCTCGCGAGCTTCACCGTCTTCAGGTTCATCTCGGCCGAGGTGCCGCCGATGACGATCGCCAGGTGGTACGGCGGGCAGGCCGACGTGCCCAGCCCGCGGATCTTCTCCCCGATGAACGTCATGAGGGAGTCGGGGTTGAGCAGCGCCTTCGTCTCCTGGAAGAGGAACGTCTTGTTGGCGCTGCCCCCGCCCTTGGTGATCACGAGGAAGTGGTACTCGTCGCCGTCGACGGCCGAGAGGTCGATCTGCGCCGGCAGGTTGGTGCCGGTGTTGACCTCCTCGTAGGTGCTCACCGGCGAGACCTGCGAGTAGCGCAGGTTGGTCTCGGTGTAGGTGCGGAACACGCCGCGGGCCAGTGCCTCCTCGTCGCCACCCGGGGCGCCGTCCGAGGAGTGGGTCCAGACCTGCTGGCCCTTCTTGCCCATGATGATGGCGGTGCCGGTGTCCTGGCACGACGGCAGGACCATCCCCGCCGAGACGCACGCGTTCTGGAGCATCGTGCGGGCGACGAACCGGTCGTTGTCGGTCGACTCCGGATCGTCGAGCACCTTGCGCAGCTGCGCGAGGTGCCCGGGCCGGAAGAGGTGCGAGATGTCGTGGACCGCCTCGGCCGCGAGCAGGGTGAGCGCCTCCCGGTCGACCTCGAGGATCCGGTTGCCGCGGTACTCGCCGACGGCCACGTGATCGGTGGTGAGCTGCCGGTACGGCGTGTCCCCCTTGGTGAGCGGGAACATCTCCTGGAACTGGAACTCGGGCATGTGGGGGGTCAGTCCTCGTCGGTGGTGTCGTCGGGTCGGCCCTGCGTGAGGATCGACTGCTGCGGGCCCGTCCAGGCGAAGGCGCGGGCGAGCAGCGGGGAATCGGGTGCGGCGGCGGCCGGCCGCGGGCGGGCGGGGC
>JAEVZA010000041.1 GCA_023392475.1 Actinomycetes bacterium | reverse complement strand
TTCCAAGCACTTCGTGGATGCCGGTCGGGCGTTGTCGACGGTCGATCCGGCGGTGTTGAGCGAGGACGAGCGCTTCGGCGTGCTCGACGACCTGGAACGCACCCAACGCGCCCTCGACGCCGCCCGGTTGCGGTTCACGACCGCGGTGGACGGCGCGACCGACCTGCGGTTCGGGCATCGGACGGGGCCGTGGTTGTCGAACCGCCACGGCGGCACCGTCGGGGCCCGCAAGCGCGACCTCCGCATCGCCCGCGTGCTCGCCACGCACTACCCGGTCCTGGAGCGGGCGTTCCTCGACGGGAAGCTGCCGTTGGACCGCGCCGCGGTCATCGTGAAGGCCACCTCTCCGGGGAACGTCGACGCGTTGAGCGCAGCGCAACACGAACTGCTCGACCTGTCCGCGGCGACGGTGTCATTCCGCCAGTTCGAGACCGACGTCAACGCGTTGGCGACCGTCGCGGACCACGACGGCGTCGAACCCGACCCCGACCGCGAGTCGAAGCTCTCGATGTCGAGGAGCGGTGACGAACTGCACCTGCATGGCCTGCTGCGAGGCGCGACCGGGTTCGAGGTCGAAGCCTTCCTCAACGCCGCCGCAGACCGCCTGTTCCACCAACGCCGACGCGACGACGACACCACCGCAGGCGACCTGCCCACCCCCACCCGCGACGAACTCCTCGCCGCCGCGTTGGCCGACGGGCTCGCCCGCGGCCACACCGCCGACATCACCGCCACGCAGTCACCGAAGGTCGGCGTCACCCTGAACGTCACCGAGTTGGATCCGTCCCGCACCTGGGAAGGCCTCCAGCTGTGGGGCCGACGGCGGCGGGTGCTGCTCGGTTCGATGTCGCTGCGCACCTCCAAGGGCACCGTCGAGCTGTTCTGCTGCGACCCCGTCCTCGACGCCCTGCTGCACGCCACCAACGGCGACGTCATCGCCGCACTGGACCTCGACCGGGGCATGGCCAAACAACGCGTCCCGTCCCGGGATCAACGCCGCGCCGCAGCGAGCAGGGACGGCGGGTGCGTGTTCCCCGGCTGTGGCGCACCGCCGTCGTGGACCGACCTCCACCACGTGCAGCACTGGGCCGACGACGGCCCCACCGAACTCTGGAACCTGGCCAGTCTGTGTCGCTTCCACCACGGCGTCGTCCACCGCAACAACTGGGAGATGCGAACCACCGGGGACGGCTGGTTCACCATCACCACCCCCACCGGCCACATCCTCCACACCCAACGCCACGGACGACAACGGGAGCGACAGCGAACCGTGCCCGCCTGAGCGCGGGACCGGCACACCAGCCAGCCGGAGAGGAACCCAACCGACGCACGCAACCACCCCAGCCGGGCAGCCCACGCTGCACGGGCTACCGGCGCGGGTGGGGTCAGCGCGTCGGGTAGGTGCGCAGCTCGATCATGTGACCGTCGGGGTCCGTGATGTACAGGCCGCTGCCGTACCCCTGCGCACCCCACAGCTCGGACGGTCCGGCCACCACGTCGACCTCGCCCGAGGCGGCGATCGCGTCCAGGTCGGCCCCCTCCACCACCACGGCCAGGTGGTCGACGTTCTTGCCGGTGACCTCGCCGGGGAACAGGTCGATCACCGTGGTGGCGTCGAGGCGCACCGACGGGAACAGCACCTCGCCGCGCTCCCACTCCTCGAGCCGCTCCGCCTCCAGCCCGAGCACGCGCCGGTACCAGTCGACCGACGTCTCCGGATCGGCGACCACCAGCACGACGTGATCCAGCCCGGTCGCCCGCGTCAGCGGCTGCGACGCCCCGCCCGTCACGACGACTTCCTCACGCACACGTACTCGTTCGCCACCAACGCGTACTCCAGTCCCTCGGACGTGCACTCCTGCACCGACGTCACGTGCTTCACGATGGCACCGTCGTTCTCCCCCTCGCACGACACCGTGTACGCCATCGGCGGGGTGTCCTGCCGCTGGATGCAGTTGGCCCCGGCCGCCACCGGCGGCACGGTCGTCCGCCCCGGCGTGTCGTTGCGGCCGGTGCCCGCGTACGCCGTCACGAAGAACAGCACGACGCCGACGAGCAGCACCGCCACGATCGGCCCCCGGCGCAGCAACCAGAACTGCGGTGCGGAGAGCTCCGGCTCGTCGGGGTCCAACTCGGCGAAGCGGGCGCGGGCGAGCGCGGCGTCGGGATCCTCGTCGTCCTCGGGTCGGCCGGTGCGGTTCGGCGTCGGTCGCCCGGCAGCAGCAGCACCACCACCCGCTGCAGCGCCGGACCCACCGCCGGCGGACGACGTGGTGGCCCCCACCAGGGTGCGGTCGTAGTCACGTCGCTTCGCCGGGTCGGACAGCGTCGTCCACGCCGCGTTGACCTCCCGCATCCGCCGCTCGGCGAGCCGCTGCTCGGCGGGCGACCCGCCACCCTGCCGATCGGGGTGCAGCAGGTACGCGAGCTGCCGGTACGAGGTGCGGATCTCCTGCGTCGACGCCGACCGGGGCACACCGAGCACCTGGTAGTGCGTGCGCTGCTCCGGACCGGCCATCTGCGCCCAGACTACGGGCCGACCGCCGGGCGTACGATGCGCCTCCATGGCCTCCCCCGACGCCCGCCGGCGCTCCTGGTGGGGCTGGGGGTGGGAGGACCAGGCCGTCCCCGCCGACCAGCTCGACGCGCTCGCACCGGTCGTCTCGGAGCAGCTCGGCACGAGGGTCGAGCGCCGCGATCCGGCCCGCGTCGAGGACCTCGACCTGCCCGATCCGGGGGTCTCGCCGCCGACCGCCCTCGCCGACCGGTGCAGCGACGAACCACGCGACCGGGCCCTGCACGCGTACGGCCGCTCGTTCCGCGACGTCGTGCGCGCCTTCCACGGCGACGTCGCCCACCCGCCCGACCTCGTCGTGCGCCCCCGGGACGAGGCCGACCTCGTCGCCGTCCTCGACTGGTGCCACGGGGCGCGCATCGCGGCGATCCCCTACGGCGCGGGCTCGTCCGTGGTCGGCGGCGTCGAGACCGGCGGCGAGTGGCGATCGGGCTACGCCGGCGTCGCCTCGATCGACATGACGGCGATGGACCGGGTGCTCGAGATCGACCGCACCTCGCGCGCCGCCCGCATCCAGGCCGGTGCCGTCGGCCCGGTGCTCGAGGACCAGCTCCGGCCGCACGGCCTCACGCTCCGCCACTACCCGCAGTCGTTCGAGTTCTCGACCCTCGGCGGCTGGATCGCCACCCGCTCCGGCGGCCACTACGCCACCAACCGCACCCACATCGAGGACTTCGTCGAGGCCACGCGCACGGTCACGCCGACGGGGACCATGGCGTCCCGGCGCCTGCCGGCGTCGGGCGCCGGCCCGTCCCCCGACCGGCTCGTCGCCGGCTCCGAGGGGATCCTCGGCGTGATCACCGAGGCGTGGATGCGCCTCCAGGACCGACCGCGGCACAAGGCGACCGCGTCGATCCGCTTCGAGCGCTGGCCCGACGGCGTCGCCGCCTGCCGCTCCCTCGGGCAGTCCGGCCTGGACCCGACCAACTGCCGCCTGCTCGACCCGGGCGAGGCGGCGGCGAACGCCGGTGGGGACGGCGGCGCCGTCCTCGTGCTCGGGTTCGAGTCCGCGCACCACCCGGTCGACGCCGACGTCGACGCCGCGCTCGAGGTGTGCGCGGACCACGGTGGGACCGTCGTCGGCGAGGTCCGACGCAGCACCGAGCGCACGGGCGGCGAGGGAGCGGCCGATCGGTGGCGCTCGTCGTTCCTGCGCGCCCCCTACCTCCGCGACGGCATGGTCGCGCTGGGATGCATCGCCGAGACGTTCGAGACGGCCGTGACGTGGGACCGCTTCGACGAGCTCCACGACGCCGTCGTCACCGACGCCACCGACGCGCTCCGCCGCATCTGCGGCGGCGGCACCGTCACCTGCCGCTTCACCCACGTGTACCCCGACGGCGCGGCCCCGTACTTCACCGTCCTCGCGCCGAGCCGCCACGGCGACCAGCTGGCCCAGTGGGACGAGGTCAAGGCGGCCGCCGGCGAAGCGATCCTCTCGGCCGGCGGCACGATCACCCACCACCACGCCGTCGGCCGCGACCACCGCCGCTGGTACGACCGCCAGCGGCCCGACCCCTTCGCCGCCGCCCTCGTCGGCGCGAAGCGGGCCCTGGACCCGGCCTGCATCCTCAACCCGGGCGTCCTGGTCGATCCGGCGTGACACCTGGCTCATCGGCCCGAACCCGGGGGTGGGCCGGGACGTCGCGCGGCTACCCTGAGCCCCCGTGTCAGTTGTTCGGGGGTCGAAAGATTTGATGGGCGAAACGTCGCGCGCCGACGCCCCGCCCGTCCGACGCCCGGGGAGCCTCGGCGCCGCCCTGCACCACCAGCCGTTCCGGCGGGTCTGGCTCGGCAACCTGGCGTCGAACATCGGCACCTGGATGCAGAACATCACCCTCGGCGTGCTGGCGTACCAGCTCACCGGCGAGGCCTGGTTCATCGGCGTCATCACGTTCGCCCAGCTCGGCCCGATGCTGCTGCTCTCCCCCTTCGGCGGGGCGCTCGCCGACCGCGTCGACCGCCGGGTCCTGATGATCAGCATCGCCGCCACCCAGGCGGTGCTGTCGCTCGTCCTCGCGGTCGTCGCGCTCAGCGACCACCCGAACCAGGTCGCCCTCGTCTGCATCGTGTTCGGCATCGGCGTGGGCGGCGCGCTCAACGCGCCCGCGGCCAACGCCGTGCTGCCGGCGCTGGTCGGCAAGGAGGACATCCAGGGGGCGGTGGCCCTCAACTCCGCGGCCATGAACGGCAGCCGCGTCCTCGGCCCCATCCTCGGCGGGCTCACCGAGCAGCTCGGCGGCGCCTCGCTCGTCTTCGCGGTGAACGGCCTGACGTTCCTGTTCGTGATCTGGGCGGTCGGCACCGTGAAGGCCGACTTCTCCGCCAAGGGCAGGTCGGGCACGTCGCCGCTGCGCCAGATCCGTGAGGGGCTGCGATCCGCGCACGCCGACCGGGTCGTCGAGCGCTCGCTGATCACGATCGCCGTGTTCTCGCTCTGCTCGCTCGTGTTCATCTACCAGATGCCCCTCATCGCCGAGGAGCGCTTCGGCCTCACCGACCTCGCCTACACGCTCCTCTTCGCGTCGTTCGCCCTCGGGGCCGCGCTCGGCGCGCTGTCGATGGGCTCGTGGTTCGCCAACGTCGAGCGGTCGCGCATGACGACGGGCGGCCTCGTCGTCTTCGCCGCCGCCCTCGCCGCGTTCTCCGTCACGACGAGCCCGGTCGTCGCCTACCCGTCCGTCTTCGTGACCGGCGCCGCGTACTTCGTGATCGTCACGGCGCTCTCCACCACCCTCCAGATGCGCGTCCACGACGACGTGCGCGGCCGCGTCATGGGCCTCTGGATGATGGGCTGGGCCGGGCTCGTGCCGGTCGGCGGCCTGATCGCCGGCCCGGTCATCGACGCCGTCGGCATCGTGCCGGTGCTGCTGTTCGGCGCCGTGGTCTCGCTGATCCTGGCCTTCGCGGTGGACCTCGACGAGCCCGACCTGCGGCGCGTCGGCGCCGCCTGACGCGGTTCAGCGCCCGGCGACCAGCCCCTCGGCCACGGCCTCGAGCCCGGCCACGCGGCTGCCCTTGACCAGCACGGCGGCCTCCGGCCCGAGCCCCGCCAGCGCGGCCACGGCAGCCTCGGGGCCCCCGAGCGGATCCACGCCGTAGAGGTCGGTGCCCACCGCCACCAGCTCGATGCCGAGCTCCGACGCCAGCGCCGCCACGCTGCGGTGCTCGGTCGGGGCGTCGTCACCCAACTCGGCCATGACGCCGAGCACGGCCACCCGCCGCCGGGCGTCGAGCGAGGCGAGGGCCCGCAGGGCCGCCGCCATCGAGGCCGGTCCGGCGTTGTACGCGTCGTTCAGCACGGTCGGGCCGCCCTCGGTCCTCACCAGCTCCATCCGCCACGGCGAGGCCGGCGGCTGGGCGAGGCCGGCCGCCACATCACCGGGCGCCACCCCGAGCCACAGCGCGGCCGCCGCCGCGGCGAGCGCGTTGGCGAGGTTGTGCACGCCGCGCACGCCCAGGCGCACCGGCGCGCTCCCCCACGGCGAGTCGAGCCGGAACGACGGCCGCAGCTCGGCGTCGACGACCACGTCCGCCGCCCGCACCGCGCCCGCGTCGCCGAACGTGACCACCTCCGCCGCCGTGTGCACTGCCATGCCGGCGACGCGCTCGTCGTCGGCGTTGAGCACGGCGGCGCCCGATCGGGGGAGCGACTCGACGAGCTCGCGCTTCGCCACCGTGATGCCGTCGAGGCCGCCCATGAACTCCGTGTGCACCGCCGCGACGAGGGTGACGATCCCGACGGTCGGCCTGGCCGTCGAGCACAGCAGCGCGATGTGCCCAGGACCGCGCGCCCCCATCTCGACGACGGCGGCCTCCGTCCCGTCGGGCGCGTTCGCGAGGGTGATCGGCACCCCGAGCTCGTTGTTGAACGACCGCTCCGACGCCGCGGTGGCGTAGGTGGTGGCCAGCGCACCGGCGAGGAGGTCCTTCGTCGTCGTCTTGCCGACCGAGCCCGTCACGCCCACGACGCGCTCCGGCAGGCGGTCACGGGCGACCGAGCCGAGGCGCAGGAGCGCGGCGGCCACGTCGGGCACCACCACGGACGGGACGTCGGGCTGCGGCCGCTCGACGAGGACGGCCGACGCCCCCGCCGCGACGGCGTCGGGGACGAAGTCGTGGCCGTCGCGCTCGGCCCGGACGGCGGCGAACAGGCGGCCCGGCCGGATCACCCGCGAGTCGATGGCGAGCCCGTCGACCGTGACGTCGGGGCCGTCCAGCCGACCCCCGAGGTCCGCGGCGAGGGCGGCGACCGAGAACTGCATCCGCAGAGCCTCCCACGCCCCGGCCGGCGGCCCGGACGTCACCGGGCGGCCACGGCGCCGTCCCTAGACTCGGCGGCCATGACCGCTCCCTCCGGCGATCCGCTCCCGCCCCGCGTGCGCCTCGTGGTGCTGTTCGGCGGGCGGTCGGCGGAGCACGACGTGAGCCGCGTCTCGGCCAGCCACGTGCTGCGGGCCGTCGACCCCGCCCGGTACGAGATCGTGCCGATCGGCATCACGAGGGACGGCTCCTGGGTGCTCGCCGAGCGCGCCGCCGAGCTGCTCGGGCGCGACCTCGCCGCCGAGCTCCCCGCGGCCATCGAGGCGGACGGCCCCGCCCTCGACCCGATCCCCGCGGTCGCCCCCGTCCCCGGGTCCGACGCACCGGCGCCGACCGTCGTCCTGCCCATCCTGCACGGGCCGAACGGCGAGGACGGCACCGTCCAGGGGATGCTCGAGCTCGCCGGCGTGCCGTACGTCGGGGCCGGCGTCCTCGGCTCGTCCGTGGCGATGGACAAGGCGATGGCGAAGACCGTGCTCGACGCGCACGGCATCCCCCAGGCCCGGTGGCGCGCCGTCGCCGCCACCGAGCTCGGCGCGCCCGGCCTGGCCGAGCGGCTGCACGGGGAGCTCGGGCCGGTCGTGTTCGTGAAGCCCGCCAACATGGGCTCGTCCATCGGCGTGTCCCGCGCCCAGGACCCCGACGAGGTGCGTGCCGCCCTCGAGCTGGCCGCCGGCTACGACGACCTGTTCGTCGTCGAGGAGGGCGTGGTGGCCCGCGAGCTCGAGTGCGGCGTGCTCGGCAACGACTCGCCCCGGGCGTCCGTGGTCGGCGAGATCATCCCGGCCGCGGACTTCTACGACTACCAGGACAAGTACGCCGACGGCGTGGCCAAGACCGTCGTGCCGGCCGACCTCGACGACACCCGCTCGAACGAGGTGCGCGAGCTGGCGGTGCGCACCTTCCGGGCGCTGCGAGCCGAGGGCATGGCCCGCGTGGACGTGTTCTGGGAGGAGCACCGCCACGGCGGGCCGGGCCGGGGGCCGCTGGTGAACGAGATCAACACGATCCCCGGGTTCACGCCGATCTCGATGTTCCCGGTGCTGTGGGAGGCGAGCGGCGTGCCCTACCCGCAGCTGATCGACGAGCTGGTGCGGCTGGCGCTCGAGCGCCACGCCCGGCGGGCCCGGCGCTCCGTCGAGGGCCCGGCCGAGCGACCCCGGAACACCTGCTAGCAAAGAGCCCCGTGATCACCGACCGCCTGGCCGGGAAGCGGATCTTCGTCACCGGCGCCACGGGGTTCGTGGGGACCGCCCTGGTCGAGCGCCTCCTCCGCACCGTCCCCGACGTCGAGCTGACCCTGCTCGTGCGCGACGGCCGACGGTCGAGCGCGGCACGGCGCCTCCAGCGGGAGATCCTGCGGAACGACTGCTTCGACCGGCTGCGCGACGAGCTCGGCGAGGAGGGCTTCGCCCGCGCGTGCGAGCGCGTCCAGGTCGTGTCGGGCGACGTCGGCACCGACGGGCTCGGGCTCGACGGCGACGGGCGGGTCGCGCTCGCCGAGGCGGACGTCGTCATCCACTCGGCCGCCACCGTCGCGTTCGACTCGCCGCTCGACCGTGCCGTCGAGGTCAACCTCATGGGCCCGGTCCGCATCGTGGAGGCGCTCCACGAGCTCGGCGCGGCGCCCCACCTCGTGGCGGTGAGCACCTGCTACGTCGCCGGCAACCGGCGCGGCGGCGCCCCCGAGGAGCCCGTCGAGTCGAACCCGTTCTTCGCGGGGCTCGACTGGCGCGCCGAGGTCGCCGCCGCCCGCCGCAACCGCGCCGACACCGACGCCGAGAGCCGGCTCCCCGAGCGCCTGGCCGAGTTCCGCGCCCGCGCCCGCTCCGAGCTGGGTCCGGCCGGCGGCCCGCTCCTCGCCGAGCGCACGGAGTCGATCCGGCGCGACTGGGTGCACGACCGCCTGGTCGAGTCCGGCCGGGCCCGCGCCTCGTCGGTCGGGTGGCCCGACGCGTACGCCTTCACGAAGGCCCTCGGCGAGGTGGCCCTCGGGCAGTCCCGAGGCGACGTCCCCGTGAGCATCGTGCGCCCGTCGATCATCGAGTCGAGCGTGGCCGAGCCGCGACCCGGGTGGATCCGCGGCTTCCGCATGGCCGAACCGATCATCCTGAGCTACGCCCGCGGGCTCCTCCGCGAGTTCCCCGGCGTGCCCGAGGGCGTCGTCGACGTGATCCCCGTGGACATCGTCGTCGCCGCGATCATCGCCGCCGCGGCCCGCCCCCAGCCCGCCGAGGACCCGCCGCACATCGTCCAGGTCGCCACCGGCGACGTGAACCCGCTCCGCTACCAGCACCTCGTCGACCGGGTCCGTGACTGGTTCACCGAGCACCCGCTCCACGACCGCGACGGCCAGCCGATCGTCGTGCCCGACTGGTCGTTCCCGGGGCGCGGCCGCGTCGAGGGGCAGCTGCGGCGAGCCACCTCGGTTCTGCGCCGCACCGAGCGCGTGGTCGCCGCCCTCCCGCTGCGGGGCCGCGCCGCGCAGTGGGGCGCGTCGCTCGAGGAGCGCCGCGAGCAGGCAGACCGCGCCCTCACCTACGTCGAGCTCTACGGCGCGTACACCGAGTGCGAGGCCGTGTACGGCGTGGACCACCTGCTCGCCCTCGCCGAGGGCCTCTCCCCCGCCGAGCGCGACGCGTACACGCTCGATCCGCGCACGATCGACTGGGACCGCTACATCGTCGACGTCCACCTCCCCTCGGTGGTCGCCCACGGCCGGGCCCGCTCGTCGCCCACCCGGCGCAGCGCCACCGCTCGCTCCGACCGGCTCCGGGCCCAGGTGCTCGACCCGCGCCGCCAGCTCGTGGCCTTCGACCTCGAGAACACGATCATCGCCTCCAACGTCGTGGCGTCGTACTCGTGGCTCGCCACCCGCCGCCTCGGCACCGCCGACCGCGCCCGGTTCGTCGCCCGGACGCTCGCCGAGGCGCCCGGCCTCCTCGCGCTCGACCGCAAGGACCGCTCCGACTTCCTGCGCTCCTTCTACCGGCGCTACGAGGGCGCGCCGGTCGAGCAGCTGCGGGCCGACTCCCGGGAGCACTTCTCCGACCTGCTGCTCGAGCGCTCGTTCCCCGACGCCGTGCGGCGCGTGCGCGAGCACCGGGAGCTCGGCCACCGCACCGTGCTCATCACGGGTGCGCTCGACGTCGTGATCGAACCGCTCCGGCCGCTGTTCGACGACGTCGTGTGCGCGCGGCTCGGCACCGAGGTCGACGACGACGGCGTCGAGGTGCTGACCGGCCGCCTCGACGAGGTGCCGCCCACCGCCGAGGCCCGGGCACGGATCCTGCTCGACCTCTGCGCGGCGCACGACCTCGACCCGTCGGAGTCGGTCGCGTACGCCGACTCGTCCTCGGACCTGCCCATGCTGGAGGCCGTCGGCTTCCCCGTCGCGGTCAACCCGGAGCCGCGCCTCGCGTCGATCGCCCGGAAGCGGGGCTGGCTCGTCGAGGACTTCGGCACCGCGCCCGGGTTCCGCCACCGCCTGCTGCCCCTCGCCCCCGCGTGGCGGGACGTCGCCGTGAGGCCCGGATCGTGAAGGCGCTGCGCTACGAGCGCGACACCGTCCGGTTCGGCGCCGCCCGCCTCGCCGGCTCGCTCCGCCCCGGCACGGGGGCGCGGTTCGGCCCCCTCTCGCTCGCGGACGTCGACGTCCTCGACCTCCCCGGTCCCGGATGGGTCCGCATCCGGCCCCGCCTCTCCGGCATCTGCGGGTCCGACCTGGCGACGGTCGACGCCCGGTCGTCGCGCTGGTTCGAGCCGATCGTGTCGTTCCCGTTCGTGCCGGGCCACGAGGTCGTCGCCGACCTCGCCGACGATCCCGCCACGCGCGTGGTGCTCGAGCCCGTCCTCGGCTGCGTCACCCGCGGCATCGACCCCGTGTGCCCGGCCTGCGCGGCGGGCCGACTCGGCAACTGCGAGCTGCTCGCCCACGGCCACCTCGAACCCGGCCTCCAGACCGGCTACTGCTGCGACACCGGCGGCGGGTGGTCGACCGAGATGGTCGCCCACCCGAGCCAGCTCCACCCGGTGCCCGACGGGTTCGACGACGAGGCCGCCGTCATGGTCGAGCCGACCGCGTGCGCGGTGCACGGCGCGCTGCGCGCCCGCGTCGAGCCCGGGTCCACCGTCGCCGTCATCGGGGCGGGGACGCTGGGCCTGCTCACCGTCGCCGCGCTGGCCCGGTGGACGTCGCCGTCGCACGTGCTCGTCGCCGCCAAGCACGACCACCAGCGCCGGTGGGCACGCGAGCTCTCGGGCGACCTCGACGTCGTCGTCGCCCGCCCCGAGGAGCTGCCTCGCGCCGTGCGGCGCGTGGTCGGCACGCAGGTGGTCGGGCCGCCCCACCGCCTGACCGGGGGCGCCGACGTCACGATCGACTGCGTCGGATCCGCCGAGTCGATCACCTCGGCGATGGCCGTGACCCGGCCCGGCGGCCGCGTCGTGCTCGTGGGCATGCCGGGCGTGCAGCGCCTCGACCTCACCCCGCTGTGGCAGCGCGAGCTCGAGGTCGTCGGCGCCTACGCCTACGGCACCGAGTCGCTCCCCGACGGGACGACCGCCCGCACCTTCGACCTCGCGATCGACCTCGTCGGCGCAGCCGGCCTCGGCCGGTTGGTGAGCGCCACCTACCCGCTCGACCGTGCCAACGAGGCCATCACGCACGCCGCCGCGGCGGGCAGCCGCGGCGCCGTCAAGATCGCCTTCGACCTGAGAGGGACACGACCGTGACCGGAACCCGCCGAGACCGGCCCACCCCGCGCCCGGGGTTGGTGCTCGACGTCGACCGCTCCACGCCGCCCGTGCTGTTCCACCACGGCGAGCAGCTGCGCCTGGAGCGGCTCCCCGCCGACCGCAGCCGGATCATCTACCCGCCCGAGCCGCTGCCCGGCCTGTCGCAGCCCGACGCGGCGATCCGCCACGCGCTGGTGCACCCGGTCGACCAGGACCCGCTGCCGTCGCTCCTCTTCCCGGGGATGCGGCTCACGATCGCGTTCGACGACGTGTCGCTGCCGCTGCCGCCGATGCGCCGGCCCGACGTCCGCCAGCGCGTCATCGAGGCCGTGCTCGACCTGGCTGCGGAGGCCGGCGTCGAGGACGTCCACCTGATCGCCGCCCTCGCCCTGCACCGGCGCATGACCGAGGCGGAGCTGCGCCACGCCGTCGGCGACCGCGTGTACGACGCGTTCGCGCCGCGCGGCCAGCTCTACAACCACGACGCCGAGGACCCCGACGGCATGGTGCTCGTCGGCGAGACGCGCCACGGCGAGGAGGTGCAGATCTCGCGGCGCGCCGCGGAGTCGGACCTGATCGTCTACGTGAACCTCAACCTCGTCGCCATGGACGGCGGGTGGAAGTCGACGGCCACCGGGCTGTCCGGCTACCAGGCGCTGCGCCACCACCACAACGTCCACACGATGCGCCGGTCCCGCTCGTTCATGGACCAGGAGCACTCCGAGCTCCACACCCGCAACTGGCGCCAGGGCGAGGTGCTGCGCGACGCCGGGATCAAGGTCTTCCAGATCGAGACCACGGTGAACAACGACCTCTACGGCGACGGCCCGATGCAGGTGCTCGCCAAGCGCGAGTGGGAGTGGACGCCCCGGGACCGGGTCACGTTCCTCGGCGTGCGCGCCGGCCTCGACCGCCTCACGCCTACCGCCCGGCGCCGGGTGCTGCACGGCTGGCGCGCGCCGTACGCGATCACGTCGGTGCAGGCCGGCGAGGTGGAGGCCGTGCACAAGCTCACCACCGCGCACGTCTACGAGCAGCAGCTCATCCAGGTCGAGGGGCAGACCGACGTGCTCGCCCTCGGGCTGCCGTACATCTGCCCGTACAACGTCAACTCGATCATGAACCCGGTGCTCGTGATGTGCCTCGGGCTCGGCTACTTCTTCAACCTCTACAAGGGCCGGCCCCTCGTCCGCGAGGGCGGCGTGCTCATCATGAGCCACCCGACGACGCCCGAGTTCCACCCGGTGCACCACCCGAGCTACATCGACTTCTTCGAGGAGGTGCTGGCCGACACGACCGACCCCGAGGAGATGGAGCGCCGGTACGAGCGCCGCTTCGCCGAGGACGAGTGGTACCGGCACCTCTACCGGACGAGCTACGCCTACCACGGCGTCCACCCGTTCTACATGTGGTACTGGGGCAGCCACGCGCTCGAGCACCTCGGCGGCGTCATCGTCGTCGGCGGCGATCCGGCGACCGTGCGCCGCCTCGGCTTCCGACCCGCGTCGACCTTCGCCGACGCGCTCGAGCTCGCCAGCGACGTCGTCGGGCGCGAGCCGACGATCACCTACTTCAAGAACCCGCCGCTCGGCATGGCGGACGTCTCGTGAGGCGGCTGCGGTCGCTCGGGTTCCCGTACACGGGCGCCCCGGTGCCCGTCGGCGTCGAACCGCGTCACGAGCCCGACCGCCTCGGCGACCGCTACGACACCGACTGGGCGCGTCGCCCGCTCGCCCGCTGGTCCCGGCGTGCGTCGCTCGAGACCGCCGGACGGGTCGTCACCGGCGCGCTGTGCCGCCCCGAGGTGCGCAACCTCGACCGGCTCGTCGACCTCGACGGCCCGGCGGTGTTCGTCGGCAACCACCACAGCCACCTCGACACGCCGCTGCTGCTCACGCACCTGCCGCGCCCCTGGCGCGACGACATGGTGGTGGCCGCCGCCGCCGACTACTTCTTCGACACCCGGCCCAAGGCCGCGCTGGCGGCCTGGGCGTACGGCGCGGTGCCGATGGAGCGCAAGAAGGTGAGCCGGCGCTCGGCCGACACGTCGGCGCGCCTCATCGAGGAGGGCTGGTCCCTGCTCATCTTCCCGGAGGGCGGCCGCAGCCCCGACGGGTGGGGGCAGCCGCACAAGGGCGGGGCCGCCTACCTCGCGGTGCGCTGCGGCGTGCCCGTGGTGCCGGTGCACCTCGACGGCACCGGCCGGGTGCTCCCGAAGGGCAGCTCGCTCCCCCGCCCCGAGCGGGTCACGATCAACGTCGGCCCGCCGCTGCACCCGCGCGAGGGCGAGGACGCGCGCCGGTTCGCAGCGCGGCTCGAGGGTGCGGTCGCCGCGCTCGCCGACGAGTCCGGCACCGACTGGTGGTCGGCCCGCCGTCGCGCCCACGCCGGTGACACGCCGGGGCTGCAGGGCCCGCCCGACTCCTGGATCCGCGACTGGCGGTCGCCCGACAAGCAGCCGCGGGTCAGCGACAGCGATCGGCGATGGAGCTCCGGCAGAACACGGTGAAGTCGCCGAAGTCCCCCGCCCGGTACCAGCCCGGGTCGTGGTCGAGCTTCCCGACGATCCCGTCCATGTTGCGCTCGTCGGTCGTCCAGAGCACGACGTCGGGGTCGGCGCGGCGGAACGCCTGGCGCCAGCCGGGCGACAGGTGGGCGATCGCCGCGTAGTCGAGCAGCGCGTCGGTGCCCGGCCGGTCGTCCACGAAGGTGTTCGCGTGGGTGCCGAACCGCAGGTCGAGGTAGTTGCCGATGTAGTCGCGCGACAGCACCTTCGAACCAGTCGTACCGACCAGCCCGCGGTGCTCCAACCAGTCGACGGCCTTCACCGGGTACTTCTGCAGGTCGTACGCGGGCGTCGTCCCGATCCACAGGACCGCCACCGCCATCAGCGCCACGCCGACGACGCCGAGCGCCCTCGCCACGGCCCCGCGTGGGAGGCGGATGGAACCGATCCCGACGAGCCCCGCAGCGGCCCACGGCACCAGCGTGATCACGGCGAGCGGGAGGAGGCGTCCGGCGGACATGCCCATCGCCGTGAGGACGAGCGCTCCGGCGCCGGCGCCCCAGGCACGTCGACGGACGGCGCCGAGCAGCGCCAGCAGGCACATGACGAGCAGCACCCACGTGAGCGGGTGGTCCCAGCCGGCCGGCTTCCACTCCTGGTACGACTGCAGCGCGAGGCGCGCCCGCTCGTCGCCGAACTGCTCGAGCGGCAGCCCCACGAGGCGGAGCGGCTCCGGCGAGGCCACGCCGCCGACCAGGACGCCGAGCACGGCGGCCCCGCCGAGCGCCGCGGTGCGCGTGAGGCGCGCCCGGAGCGCGCCGTCGCGGCGGTCGACCAGCTCGGCACCCGCCACCACGGCGAGGACGATGAGCCCGTACACCCACGTGCCGTGGACGTTGAGCCACGTCGCGAACACGGGGACCAGCCACCACGGCGAGCGCCGCTCGACCACCACGAGGACCGTGACGCCGAGCAGCAGGTACCCCGGCAGCTGGGGACGCGCGTTGAGGAACGGCATCATCACGATCACGGCGCACGCCACCGGCACGACGATCGGGACGAGGCGGTCCCTCGAGTCGCCGGTCAGGTACGGGCGTGCGATCCGGACCAGGAGCGCCCCGAGGAGCGCGCCGAGGAGCGCCGTGAGCAGGCGGATGCCGGCGCCGGACCCGACCCGGTCGACGACGCCGAGGACGCCCGACCACCACCAGCTGGGCATCGGGAAGTCGGTCGACGAGTACAGGAACGGGTTGGTCCGCGGGTACGTCCCGTCGACGAGCAGCCGCCCGGTCGCCAGGTGCGTCATGAAGCTGTTGTCGACGATCGGGCTCGCCGCCTCGAAGGCGGTGATCCCGGCGGCGAGCAGCGCGAGGCCGTCGCCGTACCAGCGTCGTGCCGGTCGGTCGACCGGTGGATCCGGCGGGGCCTCGTCCTCCGGCGGCCCGTCCACGCGAGGCGGGCTCAGCGTGGTGGCCACGGCGTCAGAAGCTCTCGCGGATGTTCATGATCGCCGGGCCCAGCACGATCACGAACAGGGCCGGGAAGATGCAGAAGACCATCGGGATCAGCATCTTCACCGGCGCCTTCTGCGCACGCTCCTGCGCGAGCTGCCGGCGCTTGATGCGCATCTCGTCGGCCTGCCCGCGGAGGACGCGGCCGATCGACACGCCGAACTGGTCGGCCTGGATCACGGCCATCACGAAGGAGCGGAGCTCCGGCACGTTGCAGCGCTCGTCCATCGCCCGCATGGCGTCGGACCGCGCCGCGCCGGCACGCGTCTCGCCGAGCATCCGGGAGAACTCGTCGCTGAGCGGGCCCGGCACCGAGTTCACCACCCGGTCCATGGCCTGCTCGAAGCCGAGGCCGGCCTCGACCGAGATCGTGAGCAGGTCCATGACGTCGGGCAGGGTGACCTGGATCGTGTGCTGGCGCTCCTCGACCTTGCGGTTGAGCCACGAGTCGGGCCCGAGGACCAGCGCCATCACGAACAGGCCCGGCACGGCGATCCGGAGCATGCCCGCGAGGCCCAGCAGGTTCAACACGAACAGCAGGAGGAACACCAGGGCGGCGAGGCCGACCGTGATGACGCGGATGGCGAGGAAGCGGTCCACGGAGGACTGGTCGGGCAGCCCGGCGTAGACGAACTTCTGCTTCACCTTGTCGACGTAGCCGACCGGCGTGTAGCGCTTGCCGAGCGCGGTCACCCCGTCGACGAACGGGACGAGCGCGCGTTCCTTGAGCGGGTTCAGCATCTGCTGGTCCCGCTCGTTCTCGACCTCGTAGCCGTCGAGCTGGCGCAGGGTCTCGCGGACCACCTGTCGCTCGTCCAACTGGGTCAGCACGGCCCACACCGCGACGCCGACGGCGCCCGCGATGAGCAGCACGGAGATCAGGAGCATCGGTGACATCCCCTCACACCTCGATGTTGATGATCTTCTTCATCCAGGCGAACCCGATGCCCATGGCGATGACTGCGCCGCCGAGCATGAAGTAGCCGAGACCGGGCGTGAAGAGCTTGGACATGTACTCCTTGTTCATCACGTACATGATCGCCCCGAGGCCCGGAGGCAGGAGCCCGAGCACGATGGCGCTCATGCGGCCTTCGGCCGTGAGCGTCGCGACGTCGCGCCGGAGGCGCTCGCGCTGCGTCATCGTGTCGGCGACGGTGAGCAGGAGCTCGGCGAGGTTGCCGCCGACCTCGCGCTGGATGCGGATCGCCATGACCGCCCAGCCGAAGTCGTCGCTCTGCATGCGCTCGGCGACGGCGTCGAGCGCCTCGTCGAGCGGACGACCGAGGCGGGCCTCCGACACCACCCGGCGGAGCTCGCGGCCCATGGGCTCGTCGATCTCCCGGGACACGGCCTCGAAGCCCTGCCCGATCGAGTAGCCGGCGCGGAGGGTGCCGGCCATCAGCGTGAGCATGTCGGGCAGCTGGGCCTCGAACGCCTTCGTGCGCCGGCGGATCCGGAACGACAGCAGGCCCCGGGGCACCATGATGCAGAGGCCCAGGGCGAGGATGCCCATGATCACGTTGCGGGTGAGGGCCAGGACCAGGACCGACAGCAGCAGGCCGCCGGCCACGGCGAAGAACAGCGCCTCGGCGCCGCGGAGCGGCAGGTTGGCCCGCTCGAGGTCGGCCTCGAGCTTCTCGAGCACGCCGCGACGCTGGGCGACGTCGCCGGTGAAGTCGACGGCGCGCTTCAGGATCGGGACCGTCGCGTGCGCCGCGTCGGCGGGATCGTCGACGGCCTCGCCCTGCTCGCCGTACGGGTCCTCGTACGCCTGCAGGCGGTTGCCGAGGCGGTCGCTGTCGGGCACGACCATCGTCAGGACGGTCCACACGAACAGGATGACGGCCACGACGCCGAGGGCGACGATCAGGAGGAGCACCAGCGTGTTCCCGGCGAGGCCGGAGAGGAACCCGCCGCCCGACGTCGTCGGTGGGGCGAGGTTGGCCGAGCCGGCCTCGACCTTGCCCGGGGCGTAGGACACGACGGTCTTGGTGGAGCCGGCGCCGACCTCGAGGGTGGCCGAGCGACCGGACGCCGCACCGGCGGGGAACGTCATGCTGAACCGGCCGCCGAGCGTGGTGGCGACCTGCTGGAACTTCGCGGCCAGCTCGTCCTCGTTCGCGGCGGACACCATCGAGCCGCCGAGCACCGAGATCATGTCGCTGACGGCCTCGATGTCGGTGCCGCGCGGCATGACCACCGAGTCGAGCTGCGCACCGGCCTGCCGCAGCGCGGTCTCGGCCCGGCTGGGCGTCGCCGTGTTGATGTCGGCGGGTCCGGCCGTGAAGAGGATGACGACCTTCTGGGCCGCCGGGTTGGAGTCCTGGAGGAGGTTGCCGGCGAGGACCATGCCGTCCCACACCGCCGAGCCGCCCACGGGCCCGACCTCGTCGAGCGCCGTCTCGAACGCCGCCGCGCTGTCCGTGCCGCCGACCTGCACCGCGGCGCCGCCGCCGGTGGTGACCAGGCCGAGGTTGTTCACCACGCCCTTGCCGGGCAGCAGCGGGGCGAGCGCCTGCTTGGCGAGCTGGACGGTCGCGTTGCCGAGGGCCGCGGAGTTGTCGAGCACCACCACGGCGTCGAGCGGCACCGCCCCACCGGAGCGCACCTGGGCGTCGACCGCCTTGCCGTCCACCTTCGCGGTCAACGCGCTCGCGTCGGCGCCGGTCAGGTTGCCGCTCACCACCACCGGGTCGCCGGTGGCCGCGACCTGCTGCACCTGCAGCGAGGGCGCGGGCTTCGACTGGTCGGCGCCGGCCGTGCCGACGCCGCCCAGCACGGCGACGACGCCGAGGACGAGCGCGGTCGCGACCGAGCCGGCGAGCAGTGCGCGGGCGTTCCTCACGGGCGGTTCACCGCCTTGCGACCGCCGTCGCGGGAGAAGACCTCCGGGCCGAGGCGGATGCCCTGGTCGGCGAGCTTCTCGGCGAACTTCGGACGGACGCCGGTGGCCTGCAGCTGGCCGCGGTAGCGGCCGTTCTCGTCGACGCCGGCCTGGAAGTCGAACAGGAAGACGTCCTGGAGCGTGATGACGTCGCCCTCCATGCCCTGCACCTCGGTGATGTGGGTGACGCGGCGGGAGCCGTCGCGCAGGCGCTGGAGCTGCACGATCACGTCGATGGCCGACGCCATCTGCTCGCGGATGGCCCGGACCGGCAGGTCGAAGCCCGACATCAGGACCAGGGTCTCGAGGCGGGCCAGCGTGTCGCGCGGGCTGTTGGCGTGGACCGTCGTCAGCGAGCCGTCGTGGCCCGTGTTCATCGCCTGGAGCATGTCGAGCGCCTCGCCGGAGCGGCACTCCCCGACCACGATCCGGTCGGGGCGCATGCGCAGGCAGTTCTTGACGAGGTCGCGGATCGTGACCTCGCCGCGGCCCTCCACGTTCGGCGGGCGGGACTCCATGCAGAGCACGTGCTCCTGGTGGAGCTGGAGCTCCTTCGCGTCCTCGACGGTGACGATGCGCTCGTCCTCCGGGATGAAGGACGAGAGGACGTTCAGCATCGTCGTCTTTCCGGTGCCGGTACCGCCGGCGACGATCACGTTCAACCGGCCGACGATGCACGCCTGCAGGAAGCGGGCGGCGTGGGCGTTGACCGAGCCGAACCGGATGAGGTCGTCGATCTGGAGGGGGTCGGCGGAGAACTTCCGGATGGTGAGGAACGGTCCGCCGATCGACAGCGGCGAGATCACCGCGTTCACGCGGGAGCCGTCGGGCAGGCGGGCGTCGACCATGGGGGTGGACTCGTCGATGCGGCGCCCGACCTCGGACACGATCTTGTCGATCACCCGGCGCACGTGGTCGGTGTCGATGAAGCGGATCGACGCGTCCTTGGTGAGCTTGCCGTTGCGCTCGACGAACACCAGGTCCGGGCCGTTGACCATGACCTCCGTGACGTCCTCGTCCCGGAGGAGCTTGTCGATCGGGCCGTAGCCGAGGATGTCGTCCGAGACGTCCTGGATCAGCTGCGCCTTGTCGGCGGCCGACATCGGGACCCGCTCGGCCGCGATCGCGGCGTGGAGCTGCTCGTGGACCCGGCGACGCAGGTCCTCCTCGGAGAGCCGGCGGTCGAACAGGATCGGACCGAGCTCGTCGATCAGCTGCTGGTGGATCCGGTGGCGCAGCTCGTTGAGGGCGGGGTCACGCCGCGGCGCCTGGGGCGCGGCGGGCGCGGCCGGCGGTCGCTGCCCGGGGGCACCCGCACCGG
>JAEVZA010000032.1 GCA_023392475.1 Actinomycetes bacterium | reverse complement strand
TCCGTGTCAGGTTGACCACCCGATGCGGTCGGGTCCATGGGCCGACGGTCCACGCGGCGGTGGGCAGAACTGCCCGCGGCGCGGCCTACCCTCGGGCCGTCCGCTCCCCGATCCGGAGGTCCCCGTGGACCGAGACGCGCTCCTGCAGACGTTCGACCTGACCGGCCGCACGGCGATCGTGACCGGCGGCAGCCGGGGCATCGGCCGCGCCGTCGCCGAGGGCTTCGCGGCGATGGGGGCGGCGGTCGCCGTGGCGAGCCGGAAGGCCGAGCCGTGCGAGGAGGTGGCGGCGGGCATCCGAGCGCAGGGAGGCCGGGCGCTGGCCGTGCCCACCCACGTCGGCGAGCCCGACCAGCTGCGCGACCTCGTGGCCGCGACCGCCGACGAGTTCGGCGGGGTCGACGTCGTCGTCAACAACGCGGCGAACCCGCTCGCCCTCCCGATCGGCGAGATCACGCCCGAGGCGCTCGCCAAGTCGCACGAGGTGAACCTGCGTGGCCCGCTGTTCCTGGTGCAGGAGGCGCTCCCCCACCTGCGGGCCAGCGACGCGCCGGCCGTGGTGAACGTGATCACGGCCGGGGTGTTCACGCAGGGCCAGTACGTGTCGCTCTACGTGTCGGCGAAGACGGCGCTGCTCGCCATGACGCGGGCGATGGCCGCCGAGCTCGCCCCCGACGGCATCCGCGTCAACGCCCTCGCGCCGGGCACGGTGGCGACCGACATGGTCTTCAACACCCCGCCCGAGTTCCAGCAGGCGGCGGTCGACGCGCAGCTGATCAAGCGGATGGCGGACCCGACCGAGATGGTGCCGCCGGCGCTCTTCCTCGCCAGCGCGGCGTCGAGCTTCATGACGGGCCAGGCCCTCGTCGTCGACGGCGGCATGACCTCCCACTGACGCTCCTCCCACCGCCGGTTCCTGCTGCTGGAACGTTCTGACGATTGTTCGTGCTGCCTGGCAGCGCGGATCGTCATGGGAACGAGCGGGAACGGCCGGTCTCGACCGGAACCTCGTGAACCGGACAGCGGATGGCCGGTTCAGGGGCGCATGATGGTCCGGTCGAACAGCACCTGCGCCGACGACACGGCGCACCCGATCGGAGGACCGAGATGCCCGGACAGCCCGCACCCCACGACGACGAGATCGAGCAGCTGCTGGCCTTCGTCGCCCAGCAGCGACTGGTCCTCCGCATCGCCGCCCACGGGCTCACCGACGAGCAGGCCCGCTCGGCACCGTCGGTCAGCCCGTTGAGCGTCGGCGGCCTGATCAAGCACGTCGCCGCCACCGAGGACGGGTGGATCGACGTGGTGGAGCAGGTGGCGTCGACCGACGTCGAAGCGGGCCAGGCCGACTACGCCACCGGCTTCGTGATGGGCGACGACGAGACGCTCGAAGAGCTGCTCGCCGAGCTCGACCGGGTGGCCGAGCGGACCGAGCGGGTGGCCCGCGCCATCGGCGACCCGACGTTCCGGGTGCCGGTGCCGCAGGGGGTGCCGTGGTATCCCGACGACGTCGAGGCCTGGACGCTGCGGTGGGTGCTGCTCCACCTCGTCGAGGAGACCGCCCGGCACGCCGGCCACGCCGACATCGTGCGGGAGTCGGTCGACGGTGCCACGGCGTTCCCGCTGCTCGCCGCGCACGAGGGCTGGCCGGCGACACCTTGGATCCAGCCGTGGGAGCCGCCGGCCGCAGGCGCGTGACGCGCGGGCGATCCGGGCGCCGGGTCGGCCGGTCCACGTGCCGATTCACGGTTCCCGCTCGTTCCCATGACGATCCGCGCTGCCAGGCAGCACGAACAATCGTCAGAACGCGAGCCGGGTCGTCAGAGGAGGATCGGCAGGTCCTGGATCCCACCCTCGCGGAACACGATCAGCTGCAGGGCGAGGAACGGGAAGATGACGAGGACCAGACCCTGGACGGCCAACTGCGGCCAGACCGACGCCTGCCACGTCCGCCAGCCGCCCCGGTTCGCGACGGCCGAGCCGACGAGGCACGCGGCGACGAGCACGAGCCCCGCCACCATCAACAGGGTCGGGCCGACCTGGCCCCACCTGCCGCCCGGGCCCAGGAACACCACGCCGGAGTTGGGCGCGTAGTTGAACCAGCCCGCCGGCTCTGCCCGGATCCACGACGCGACGACGCCAGCCGCGCCGAGGCCCCACACGATCGCGCTCGCCAGCGCCACCCGATGCGTCAGGACACGGTCCGATCCGAGTTGGCGGGGGAGCAGCTCGAGCGACAGCGCAGCCGCCGCCGGGAGCAGGATCGACAGCACGAACCGCGCGATGCGCCGGCGCTGCAGCTCGTCGAAGAGGTCGGCCGACATGAGCACGCTCGGCATCGCGTCGGGCCCGGCCCGGACGGTCGTCCACTCGATCACGCCGGCCACGAGCATGACCGCGGCACCAGCACCCAGGATCACCGCCGCGGCGCGGCCCGGCCGCGCCGTCCCGTCCATCGCTCCCACGGCCCGGCATGGTGGCAGGTGCCCGCGGTTCTCGCTCGTTCCCATGACGTTCCGCGCTGCCAGGCAGCACGAACAATCGTCAGAACGCGGTTCAGGGGCCTCGGGGGCGGGCGGGGGTTCGACGCGGCAGGACCCCCGCCGGGGCGGGGGTCCTGATGCGGAGCCCGGGAGGAGAATCGAACTCCTGACCTGCTCATTACGAGTGAGCTGCTCTGCCGTCTGAGCTACCCGGGCAACCCACGGACCCTGCGGTCCGTGAAGGGTGGAGCCTACCGTCGGCCCCCCGGGACGCGGCAACCCGATCCGGCCGCCCGGACGGGCCCGTGCACCGCGGTAGCGTCCGCCCCGATGCGCACCGACACGACCATCGGCCGGACCGTGCAGAAGGTCGCCGCGTCGCCGGTGTTCGCCAAGTACGGACCCCGGTTCGCGCCCAAGCTCGACCGCTTCGTGCACAAGGTCACCGGCGGCCGCCTGATGATGTCCCGCGGCATGCTGCCCATGGTCATGCTCACCGCGACGGGCGCGAAGTCGGGCCTGCCCCGCACCACGCCGCTCGCCACGGTGCCCCTCGACGACGACCTCTACGTCGTCGGCTCCAACTTCGGCCAGGCGACGCACCCGGCCTGGTCGGCGAACCTGATCGCGCACCCCGACGCGACCGTGTCCTACGAGGGCGAGGAGTTCGCGGTGGACGCGCACCTGCTCACCCCCGAGGAGAAGGCGCAGGTCTGGCCCCGGCTCCTCGAGATCTGGCCGCTCTGGGACCAGTACACCGAGCGGAGCGGGCGGGACCTCCGGGTGTTCCGCCTCCGACGGGCCTGAACCCGGAGACGCCCGCAGATCAGCCGGGCGGCACCGTCGGCGGCGGCGGCGCGACGGCCAGCGCGGCGTCGGCCCCGACGTGGCGGTCGGCGGCGAACTGCAGCATCTGGTTGTAGACGGTGAGGATCTTGATCCCGTAGCCCGGGCCCGTCGCCCACCGGCCAGACAGCGCCATCCACGTGGTGCAGCAGCCCCGCACCCCGACCTGCTCGGGCGGGCGCCCCACGGCCGGGCGGCTCAGCGTCCTCGACGTGACGGTCCTGTCGGCGTAGGTCCGCAGCAGCTGGATCTGGGCCCGCACGCCGAGCTGCGGCGTGTCGTACCGGAAGCCGGACGTGCACGAGTCGCAGGCGCCGATGCCCGCGTAGTTGTGGTCGTCCGGGTGCACCATCGAGCCGGCGAAGCCGAAGGACCCGGTCTCGATGATCGACTGCGCCCAGGCCAGGTCCCCCCGCACGCCCTCGGCCGCGCCCTCGTCGATGTAGGCCGCGGCGAGCGCGTCCAGGTCGATCGACGGGTCGGCGGCGTTGCGGGACCGCACGAAGGCCGCGAGGTCGTCGGCACCCAGCAGCGACTGGCCGAGGATGGTCGGGCCGCCGGCGGACGAGAGGCCCGCCACGACCGACTGGGTGTCGATCCCGAGCGGGGCGGCGCGGAGCGCGTCGGCCACCGTCTGCGCCGAGTCGACGATCGCGGTGGCCGCGTCGACGTCGGCCTGCGCGGCGGTCACCGCGTCGTCGGCCGTGCGCTGCGCCTCCTTCGCGCTCCGCAGCGCGTCCTCGGCCCGGGCGCGCTCCCGGCGGGCGACGGCCACGGCGTTGTCCGCGTAGATCGTCGTGCGGCGCGAGTCGGCGTCGGCCGACAGGTCCTCGGGGTCGTCACCGCCCCGGATCTGCGTGAGCGACTCGTCCCGGTCGGTGCCGACGCGCATGTACGCGTCGGCGGCGAACGCGGAGATCCGCTCGTGCCAGGTGGCGACGTCCGCCTCGGCCGAGTCGGTCGCGGTCGCGGCGGTGCGGGCGTCGGCCTGCCGGTCGGCGAGCCGGGCCTGGACCTGCGCGACCTGGCCGGCCGCGGTGCGGACCGACGTCTCGGCCTCGGCGACCTGCTGGTCCCGCAGCCGCTGCGCGGCGGCCTTGGCGGCGGCCAGGAGGCGGTCGATCGACACC
>JAEVZA010000018.1 GCA_023392475.1 Actinomycetes bacterium | reverse complement strand
GGCGAGGTGCAGCGCCACGGCCACGAGCACGCCCGCCGCCACCAGCCGGAGCCACAGCCCGAACGGGGCGAGGGCGGCGGAGAGCGCCGTGCCGGCGACCGCGGCGACGAGGGCGAAGGCCGTGTCGCCCGCCGCGACGCCGAGGGCCGCCGGGTAGCCGCCGCGGACGCCCCGCTGCAGCCCGAGCTCGATCAGCAGCAGCGCGATCGGACCGACCGCCACCAGGGCGGGGAGGCCGGTCAGGAAGCCGGTGAGGACGTTGGCGAGCTGCACGTACCGAGTGTGGACCGGAATCGAGCGGGTTTCCGGGCGTGATCGTGGGCGATTATGGTGTTCGACCATGGATCCGCCGGTGATCGATACCACTGACCGGGTGATCCTCGATGAGCTCCGCCGCTCGGCCCGGTTGAGCTGGCGGGAGCTGGGCCAGCGCATCGGCCTCGGTCCCACCGCCACCGCCGACCGGGTCCGCCGCCTCGAGCAGCTCGGCGTGATCCGCGGCTACCACGCCGAGGTGGACCTGTCGGCGCTCGGCATCGGGCTCCGGGCCATCACCGAGCTCCAGCTCGGGCGCGACACCGACCCCGGCTCCTTCGAGGCCGAGCTCGCCCGCACGCCGGAGGTCCAGTCGGTCACCCACGTCACCGGACCGCTCGACTACGTGGTGATGCTCGCCTGCCCCGACGTCGCCACGCTCGACCGGCTGCTCTCGCGCTGGAAGCTCGAGTCGGGCGTCGACGAGAGCTCCACGCGCATCATCCTCCGCGAGGTCGACCTCACCTGAGCCCGCACCCGCCGGCGCTCCCTCTCGTTCTGTGTCGCAGAACGGGGGTCATGGCCCCCGTTCTGCGACACAGAACGGGGGGCGTGGGCGAGGCGATCGGAGCAGCGGGCGATCGGAGCCGGACGGAGCGGACGGGTCAGCCGGCGGCGTCGAGGTCGGCCTGGGCCGCCTCCCACGCCTCCATGAGCACCTCGACGCGCTGCTCCGCCGCCTCGTGCAGGTCCGCGAGCTCGCGGACCCGCTGGTGGTCGTCGTAGATGTCGGGGTCCGCGAGCTGCGCGTGCAGCGAGGCCACCTCGGCCTCCGCCTTCTGCACGTCGCGCTCGAGGCGGGTGACCTGCTTGCGGAGCTCCTTGGTCGAGCGCTCCTTCGCCTGCCGCTCCCCCGCCGTGGCCCGGCGGCGGTCGGCCTTGCTCGACCGGCGACCGGGTGCGGGCGCGTCGGGCACCGACCCCGCGGTCGCGCGCCCCGCCGAGGCGGTGGTGCCGCGCGGCGCGAGCACCTCCTCGTCGACGGTGGGGTGGTACCGCACGACGCCGTCCCGGACCTCCAGGAGGGCGTCGGCCACCGACCGGATCAGGTACCGGTCGTGGGTCACCAGCAGGACCGTGCCGGGGTAGGCCACCAGCGCGTCCTCGAGCACGTCGCACGACGGCAGGTCCAGGTGGTTGGTGGGCTCGTCGAGGACGAGCAGGTTGACCGGGTTCACCATGATCCGGGCGAGGGCCAGTCGGGTGCGCTCGCCGCCCGACAGGTCGCCGACCCTCCGGTCGACCGCGTCGCCCCGGAAGCCGAAGCCGCCGAGCACCGTGCGGAGGTTGCGGCCGTGCTCGTCGCCCACGGCGGCGCGCAGCTCCTCGAACACGGTGCGGTCGAAGCGCAGGGCGTCGACCTGGTGCTGCGCGAACTCGGCCACGTCGACGTTCGCGCCGAGCGTCGCGTCACCCGACATCGGGCGCAGCCGCCCGAGCAGCAGGTTGAGCAGCGTGGTCTTGCCGGCGCCGTTGGGCCCGACGAGCGCGAGCTTCTGCCCGCGCTCCACCACGAGGTCGACGTCCCGGAGCACCGGCACGCCGTCGAACCCGACCGTGGCGCCGTCCACCTCCACGACGACCCGGGACGACCGCTGCGGCTGCGGGAACGCGAACCGCGCCTTCAGCTCGGCCGGCGCCGGCGCCTCGATCCGGTCGAGCCGCTCCAGCGTCTTGATCCGCGACTGGACCTGGCGGGCCTTCGTCGCCTTGTACCGGAACCGCTCGATGAACCGCTCGGCGTGGGCGATGCGGCGGTCCTGCGCGGCCGCGGCGGCCCGGACCGCGGCCAGCCGGTCCTCGCGCTGCACGACGAACTCGGCGAACCCGCCGACGTACTCGGTGGCGCCGCCTCCGGCGACCTCGACGATCCGCTCGGCGACGGCGTCGATGAAGTCGCGGTCGTGGGAGACGAACAGGATCGCCCCGGGCCACGACTGGAGGTGCTGCTCGAGCCAGGCGACGGACTCGACGTCCAGGTGGTTCGTCGGCTCGTCGAGCACGAGGAGGTCGGGCGAGCTGAGCATGAGGCGGGCCAGCGCCACGCGCATCCGCCACCCGCCCGAGAGCTCGTGCACTGGGCGGTCGCCGTCGGCCTCCGAGAACCCGAGGCCGGCGAGCACCTGCCGCGCCTCCGCCTCCACCCCGTACCCGCCGAGCGACTCGAAGCGGTGCTGCACCTCGCCGTACGCGGCGAGCGCGTGCTCGTGCGCGTCGGCGTCGGCGGCCTCGCCGTCGGGCGCGGTGGCGGCGACGTCGGCGGCGAGCCGGGCGAGCTGCTCCTCGAGGTCGGTGACGTGGGCGGCGCCGCGGAGCACCTCCTCCACGACCGTGCCGTCGACCTGCTCGGTCAGCTCCTGGGGGAGGTAGCCGATGCGGCTGCCCTTGGCGACGTGGACCTCGCCGGAGTCCGCCCGCTGCGCGCCGCAGATGATCTCGAGGATGGTGGTCTTGCCGACCCCGTTCCCGCCGACGAGCGCGACGCGCCGGCCGGGCACGAGGCGCAGCGAGACGTCGGAGAAGAGCGTGCGACCGCCGTGGGCCTTGCTCAGCCCGGAGACGGTGATCACGTGCCGCGGGAGGTCGAGTCCTGCTCGGCCTGCTGCTTGGCCCAGCGGTAGTCGGCCTTGCCGGCGGGCGACCGCTCGACGGTGTCCACGAGCACCACGCGGCGGGGCACCTTGTAGCCGGCGAGCTGGGCGCGGACGTGGGCACCGAGCTCGTCGACCGACGGCGCCTCGCCCTCGACGGGCTGCACGACGGCCACCACCTGCTCGCCCCACCGCTCGTCGGGGACGCCCACGACGACGACGTCGTACACGGACGGGTGGCCCTTGAGCGCGCCCTCGACCTCCTCGGGGAAGACCTTCTCGCCGCCCGTGTTGATGCTGACCGAGCCGCGCCCGAGGAGGATGACCGAGCCGTCCTCCTCGACGGTCGCCATGTCGCCCGACACCACGTAGCGCCGACCGTCGACCTCGACGAACGCCTCCGCCGTCTTCTCGGGGGCGTTGTGGTAGCGGAGCGGGATCCAGCCGGTGTGCGCGACGCGGCCGATCACGCCGGAGCCGGGCACCACCTCGCGGCCCTCGGCGTCGAGGACCTTCGTGCCGTCGGCCACGTTGTCGTACCGGGTGACGTTGACCGGGGCCTCGCCGGGCTCGAGCCGCTGGCTCCCCTGGATGCCCGTCTCGGAGGAGCCGAACCCGTCGGTGAACACCACGTGCGGCAGCGCGGCCTGGACCCGGCCCCGAGCGGTGGCGCTGATCGGCGCGCCGCCGTTGGAGAACGAGAACAGCGAGCTCGCGTCGTAGGGGCCGCCGGCGTCCCACTCGTCGAGCAGCGGGCGGGCCATCGCGTCGCCGACCACCGTCATGGCGCTGACCCGCTCGGCCTCGACGGTGCGCCACACGACGGACGGGTCGAAGCTGCCGACGTGGAGGACGACCTTCGCGCCGCACAGCAGCCACATGAGCGACACCCACTGGGCCGCCGCGTGCATCATCGGGGCGAGCGCGTAGAACGTGAAGTCGAAGTCGATGATCCGCTCGACGGTCTCCGACGGCGACGACACCGGGCCGCTCATGCGCATCGGGTCCCCGCCGCCGATGCAGCCGAAGAACGCATCGCCCATCCGCCAGATCACGCCCTTCGGCATGCCGGTCGTCCCGCCCGTGTAGATGACGTACAGGTCGTCGTCGCCGCGATCGGGCACGTCGGGCCGCTCGGGCGAGGCCGCGGCCAGCGCCTCGTCGTAGTCGATCCCGCCGGGCACGCCGTCGACGGGCTCGCCCGAGTCGTCGGTCACCACGAGCGTGTGGCGGAGGGTGGGCACGTCGGCGGCCACCTCGGCCACCCGTGGCGCGAAGCGCTGCTCGCACACGAGGGCGACGAGGCCGGCGTCGGCGAACAGGTACCGCAGCTCGTCGGCCACGTAGCGGTAGTTGATGTTCACCGGGACCGCCCGGACCTTGAACGCCGCGAGCAGCGTCTCGAGGTACTCCGTGGAGTTCGTGAGGTAGCAGCCGACGAAGTCGCCCGGGCCGACGCCCCGGTCCATGAGGTGGTTGGCGAGCCGGTTGGCCCGCTCCTCGAGCTGCCCGTACGTGAGCCGCCGATCGCCGCTCACCACCGCCTCGCGGTCGGCCACGCGGTCGGCCACCGCCTCCCACTGGTCCGCGAGGTTGTAGCTCCGCACGTCGTCCATGGGCCGGACGGTAGTCGGGCGCACGAGGGCCCACGGCAGGGCGCCGGACGCTCCCGGGCTGGACGCCCACCCGCTCCGTGGGACCCGGAGCGGGTGGATGCGTCCACCGGATGATGGGGCAACTCCCGGTGCTTTCCCCCCCGCCGAGAGTTGTACCGGATCCCCCGCCGCGGACGAGAGGTCTAGGAGCGGAGCGGTCGGTGAATTCCGTTCGACCCCGACGCGTTTCCCGCGCAGCTGTACGGGACCCGGAGCGATCTGGAGCGCGGGCGGGCCGGGCGGTCAGTCGCGCGGGATCAGCCGCATGACCACGGCCGCGACCTTGGCCGGCGCGAGGTCCCGGCGGGTCATGGCGTAGCCCAGCGTGGTGTCCACGGTGAGGGCGGCGAGGTCGATCGCCTGCGCCGTCGTGACCGGGGTGAGGCTCTGGACGGCGGTGATGGCGCCGAGCGCGATCGGGACCTGGAAGCGGATGTCCGACATGTCGAAGGGCTGGTCCAGCAGCTGCGCGACCACCCGCTCGCTCACGAGGGCGCGGGCGCAGAACGGATCGGCCTGCGCGCAGCGGGCCAGCTCGCAGTACATGTCGGCGGCGCTGACCTCGGCGCTGACGTCGGCGCGGCGGTGGAGCGCGTCCACGATCGCCGGGATGTGGCGGGCGAAGGACACCGCGGCGATCCGCTGCACGGTGCCGAACCGGTGGACCAGCTCCGCCACCGGCAGGCCCACGGCGTGGGCGACGTCGGTCATCGTCACCGCCCGGACCCCGTCGCGGAACAGGGGCCCGGCCGCCTCGCCGATCTTCTGCAGCCGCGCGACGTCGGCGAGGTCGATCTCGCTGGACTCGTCGAGCGTCCACGGCCGGGCGGGCTCCGACCCCATGGGGATGCCGGCCTCGATCTCCGCGAGCTCGACGCGGCGGGCGGCGGGCACGGTGACCGACGAGATGAGCGCCACGAGCACGTCGCCGCTGAGGCCGTCGGGCACGCCCTCGGGGTCCAGCATCCACTGCTGGACGAGCGACGCCTCGAACGCGGCGCCGATGCGGGCCATCAGCTCGGTGTCGAACGGCTCGACCAGCCGGAGGTCCAGCCCGTCGAGGGCCGTGCGGTAGACGTTCCGCAGCTCCCCGAGCAGCACGTTCCAGTACCGCTCCCGCAGCAGCTCCGACAGCCGGTCGCCGTCCTTGCCCGGTCCGGCGGCGGCGGACAGGCGCATCAGCCGGCGGGTGTAGGACTGCACCTCGGGCAGGGTGAGCAGCTGCCAGTTGAAGGCGGCGGCGAGCCGGACCACCTCGCCGACGGTGCGGCCCTCGGCGCTGAACAGCTGGGCCACCGCGTCGGCAGGGATGAGGCGGAGGTCGTCGAGGAGCGACGCGGCCATGGCGTCGGCGAGGTCGGCCATCGTCCCGAAGTGGTACGTGACCATCGAGGGTGACATGTCCGCGCGGCGTGCGACCTCCCGCACGGTCACGCCCGCGAGGATCTGCTCCACCCCCGTCTCGTCCACGGCGTCCCACGCCGCGGCGACGATGCGCTGCCGGGCCGCCTCACCCTTCCGCGTCGTCATGCCTGCTCCCCCCGTCCGCCCCCTTCCGGCGACCACCTTGGCACGACGAGCGACGTCCCCGCGGCCGTCGTGCGCTCGGCGCACGTCCGCTGGACGAGCCCCACCCCGTCCACCGTGCTGGCAGTGTTGGCACATCCGCCGTCCGCGTGCGACTGGTACGACGTGACCACGCGCTCGGGCGCGGTCGTGGTGCCGTCCTCGAGCAGGACCCTCGGGTCGGACCACCGCACGGCCACCGACGGGTGGTCGCACCGGGCGAACACCTCGCTCCACATGGTCACCCCGGTGATGCGGTCGCCGTCCGCCAGCAGGTCGCGCACCACCACCTCCGCAACGTCGGCTCCCGTGAGCCCGCCGCGCCACGCGACCGGCCCGGGGCCGCCCGGGACGCGGCGCACGGCGAGCCGGTAGGGCACGTGGGGACGCCAGGCGAGGTCCCGCGTGTTCGGGTTCCCGGTGGCCGACGGGAGCGCGGAGGGGGTCCCGTCCAGCTCGCCGCCGGTGGCCCGGTAGCCGCCCCAGTTGACGGCCGTGGAGCCCGGGTGCGCGGGGTACCACTGCAGCCCGAGGTGGGCACCACCGGCACGGCGGCCGCGGTCGTCGCCGAAGTCCGCCTGCAGGGCCCAGAAGTAGAGCCGGGGGACCGTCGGCGGCTCGAGCACCTCCAACGTGACCTCGACCGCGACGACCGGCGAGGGCAGGGGCGGGAGGACCCAGCCGAGATGGAGCGAGGACGCGCCGTTCGCCGACGGCGGGTTCCCGGTCGTGCGCTCGTGACCGCCCGCCCAGCGCCGCCACCACGGCGTCCGGGGGGCGTCGTCGGTCACCGCCATCCCCCGACCTGGACGGCCACGACGGCGTGGCGCGCCCGCCCGGCGGTGCGCGTCGGTCGGCCCTGCTGCATGCGGAGACCATGGCCGACGCGGCTTGGGGCCACAACCGGGATCTGCTCTAGGTTCCGGCCATGGGCATGCCGACCGACGTGCCGATCATCGACACGATGATCGGCCTCCCCAGTCACGACCGCCGCGAGATCTACAAGTTCCTCGCCCCCGAGCTGCGCGACGACGAGAGCGGCACCTTCAAGATGCCGGCCCAGTACATGTTCAAGGACATCCCCGCGGAGATCGACGCCGACGCGGACCCGGTGGCGGTCACGCTCTACAACATGGACCGCTTCGGGGTGGAACGGGCGATGATCAACGTCGGCAACGAGACGCGCGACGACCCGAAGCGCGCCGCCCGCCAGCACCCAGAGCGCTTCCTCCCCTGCCTCGAGGTGGACCCGCGCCGCGGCATGGACGAGATCCGCCGGATCCGCAGCTTCCACGACGAGTTCGGGCTCGTCGCGCTCAGCACCTTCCCCGCCGGCTACCGCACCGCGATCAACGAGGCGCCCTTCTACCCGATCTACGCGCTGTGCGTGGAGCTCGACCTGCCGATCTTCATGACGGCGGGCGTCCCCGGTCCGCGCGTGCCCCTCGCCCCGCAGAAGGTCGAGCTGATCGACGAGGTGTGCTGGTTCTTCCCGGAGCTGAAGATCGTGATGCGCCACGGTGCGGAGCCGTGGGAGGACCTCGCGGTGAAGCTCATGCTCAAGTGGCCGAACCTCCACTACTCGACCTCCGCGTTCGCGCCGAAGCACTACCCGAAGGCGATCATCGACTATGCGAACTCGCGCGGCGCCGACAAGATCATCTACGCGGGCTACTTCCCCGCCGGGCTCACCTACGACCGCATCATGTCCGAGCTGCCCGACGTGCCGTTCAAGGACGAGGTCTGGCCCAAGTTCCTCCGCGGCAACGCGCTGCGGGTCCTCGGCCTCGACCTCTGAGCCGCCCGTCCCGCAGGGCCCGCCGAACCGACCGCCGACCGGGGACCGGTCCCCGCTGACCTGACCGGCCGCCGCCCGTACCGTCGCCCCCGTGGCGGCGATCGGCGCGGACCCGGAGGCCCTGGAGGGCGTGGCCGCCGCGCTCCGCGGTGCGTCGGGCCGCTTCGAGGACCTCGCCCGGGGCGGCCCCGCGGCGTTGCGGCGCTCCGGTTGGACCGGCCCCCGGTGACCGGGGCGGCCGGCCTCCGTACCGTCCGAGAAGTGACGGCGATCGGTGCGGACCCGGAGGCGCTCGACGACCTGGCCCGGGCGCTCGGCGCCGCCGGCGACGACCTCGTCCGCGT
>JAEVZA010000005.1 GCA_023392475.1 Actinomycetes bacterium | reverse complement strand
GGGTGGCGGGCGCGGCGGGCGCCGCCGCGGACGGAGCCGTGGCACCGTCGCCGTCCGCCCCGTGGGCGGGCGCGTTCGACGGGGACGGCGGGGTGCCCGGGGCGGACGCCATCATCCGCTGCGCGGCGAGGCGGTCCTTGATCTCGAGCGTCTCGGGCGACCCGACCGGGTAGAAGCAGGCGAACAGGTGCCCCGGCGTCGTGGGGCTCTCCTGCAGCGGCGGCACCTCCTCGCGGCACCGGTCCCGCACGTACGGGCAGCGCGGGCTGAACGGGCAGCCCGTCGGCGGGTTGACGAGGTCGGGCGGGCGACCGCCGATCGCCGAGAGGCGCGTGTGGCTCGGGTCGCCGAGCTTCGGGATCGCCGACAGGAGCGCCTCGGTGTACGGCATCTGCATGTTGGAGAACAGCGTGGCCGTGGGCGCCTTCTCGACGATCTTGCCGGCGTACATCACCGCGATGTCCTGGGCCCGGCCGGCGACGACGCCGAGGTCGTGGGTCACGAGGATCATCGCCATGTAGCGCTCGCGCTGCTGGTCGCCGAGCAGGTCGAGGATCTGCGCCTGCACGGTCACGTCGAGGGCGGTCGTGGGCTCGTCCGCGAAGAGGAGCTTGGGGCCGCAGGCGAGCGCCACGGCGATCACCACGCGCTGGCGCATGCCGCCCGACATCTCGTGCGGGTAGGAGCGGAAGCGCTTGTCCGCCTCGGGGATCTTCACGGCCTTGAGCAGGGCGACCGCGGTCTCCTTGGCGTCGCTCTTGTCCATGCCGAGGTGGAACCGGAGCGACTCGGTGATCTGGTTGCCGATCCGCATGACCGGGTTGAGCGCGGTCATCGGGTCCTGGAACACCATCGCCATCTCGGTGCCCCAGAGCTCGCGGTAGCCGTCGTCGGACAGCTGCGAGATGTCCCGGCCCTCGAAGAGGACCTCACCGCTGCGGATGGCGTTCTTCGGCAGCAGGCCCATGATCGAGCGGGACAGGACGCTCTTGCCGGAGCCCGACTCGCCCACGATGCCGAGGGTGCGGCCTCGCTCGAGCGTGAACGAGACGCCGTCGACCGCGCGCACGAGCCCTCGCGGCGACGTGAAGTGGGTGCGCACGTCGCGCACCTCGAGCAGCGGCGCCGAGCCGGGGACGCCGGACGACGCCGGGCCCTCGACGACCTCCTGTCGGTTCACAGCACGCTCTCCCGCACCTCGAAGCGCTTGCTCACGACGTCGGCCAGGTAGTTGAGCGCCAGCACCGTGAGGAAGAGGAAGATGACGGTGAACATCACGATCTGCGGCGAGCTCCGGAGCTGGTCGCGGTTCTCGGCGATGATGTTCCCCCACGACGGCGTGGGCAGCTGCACGCCGACGCCGAACAGGCTCAGGCCGCCCTCGGCGACGATGGCGATGCCCACGCCGAGCAGCGAGATCGAGATCATCGCCGGGAGCACGTTCGGCAGGATCTCCCGGAACATGATCCGCCAGCTCTTGGCGCCCATGGCGCGGGCGGCGAGCACGAACTCGCGCTCCGACCAGCTGAGCGTGTTGGCCCGGGTGATGCGCCCGAGGATCGGGATCGACACGATCCCGAGGCCGAGGATCACGACCGACGTGCGCTGGAAGCTGCTCACGTTGTCGCCCGAGGAGAGGACGGTCACGAGCGAGAGCGCGAGGACGAACTGCGGGATGGCGAGCAGCACGGTCATCAGCGGCGTGATGATGCTGTCCGCACGGCCGCGGAAGAAGCCGGTGACGAGGCCGAGGAAGCCGCCGATGATCAGGCCGAACGCCACGGCGCCGAAGCCGACCGCGAACGACGCACGGGTCCCGTAGATGATCCGCGACAGGAGGTCGCGCCCGTTGGCGTCGCCGCCGAGGATGTGCCCGGCCGACGGACCCTGCCGGGCGATCTCGAAGAACGACTTGTTCGGGTCGGGGATCGGCAGGAGCGGGGCGAAGATGGCGGCGAGCAGCAGCCCCACGAGCCAGATGATGGCGAGCCACGCCGCGAAGCCGAGGCGCTGCTTCCTCCGGCCGCCGGGCGGCGCCGGCTCGAGCTGGTCCGATTCGATCGCGAGCCCGATGACCTCGAGCGACGGGTCGAGGTGGGTGACGGCCGTGTCGCGGCCCTGCGGGTAGTCAGCCGGCATTGCGGATCCGTGGGTCGAGCACCGAGTACAGGATGTCGACGAGGAAGTTCACGACGACGTAGAAGATCGCGATGATCGCCACCAGCGACTGGAACGCGACGATCTGCCGCGTGGAGATGGCGTCCGCGAGCAGGTAGCCCATGCCCGGGAGGTTGAAGACCACCTCCACGATGAGGGCGCCGCCGATCAGGGTGCCGACGTTGAGGCCGGCGACCGTGAGCAGCGTGAGCGACGACGGCCGGAGCGCGTGGCGGAAGAGGATCCGCCGGGTCTTGATGCCCTTCGCCTTGGCCATCGTGATGAAGTCCTGTTGGAGCGTGGCGATCATGTCGCTGCGCAGCAGGCGCATGTAGACCGCCACCTGCCCGACCGCGAGTGTGATCGTGGGCAGGATCATCGACTGCACGTGCTCGGGGAAGTTCACGCTCGGTTCCACGTACCCGGTCGCGCGGAACCACCCCAGTTGCACCCCTAAGTAGTACTGGAGCACGAACCCGAGCGCGAACGTCGGTATCGCCAACATCGCGAACGCGGACGTGTTCGACAACCGGTCGAACCACGTGCCGCTCCGGTACGCGGCGATCACGCCGACGGGGACGGCGATCAGGATCGCCAGCACCTGCGCGTAGAACATCAGCAGCAGCGACACCGGGAGTGCGTCCCACACCCTCGGTGCCACCGGCCGCTTCGAGCTGACGGTGTAGTAGTTGCCGAGATCGCCCTGCACGAACCCGCCCAGCCACTCGCCGTAGCGGACGATGAACGGCTGGTCGAGCCCGATGTCCTCCCGCACGCTCGCGCGCTGCTCGTTGCTGCCGAAGGGGACGAGGACCTCCACGGGATCACCGGGGAGGAGCTCCAGCAGCAGCGACGCGAACAGCGTCACCAGGACGACGGTGACGATGAGTTGTGCGAGCTTCTTGGCGATGCCCACGGACTAGTTCTTCGACACCCACATGCCGAGGACGGGGTGCCCGACGGCCAGGCCCTTGAACGGCGTGCCGCCGTTGTCGGGGAGGTCGGGGCCGTACACGCCGTGCACGTTCGGCGCCGTGCCGATGGTCCACAGCGTCCAGTTCAGCCACAGGTTGTAGACCTGCGAGCCGAACCGCTTGTTGATGTCCTGGTAGATGGTCGTCGCCTTCAGCTTGTCGGGCTCGACGCGCCCGGCGTTCAGCAGGTTGTCCATCTCCGGGTCCTTGAACTTGCCGAAGTTCACCGGCGAGCCGGAGTACCACCAGACGTACTGGTTGTCCGGGTTGCCACCCGGGTGGTTCCGCCAGGAGATGGCCTGCCAGTCGTCACCCAGGGCGGTGTTGATGAGGGCGGCCTGCTCGACCGTCTTCAGCGACACCTTCATGCCGGCCTGCTCGGCCTGCTGCTGGATGAACTGCGCCGACTTCACGGTGGAGGGGTCGGGCGTGGCGACGGCCGTGAACGTGAGGTCCTGGCCCGTCTCCTGCTTGTACTTCGCCACGTACTCCTTGGCCTTGTCCAGGTTGTACTGCGGGAAGCCGGCGTCCTTCAGGTAGCCGATCTCCCCGGGGGCGAACGGACCGGACGCGATCTTCGTGATGTCCAGGTTGCGGACCTTGTTGAAGGCGTTCCGGTCGAGCGCGTACGCCGCCGCGAGCCGGGCGTTCAGGTTGTTGAACGGCGCCTTCGACGAGTTGAACATGATGTAGCTCACCTCGGCGTAGTCGCCGGACTCGGTGAGGTTGATCTTGCCGTCCGCCTTCGCGTCACGCAGCGCCTGGATGTCCTCCGGCGTGGAGTCGTGCATGGCGTTGAGCTCGCCCGAGAGGAGCGCGTTCACGCGGGCGCCGCCGTCGGGGATCGGCTTGTAGGTGATGGAGTCCAGGTACGGCAGCTGCTGGCCGTCCGAGTCCTTCTGCCAGTAGTCCGGGTTGCGGACCGCCGTCAGGTGGTCGTTGACCTTCCACTCCTTGAGCTTGAACGGGCCCGTCCCGATCAGGTTCGTGTCGCAGGTGGTCGGGTCGTCGAGCTGGGCCTGCGCCATGATGCCGATGCGGCCCGAGCCGAAGAGGTAGGCCGGGAACGACGGCCACGGCGTCTTGGTGGTGACCTTCACGGTCATGTCGTCGACGACGCTCACGTCGGCCACGTTCTGGAACACGAAGATGAAGAGCAGCGGCTTCCGCGCCGGGTAGTTGCCCCGGTAGGCGTCCAGGTTGTTCTTCACGACCTGCGCGTTGAGCGGGGAGCCGTCCTGGAACTTGATGTTCGGGCGGAGCTTGATGGTCCACTCGTTGTAGTCGGCGTTCGGCGTGACGGACTGCGCCAGGTACGGCTTGTACTCCGACTTCTCGTCGGGCATCGTCAGCGTGTCGTAGATGGTGCGGGCGACCTGGATGCCGGCGATGGCCAGCTGGCCCTCGGGCAGGCACCAACCGCCGCCGTTCTCGGCCTCGAGGCCGTACGTGACCGAGCCACCCGTGGTCGGCTTGCCCGCGGCGCCCTCGCCGGAGCCGCCACTGCCACTGCCGCTTCCGTTGTCGCTGCCACCGCCGCACGCGGCGGCGAGGAGCGCCAGCGCCAGCATCCCGGCTGCGAGCACGGAACGGCGCTTCCGATCGGAGCGTCGTGGATCCACCGTCTGTCCCCCTGTAGGTCGAGCACCCGAGGCATGTTCACCAGATCGATCCGACGGATCGTCCCCACCGTGACGGGCTTCACAGGTCAGGTGGGCGCACTTTAGTGCCGCGCGCACCACTGTCAACGCGCCTCCGGCCACGTCGCGCGGCCCCCGCTCGGGGGTCTCCGGCGGCCCCCGATCAGGCCGTCGACGGCAGCGGGACGGCCGTGCGGTAGCCGGTCGCCGCCGCCACGACGACGTCCACGTACGGCGCGCTCGGGTTGTACGAGAAGTAGGCCCGGCGGAGGCCCGCGTCGTCGCTCACCGGCCCCGACCGGCAGAGGTACGCGCCCGCCCCGAGCGCGGCGTCGTAGAGGTTCTGCGGATCGGCGACGCCGTCGCCGCTCCCGTCCCGACCGACGACGCGCCACGTGCTCGGCAGGAACTGCATCGGACCGACCGCGCGGTCCGTGGTCGCCGTGCCGTCCAGGAGGCCGCCGTCGCTGTCACGCACGACGGCGAAGCCGTTGGAGCCGTCGAGCGGCGGCCCGTAGATCGGCGGGTCGACCCGGCCGTCGGGGCCGACGTGGGCGCCGAGGTAGGTGCCGTGGCGGCTCTCGGTGGCGCCGATGCCGGCCAGGACCCACCACGACATGCCGCACCTCGGCGACAGCAGCCGCAGGACGTTCGCCGCCCGCCAGTAGGCGTCGAGGGCGATCGTCGACAGGTCCGTGCCGTCGATCGAGGCGTCGAGCCGGGCCTGGTCGGCGGTGGCGGTCGCGACGAGCACGGCGTCGCCGTCGCGCTGCACGGTCGCGGCGAGCCGGTCGCGCCGCTGCCCCAGCGTCGTCGAGCGCCGGTCCAGCTGGTCCCGCCGGTCCGCCAGTCGGTCCCGCTCGGTGCGGAGGCGGTCCACGCGGTCCCGGACGAAGCGCTCCGAGTCGAGCGTGCCCCTCGCCGCGGCCTCCGTCATCACCTGCTGGACGCGCAGGTCCTGCGACTGGGCGGCGGTGAGCTCGGGATCGAGCGACGGGAGGTCGCCGGCGCCCCGCACGTACCAGGCGGCGACGAGCTGGCGCAGGTCGTCGCGGATCCGGGACAGCTCCGCCTCGGCCTTGGCCACCTGCTCGACCCGGCGGGCCGCGAGGCCCGTCACGCCGGCGAGCTCGGTGCGGAGCGCCTCGAGGTCGACGTCGGCACGGCCGAGGTCGGCGGTGTCCGTGCCGAGCCGCGACCGAGCGCCGTCCAGCCGCTCGTTCGCGGCGTCGAGCTCCGTCGAGCTCGCGGGCAGGGCGGCGACCTCCGGGCTGAGCC
>JAEVZA010000001.1 GCA_023392475.1 Actinomycetes bacterium | reverse complement strand
CTGCGACCCGCCGGCTCCGACGCAGCCACCCCGAACGACGCAGCCACCCCGAACGACGCAGCCACCCCGAACGACGCAGCCACCACCCACGACGCATGAACCTCCTCGTCCTCTGCCCCCACTACGCCCCCGACGTCGCTCCCACCGGTGAGGTGATGACGGCGATCGTCGAGGCGCTCGCCCGCCGCGGCCACCGGCTGCACGTGGTGACGTCGCTGCCGTGGTACCGCCACCACACCGTCGAGCCCGAGTGGTCGGGCCGGCCCTGGCGGACCGAGACGACGGAGTGGGGCTGGATCACCCGCCTGCACCCGTTCCCGACCGACAAGACCAACATCCCGGCCCGCGCGGTCGCCTTCGGCGGCTTCACGGGGGCGGCCGGCGCGGTCGGCGCCGCCAGCCGCATCCGACCCGACGCGGTGATGGTCATGTCGCCGCCGCTGCCCCTCGGGGTCGCCGGGTGGCTCGCGGCCGTCCCACGGGGAACGCCGTTCGTCTTCAACGTGCAGGACGTGTTCCCCGACGTGGCGGTCGAGCTCGGTGCCATCACCGACCCGCGCGTCATCGCCGTCGCGTCGTGGCTCGAGCGGTTCCTGTACCGGCGAGCCGACGCGGTGACGGTGCTGTCCGACGACCTGCGTGACAACCTGGCCGCGAAGCTGCGCGGCGACCGGCCCGAGCGCGTCCGAGTCATCCCGAACTTCGTCGACACCGAGCGGATCCGCCCCGCCGACCGCGAGAACGCCTACCGCGCCGAGTACGACCTGAGCGGCCGCACGGTGGTGATGTACGCCGGCAACGTCGGCCTCTCCCAGTCGCTCGACCTCGTGGTGGACGCGGCGCGCCGGTCCCACGAGCGCGGCCGGGAGGACGTGGTCTACGTGGTGAACGGCGGCGGCTCCGCCCGCGCCGACCTGATCGCCGCCGCCGACGGCCTGCCCAACCTGCGCTTCGTCGACATGCAGCCCCGAGAGCGCCTGCCCGAGGTCCTCGCGGCCGCCGACGTCCACGTGGTGCCGCTCAAGCGCGGCCTGGCCCGCTCGAGCGTCCCGTCGAAGCTCTACTCGATCCTCGCCTCGGGTCGCCCGGTCGTCGCCAGCGTCGACGACGGCACCGAGGTCGCGACCACGATCGAGCGCGCCGGGGCGGGGACGTCGGTGCCCCCCGAGGACCCGGTCGCCTTCGCCGACGCCCTCGACGAGCTGGTCGACGACCCGGCGCGGCGTGAGGAGATGGGCCGCCGCGGGCGCTCGTTCGTGGAGGGCTGGGTGTCGCCCGACGCGGTCGGCGCGGCGTACGAGCGGCTCTTCGAGGAGGTCCGCACCGAGCACTGGCGTCGCCGCGGCTGACGCCTGAGGGCCCTCCCGGGCCGCCGGGGCCCGGTTCGGCCGGAACGGGCGCAGGCGCTAGCGTCTGGCCCCGTATGGGAAAGGCCTCGTCCGCGAAGAAGATCAAGCGCGTCCAGCAGGCGGGGGTCAACCGCGCCCCCGGGCAGCGCCGGAACCTGGCCTACCCGGCCCTGATCGTCGGCATCGTCGTCGTCGGTCTGGTGCTCGTGTACTTCGCCCGGGACAGCCGCCAGGCGAGCGCCAGCGTCTCGCCGACCACCCGGGACCACTGGCACACCGCCTTCGGCGTCAACGTCTGCGGCGAGTTCCAGGACAACCTGAGCGACGCCAAGCCCGACGCCCTCGGCATCCACACGCACCAGGACGGGTTGATCCACATCCACCCGTTCGGCTCGGGTGCGGCCGGCAAGAACGCCGTGTTCCAGAAGTTCGCCGACCAGACGGGCCTCGAGGTCTCGAACGGCTCGTTCACGATCCCCGGCGGCAAGACCTACAAGACCGGTCAGAAGTGCGGTGACAAGGAGGCCGAGGTGGCCCTCTTCGTCTGGCCGCCGCAGGCGAGCGACAAGACCGACCCGAAGAAGATCACCGAGGACATCGGCGGCGTGCGCTTCACCGAGAACGGCCAGATCATGGTCCTCTCGTTCAACCCCAAGGGCGACACGCCGAAGCAGCCGCCGTCGGTCGACACGCTGCAGAACCCGTCGGACCTCAACCAGCAGTCGCAACCGGGAACCGTGAACGGCAACCCCGCGACGACCGCGCCGGCGACCACCGCGCCGACCACGACGGCCGCCGGCCAGGCGACGACCACCGTCAAGCCCGGCTGAGCCCCGTGAAGGCCGTCATCCTCGTCGGCGGGTTCGGCACGCGTCTGCGTCCGCTCACGCTCGCCGTCCCGAAGCAGATGCTCCCGGTCGGGGAGATGACGATGCTCGAGCGCGTCGTCGAGCACCTCGGCAGCGTCGGCGTCGAGGAGGTCGTGCTGTCCCTCGGCTACCAGCCCGAGGTGTTCGTCCGCGAGTTCCCCGACGGCGAGTGCGCCGGCGTGCGGCTCCGCTACGCGGTCGAGCCCGAGCCGCTCGACACGGGTGGGGCGATCGCGTTCGCGGCCCGAGAGGCCGGCATCGAGGACCGCTTCATCGCCCTCAACGGTGACGTCCTGACCGACCTCGACGTCGGCGACCTCTGGCGCCGCCACGAGTCGTTCGGCGGTCGGGCCACGATCGCCCTCACCGAGGTCGAGGACCCGTCGCGCTTCGGCGTCGTGCCGCTCGACGACGTCGGCCGGGTCGAGGCCTTCATCGAGAAGCCCGAGCCGGGCACCGCGCCGAGCCACTGGATCAATGCCGGCACCTACGTCCTCGAGCCCGACGTGCTCGACCTCGTGCCGGTCGGCGGCCGCGTGTCGGTGGAGCGCGAGGTGTTCCCGGCGCTCGTCACCGAGGGGAGCCTCTACGGCGTGCAGTCGTCCGCCTACTGGATCGACGCCGGCACCCCCGAGGCCTACCTGCAGGCCCACCTGGACCTGCTCGACGGCCTCCGCGGCACGTTCGAGGTGGCCGTGGACGACACGGCCCGGGTGGACGCCGGGGCCATGGTCAAGCGCTCCGTGATCGGGGCCGGGGCGATCGTCGCCGCCGGTGCCCGCGTCGTCGACTCCGTGGTCATGGCCGGCGCCCGCGTGTCGACCGGCGCCGTGGTGAACCGCTCGTTGGTCGGCGCCCGCTCCGTGGTGGGCGAGGGCTGCGAGCTGACCGAGCTCTCCGTGGTGGGCTTCGACGAGGACGTCCCCGCGGGGACCGAGTCGCAGGGGGGCAGGTTCCCCCCGGCCACCACGTGGCCGGCCACCTGAGCCGGCGCGCACGACGGCGAAGGGGAAGCTGCAGATGAGGGCACTGGTCACCGGCGGGGCCGGGTTCATCGGATCGAACCTGGTCGATCGGTTGCTCGCGGAGGGCCACTCGGTCGACGTGGTCGACTCGCTCGCGAGCGGCAAGCTCGCCAACCTCGCGGACGCCCGGGCGAACCTCGAGCACGAGTTCACGTTCCACCAGATCGACGTGTGCGACCCGGGCGTGACGGACCTGATCGAGCGCCGCAGGCCCGAGGTCGTGTTCCACCTCGCCGCGCAGATCGACGTCCGCGTGTCGGTCACCGACCCGGCGCTCGACGCGCGGGTCAACGTGCTCGGTTCGCTCAACGTCATCGAGGGCGCACGGCGCGCCGGGTCCCGCAAGGTCGCCTTCGCCTCCTCCGGCGGCACGATCTACGGCGACGTCGACCCCGATGACCTGCCGGTGGGCGAGGCCCACTCGCAGCACCCGGTGTCGCCGTACGGCGTGTCGAAGAAGGTCGTCACCGACTACCTGTTCTCGTACCGGCAGCTGCACCAGCTCGAGTTCACGTCGCTGGCCCTCGCCAACGTCTACGGCCCGCGCCAGGACCCGCACGGCGAGGCCGGCGTGGTCGCGATCTTCGCCGGGCGCCTGCTGCGCGGCGAGCCGTGCACGATCTTCGGCGACGGCTCGCAGACCCGCGACTACGTCTTCGTGGACGACGTGGTCGACGCCTTCGTGCGCGCCTCGGAGCGCGGGAGCGGGCTGCTCTGCAACATCGGCACCGGCACCGAGACGTCGGTCAACGAGCTCTACGAGGCGATGGCCGCGAACGCGGGCTCCGACGCGCCGGCCAGCTACGCGCCGGCCCGTGCCGGCGAGCTCCAGCGGTCCTCGCTCGACGCGACCCGGGCCAAGCTGCACCTGGGCTGGGAGCCGTTCACCGACCTGTCGGCCGGCACCGCCGCCACCCTCGACTGGTTCCGGTCCCTCGACCAGACCGTATGATCTGACGGGCCGTCAGATCGACGGCTCCCCGCCGGGCGGCGGGCCACAGGGGGTTCGCCAGTGGAGCGGTTCGCGGACAAGGTCGTGCTCATCACCGGAGCGGCGTCGGGCATCGGGCGGGCGACCGCCGAGCGCCTCGCCACCGAGGGGGCCACGCTCTCGCTCACCGACGTGAACGCCGACGGCCTCGAGGAGACGGCCTCCACCTGCCGGGAGGCCGGGTCCAAGGTGCTCTCCGCCGTCGGGAACGTCGCCGACGAGGGCTCGGTCGCCGACGTCGTGTCGTCCACGGTCTCGGAGTTCGGCCGGCTCGACGCGCTCGTCAACGTCGCCGGGATCCTGCAGTTCAAGGACCTGCGCGAGACCACGCTCGACGACTGGAACCGCATCATCTCGGTCAACCTGACCGGCACGTTCCTGATGGTCCGTGAGGCGCTGCCGCACCTGCTCGAGAGCGGCGGCAACATCGTCAACACGGCGTCCACCGCGTCGCTCGCCGGCCACCCGTGGACGGTGTCCTACTCGGCGTCGAAGGGCGGCGTGTTCGCCCTCACGCAGACCGTCGCCGTGGAGTTCGGCAAGCTCGGGGTCCGCTGCAACAGCGTCGCCCCGGGGTCGATCCTCACGCCGATCCAGAACGAGTTCCAGCTGCCCGAGGGTGCCGACGCGAAGCTCGTGTACCGGATCATGGCGCTGGACAAGCAGCGGGGCCCCGAGACCGTGGCCGCCGCGATCGCGTTCCTCGCCTCCGACGACGCCGAGCACGTCAACGGCACCTGCCTCAAGGTCGACGGCGGCACCCTCGCCTGACCCGCCCTCGAGCGCCCTCGAGCGACCTCGAGCGTTCTGTTGGGCGCACGGAGCGCTGAGCGCTCCAGGTGCGCAACAGAACCTGGTGAAGGTCCGGGTCGGGCTCAGACGACGGCCGCGAGCATGCGGTCGCTGACCGACCAGAGCTGGTCGTCCTGTCCGGGCCGCAGCGCCCACGGCGCCGGGCGCGACCGGCGGCTCCTCGACCAGTAGCCGCCGCTCGACTGGCCGCCCTCGGGCGACGACGCGAGGAAGATCGACGTGCGCGCACCGGCCGCCGGCGACACCATGAACGGCTCGCCGAGCTTGAGCAGGAACGAGTTGGCGCCGGTCGTGTCGCCCTCGCCGCCGAAGTTCGTGTTGACCGAACCGGGGTGGAGGGAGTGCGCGACCACGCCGCTGCCCTCGTAGCGGCGGGCCAGTGCCTTGGCGTGGAGGATGTTCGCGAGCTTCGACTCCCCGTACACCTGCCACGGGATGTAGCGGCGGTGCCGGTCGAGGTCGCCCCAGGACATCCCGCCCACCGCGGCGGCGTGGGCGAGCGACGCGACGTTGATCACCCGTGCGGCGGGTGCGGCGCGCAGCTGCTCGTCGACGAGCCGGGTCAGCTGGAAGTGGCCGAGGTGGTTGGTGCCGAAGGTGCCCTCGAAGCCCTGCGCGGTCTCGGTGCGGTGGTCGAGGATCAGGCCGGCGTTGTTCACCAGGACGTCGATCCGGTCGAGGTCGCCCAGGGAGGCCGCGAACTCGGCGACGGAGGTGAGGTCCGCGAGGTCGAGCGGACGGGTCTCGACCGCGTCGTTGCCGGAGCGCTCGCGGACGTCCTCGACGGCGGCCTTGGCCTTCTCCTGGTTCCGGCAGCCCATCACCACCCGGGCGCCGAGGCCGGCCAGGCCGACGGCGGTCTCCAGGCCGACGCCGGAGTTGCCGCCGGTGATGACCACGATGCGGTCGTCCATGGGTTCGATCGCCATGGCCCGGAACCTACCGGCTCCCCGTCCCCGCGACCGGACCGCACGAACCCGTTCCGTTCGTCGGAAGCGGGCGCGCCGACCCCTTTTCGACGAACAGAACGGAGCGGCGAGTCAGCGGAAGAGGTCCTCGGAGGGGGAGCGCACCACGTCGCTGACGACGCCGGAGCGGTCGGCGCCGTCGCCGAACACGGCCTCGTCCACGCCCCGGACCACGGCGACCGGCACGCCGGTCGACTTGCCCATGACGAGCTCCGCGGCGCCGGCGATCTCGTCGACGACAGCGACCTCGGTCACCTGCAGCTCGCGCCCGTAGGCGTCCTCGGTGCCGCGCAGGTCGAGCACGGCGAGCAGGCCGGCCGAGCCGATCGCCACGTCGGTCACACCCCGCCGCCACGTGCGCCCGAACGTGTCCGAGACGATCACGCCCACGTCGAGGCCGGTCCGCCCCCGGATGCCGTCGCGGATGCGCCGTGCGGAGCGGTCGGGGTCGTCGGGGAGCAGCGCGGCCCGACCCCGGTCGACGTTCGACAGGTCGATGCCCGCGTTGGCGCACACGAAGCCGTGCTTCGTCTCGCTGATGATCAGGTCGCCGCGGCGGCGGAGGATGCGCACCGACTCGCGCTCGACGAGCGGCTTGTGCGAGAGGGGGTCGTCGGGGTCGATGTCGGCCATCGCGCCCTCGGCCTTCGACACGACCTTCTGGGTCACGACGACGACGTCGTGGTGCGCGAGCTCGACGGCGTCGCAGATGATCCCGGCCAGGTCGGCGCCGCGCTCGACCTCGGGGAGGCCGTGGACCGGGAGCAGCTCGATGCCCACGTCAGGCCCCGGTGACGGCCGCGAGGCAGGTCGTGGCGAGCGCGCCGGCGCCGGCGTCGTCCGACATGACGGTCGGGGTCACGATGCAGCGCACGCCCTCCGCCTCGACCGCGTCGGCCAGGTCGGCGTCGACCTCGTCGATCACCAGCGTGCCGGCGACGTCCGCGTACCAGCGGGCCACGCCGACGACGGTCGGTTCGTGGCCGAGCTCCCGGAGGAGCCGGTCGGCGGGGCCCTTCAGCGCCGCGCCGCCCACGATCGGGCTGACGGCGACCGTCCGGTCCCGCCGCTCGGCGACCGCCTCCCGCACACCGGGCACGCCGAGCACCGGCTCGATCGACACGACCGGGTTCGACGGCGCGATCACGATCACGTCGGCGTTCATCAGGGTGACGACGACGAGCAGCGCTTCGCGGGCCTCCTCGATCCCGTCGTAGCGGACGCCGGTCACCGCCACGTCGTGGTGCTCCCGGACGAAGTACTCCTGGAAGGACAGGTCGCGGCCGTCGTCCGTGGTGACCCGCGTCCGCACGGGGTCGTCGGTCACCGGCACGAGCCGCAGCTCGAGGCCCCACGCGCGGGTGATCTCCGAGGTGACCGCGCCGAGCAGCGCCCCCGAGCGCAGCCGCGACGTCCGGTACAGGTGGGTGCCGAGGTCGCGATCGCCGAGCGCGAACCACCCGGCCGCCTCGTCGCCGATGCGGTCGCCGCCGGTGCGCCCGTTCGCCTCCGCGTAGCGGTGGACCATCTCCATGGCCTGCCACGTCTCGCCGGCGAGGCCCCAGCCCGTCTCCGGGTTGACCGCGCCGGCGAGCGTGTAGGTGATCGTGTCCAGGTCGGGGCTCACGTGGAGCCCGTGGATGACCGAGTCGTCGCCCACGTTCACGATGCCCGTCACCCGCGCCGGGTCGTGCACGGCCACGAGGCCCCGCAGGAACTTCGCGGCGCCCACGCCGCCGCACAGCACCGCCACGTCCGTCATCGCGGGCGACGCTACGTCAGTCCGTCCCGCACGACCGAAATCCTGTGCGAGCGGAACGCTGAGCGTTCCACCTGCACAGGATCTCGGT
>JAEVZA010000453.1 GCA_023392475.1 Actinomycetes bacterium | reverse complement strand
GGGTGGCGGTCCGCTCGAACGGCGCCGGCCCCGCCGCCGACGACCCCTGGGACCCGATCGGCGAGCCCGCACCCGCCGGCGCCCCGGCCGCGTTCGACGCGCCGCCCGAGGCCGTCCAGGCGCCCGTCGCCGAGGAGCCGATCATCCGGTTCCTGTCCGCCGAGGGCGCCTACCGCCCGATGCTCGTGCGCCTCGCGCCGATCGCCCCGAGCGCGCCCGTGCGGGGCGCGCTGGTGGACGTCACGATCAGCGAGCAGGCCCGGGTCGACGAGCGCTGGTTCGCCGAGATGGTCGACCGCGGCCAGCACGGCCACCTCGTGCTGCAGTTCACCGACGAGCAGGACCCGGCGTCGCTCGTGGTCCGCGCCGCCAACGGCGCGGCCCGCCGGATGTTCAACCTCGAGGGTGCGAGCGTCGACGGCACCCCGCTCGACGCCGTCCTCGGCGACCCGTCGGCGCAGGTGTTCCGCTCCGCGCTCTTCGACGTCGCCCACACCGGTGAGGCCCTGTCGGCCGAGCGGCTGAGCTTCGTCGAGGTCCCCGGCACCTACGTCGACATGCGCATCGACCGCCTGTCCGACGGCATGCTCGGCGTCGCCATCCAGGACGTCACCCGCACCGTGGCCGTCGAGGAGCGACTCCGCCACCAGGCCAGCCACGACCACCTCACGGGGTTGCCCAACCGGGCGATGCTCGACGAGCGGCTCGCGGTCGTCACCGCGAGCCTCCCGGCGGACCAGTACGTCGCCCTCATGCTCGTCGACGTCGACGGCATCCGCGAGGTCAACCAGCACTACGGCCACCACGTCGGCGACCAGCTGCTCGTCGAGCTGGGCCGGCGGCTCGTGCGCGAGATCCCGGGCGTCGAGCTCGTGGCCCGCATCTCGGGCGACGAGTTCGCCGTCCTCACCACGCCGCACCTCGTCGCCGAGGAGGCGCTCGGCCGGGCCCGCGCCGTGCAGGACGCGCTCGACCGCCCCGTCGACCTCGAGGGCGACGCCCAGGCGCTGCGGTGCACGATCGGCGCGGCGGTCACGCCCACCCACGGCCAGGACCCGCGCACGTTGGTGCGGGCCGCGGACAGCGCCCTGCAGCAGGCCCGGGCCGACGCGGAGACGCTCGCGTTCTACGACCCGGTCGAGGAGCGCACCGCGATCCGCCGCACGGGCCTCCTCACGCAGCTCCGCAAGGGACTCGCCGACCAGGAGCTGGAGCTGCGCTACCAGCCCGTCGTCGACCTCCGCAGCGGCCGCGTCACGAAGGCCGAGGGCATGCTGCGGTGGCAGCGCTCCGACGGCGGCGCCCACCAGCCGGCCGAGTTCGTCGAGCTCGCCGAGCGCTCGGGCCTCGTGCAGCCGCTGACCCGCTGGATGCTCGGCGAGGCGGCCCGCACCGCCGGTCGCCTCGGCGCCGGCGAGCCGACCGTCGTCAGCGTCAACCTGTCGCTCCGGAACCTCGTGGACAGCGAGCTGCTCGGATTCCTGGACCTCCTGTCGGCGTCCGGTGAGCTGCCCCGGGACCTCGTCGAGGTGGAGCTCACCGAGGCCGAGGTGGCGGCGGACCCGATCCGCGCCGGCGAGGTCGTCGCCCACCTCGCCGGGCTCGGCCTGCGGGTCGTCGTCGACGACTTCGGCGCCGGGCAGGGCTCCCTGGCCACGCTCGCCGGGCTGGGCGTCGCCGGCATCAAGATCGACCGCGGGTTCGTGACGACGCTGTCGTCGGTCCCCGCGGATGCGAGCGTCGTGCGCGCCACCGTCGAGCTCGCCCACGAGCTGGGCCTCGGCGTCGCGGCCGAGGGCGTGGCGGACGCCGCGTCGCTCGCCCTGCTCGCGTCGATGGGCTGCGACCAGGCCCAGGGGCTGCACCTGTCCGAGCCCGTCTCCCTCGAGCACCTGCCGCGGCGGGTCGCCGAGCTGGAGGAGGCGCTGAGCGGCTGGGTCGGCACGTCGGGTGCGCTCCTCGACTGAGGCGCCACCGGAGGACGCCCCGGCACCACGACGGCCGGGGTGGCGGCGCCTGCTCGCCATCGCCGCGGTGGCGCTCGTCGGCGCCGGCATCGGCGCCGCGGTCACCGGGCGCACGACGGTCGAGACCGACGTCGGCGACGTCGAGCTCTCCGCCCGCCCGGCGCTGCACGGCGCCATCCGCCTCAACGTGGCCCCGCTCGGCGCGGTGTCCGCCGCCACCTTCCGGACGCCGATCGCCGTGAACGCGCGGCTCGTGTCGCTGCGGGACGACTTCCTCGTCCGGACCGGCAAGCAGTTCGCCGCGAAGCAGGAGGTGGTCTCGCCCGCGCAGGCCGAGCGGGCCGCCGACCAGATCGCCGACGGTGCGTGGCCGCTCGCCCTGCGCCTCCTGCTCGGCGTCGTCCTCGGATCGGCGCTGGCCGGTGCGATCGTGTTCCGCTCGTGGAAGCCGGCGCTGGGCGGCGCGGCGTTCGCCGTCGGCTGCGCGCTGGTGTTCGGCGCGGTCTCGGTGGCGACCGCCGACGACGACGCGTGGGACGACCCGACCACGTCCGGGTCGCTGAGCCTCCTCCCCCAGGTCGCGCCGGAGGTGATGGAGCAGTCGACGGGCGTGCAGGACTACGCGGCGAAGGTGTTCCGGAACCTCGAGGGGCTCTACACCGGCTACGTCCGGTCCGTCGCCGCCGACCGCATCGCTCGCGACTCGAACCGGATCGTCGCCGTCACGGGCGACCCCGGCGACGCCGACCTGCGCCGGCAGGTCGGGATCCTCACCACGAGCCAGGGCGCGGCCGGTGTGCTGCTGATCTCCACGGTGCCGATCGATCCCGACGCGCCCGCCGTCACGTTCCCCGACCAGGCGGCCGACGTCCCCGTGCTCGTCGTGGCGCCCGGGGCCGGCCCCGCGCCGAGCGGCTTCTTCGAGGG
>JAEVZA010000450.1 GCA_023392475.1 Actinomycetes bacterium | reverse complement strand
ACATCGTGCCAGTTCTTCCACTCGGCGGCAGCATGGTCCAGGGACAGAAGCGGAATGCCGTAGACGTGCCCCCAACGGTCGTCGTTCTCGCCGTCATGCCAGCGATAGAGCTGGCGGAACGCGCCCGGCATCTTGAGTCCGACTAGCTTTTCGAAGGCATCGATCCGGGCGTCCGTCGCCGGGGGATTGAGCTTGTACCGTTCATTCGGAAGATGGGCCGCGTACCAGGAGTCGAGACGGGCGAGAACCGCCGAAATATCCTCCTCAAGCATTGGCTTGGCCGTTCCCCTCGGTCGGTTAGGCGGATCCCGGCGTGGTAATTTGGGCGTCCTGCCAAGCTGCCGCTGTGCACACATTGTCGGCAGCAGGTCGCCAATCGCCAGTGCTGCAAACAGGGACGCTCCAATCAGCAGGTTCCGCTTGGACAGATCCATGAATTCCCCCTCGCGCCGCTCAGCAAAGCGGACAAGCCCACTGTCCTACGACCCCCGCTTTGTGGCATCCGGCAAAGCATGACAGCGACAGGTTTCGAGGCATTGGGTTTCGATCCGGTGAAAAGAGCGGCCAAACCAATTCGGCATTGCGAACATTGGGGGCATTCGCGCGCAGCCATACGGGGGGAATGGCGAGCACGGATGTTGGAGTGTTTGGCGTGAAGATCGCATGCGTCGGTGCCGGGCCAGCGGGCCTGTACTTCGCCATCTCGATGAAGCTGCGAGATCCGGCGCACGAGATCATCGTTTTCGAGCGCAACGCGCCCGGGGTGACCTTCGGCTGGGGCGTCGTCTTCTCCGACCAGACGGTCGAGAACCTTCAGGCCAACGATCCCAAATCGGCCAAGATCATCGCGGATGAATTCGCGCATTGGGACGATATCGACGTCCACTTCGGCGGGGAGACGATCACGTCGTCGGGCCATGGGTTCATCGGCATCGGCCGCAAGCGTCTGCTTGAAATCCTGACCGACCGCGCTCGCGAACTCGGCGTCGCTATCGAGTTCAACGCCGAGTGCGATCCTGACGATCCAAGGTGGCGCGAATACGACCTCGTCATTGCGTCCGACGGCATCAACTCGCGCTTTCGCGACGCCTACCGGGACGCATTTGGCGTCGACATCGACGTTCGCGCGAACAAGTTCGTCTGGCTCGGCACCACAAAGATCTTCGACGCTTTCACCTTCGCGTTCGAACAGACCGAGCATGGCTGGATCTGGGCGCACGCCTATCGCTTCGCGCCCGATTGCTCGACCTTCATCGTCGAATGCTCGGAGGAAACGTGGCAGAACTTCGGCTTCGATCGGATGCCGCAGGCCGAGAGCATCGCCATGTGCGAAAAGCTGTTCGGCAAGTATCTGGACGGTCACCCGCTGCAATCGAACGCGACCCATCTGGTGGGCTCTGCGGCCTGGCTCAACTTTCGCCGCATCAAGTGCGAGCGCTGGAACAGTGGGAACGTCATTCTGCTCGGCGACGCGGCGCATACGGCGCACTTCTCGGTCGGAAGCGGCACCAAGCTCGCGCTCGAGGACGCGATCAAGCTGGCCGAGGTTCTCAACCGGCCGGGGATCAGCCTCGAAGCCGGTCTCGACGAATATGTCGCTGAACGGAACCTCGAAGTCCTCAAGCTTCAGAATAGCGCCCGCAACTCAACCGAATGGTTCGAGACGCTCGAGCGCTACACCCATTTCGAGCCGCTGCAGTTCGCATATTCGCTGCTGACGCGAAGCCAGCGCATCAGCCATGAGAACCTGCGGCTGCGCGATCGCGAGTGGCTTGAGGGTGTCGAGCGCTGGTTCTGGCAACGCGCGACCGAAGGGCGGTCGAACAAGACGGCGCCGCCGATGTTCGCGCCGTTCAAGATGCGCGAGATGACGGTCGAGAACCGGGTGACGGTCTCGCCCATGGCGATGTATTCCGCGGTGGACGGCACGCCGAACGATTTTCATTTCGTGCACTACGGCGAACGCGCGATGGGCGGCGCGGGCCTGGTCTTCACCGAAATGACCTGCGTCTCACCCGAAGGCCGGATCAGCCCGGGCTGCACCGGCATGTGGAACGACGACCACGTCGCTGAGTGGAAGCGGATCGTCGACTTCGTACACGCGAACTCCAGGGCGAAAATCTGCCTGCAGCTCGGGCACTCCGGCGCGAAGGGCTCTACGCGTATCGGCTGGGAAGGCGACAATGAGCCGCTGGCGGATGGCAATTGGCCGGTAATGGCCGCCAGCGACGTCGCCTGGTCGCCGGTCAACCAGACTCCTCACGCCATGGCCCGTGCCGATATGGACAAGGTGCGCGACCAGTTCGTCGACGCGGTGCGCATGGGTCAGGAGGCGGGGTTCGACATGATCGAGCTCCACGCCGCGCACGGCTACCTGCTGTCAGGCTTCCTGACGCCGCTGCAAAACCGCCGGGGCGACGAATGTGGCGGCTCGCTCGAAAACCGGCTGCGCTATCCGCTCGAGGTGTTCGCAGCGATGCGTGCCACTTGGCCCGCGGACAGGCCGATGTCGGTGCGCATCTCGGCGACGGATTGGGCGGGGGAGCAAGGCATCACGCCGGACGAGGCCGTGGAAATTGCCGGCG
>JAEVZA010000425.1 GCA_023392475.1 Actinomycetes bacterium | reverse complement strand
CCACCGGGTGCCCCACGACGGGACCTGGAGCGCGGCCGCGAGGCCGATGAGGCTCCAGCACAGCTTGTTGTTCAGCAACGGCAGGAACATCGAGCCGACGAGCACCGGCAGCATCATCACGACGAGCGTCGTGGAGATCTCCCGCGTCTGGTTCCACCTCGGACGGATCAGCCCGAGCAGGGTGACCACGAAGATGCTGATCCAGAGGATCAGCCCGGTCGCGCCGAGGTCGCCGGTCACGTCGAGCCACGTGTTGTGCGACGACACCTCCTCGCGCGAATCGCTGAGGCGCTGCACGCCCTCGGTCGTCGGCAGGTGCGGGATGATCTGGAGCTTCAGCTGGCCGAACCCGAAGCCGAACAGCGGCCGCTCGTGGATGAGCTCGATGGTGACGTTCCAGAAGTCGAGTCGACCGGCGCCGCGGTCGGCGAAGCCCCGCGACACGTTGTTCGGGTTGGCCACGAAGCCGATGAGGAAGGCCAGCCCCGCCAGGATCACGGCGACGAAGCTGACACGGACACGCCGACCCGCCGAGAGCCCGGGCCGGGTGACGAGCGTGGCGACGATGGCGACGCTGGCACCGATCAGGCCGGAGCGGCTGCCGGCTCCGGCCGCGCCCGCGAGCACGAAGATCAGCGCCGCCGTGTAGTAGAGGCGCCGACGGGCGTCTGGCTCGTTCCGCCGGTAGTACACGGTCAGCGGGATCATCGAGGCGGCGATGATCCCGAAGAAGTTCGGGTCGCCCGCCAGGCCCTCCGAGCGCGTGCCCAGGAACAGGGCGAGCACGCCGGCGGCCGACCCCCAGAGCCCACCCCACCAGTAGGCCCGCAGGTACCGCATCATGTTCTCGCCGCTGTCGACGAGGAGGCCGCTCACGCCGAAGTACGCGATGGCGAGGGCGATGAGGCCCATCGAGTAGAACCAGCCGCCCGCGGCCTCGCTCCACAGGCCGGTCATCGTGGCGTAGATGACGAGCAGCAGCACCGGCAGCCAGTGCCGCATGGGGATGGCGGGCGGTCGCCATCGCTCCACCACCAGCTTGTAGCCGATGACCACGAAGGCCACCGCGGCCATGATCCGGCCGATCCGGATCGGTCCGGCGCCCAACCCGTCGAAGTGGATCAGGAACGCCACGATCTCGATGAAGAGGAAGCCGCGGCGCAGGGCCCAGATCCCCAGGGCGGCGACGAACGCCAGCACGAGGGCGACGACGACGCCCCACTTGCTCATCACCAGCAGGACGACGAGCGGGACGCCGATGATCGCCGCGAGCACCGCCAGACCGGCGTCGAGCCGCGGCCGCGGCGGGCGCCCGGGCTGCTCGGTCGGTCGTTCGAGTGTCTGCACGGTGGTCCTCGTCGGGAGCGGCCTCGCCCGGACGCACCCGCCCCCCGGACGGCGACGCCGGCGGCCGCCCGCTGGCTCGACCCCGCCGAACCGACGGCACGGGTCGGAGGGTCAGGGTACCGGCGGACCGGGGAGCCGGGACAGCGGGCGCCGGCCCCGACGGGTGCCAGACTCGTCGGGGTGGACGGCGAGCTCGACCCCTACGCACTCGCCGAGGCCGACGGGGCGCTCCTGGCCGACCGGCTCGGACCGCACCGCGTGGCGGTCGTGCTCGGCTCGGGCTGGGCCGGGGTGGGCCACGCCCTCGGATCCGTGCGCGCGGAGCTGCCCATGTCGGAGCTCGCCGGCCTGGCCGCGCCCACCGTGCCGGGCCACGCGGCGACGATCGCCTCGGTCGACGTCGGCGGCGTGCCGGTGCTCGCGCTGCTCGGGCGGACCCACCTGTACGAGGGCCACCCGGCGCCGGCGGTGGTCCACGCGGTGCGGGCCGCGGTGCACGCCGGCTGCGCGGCGGTGTGCCTGACCAACGCCGCCGGCTCGCTCCGGCCCGAGGTCGGCGTGGGCCACCCCGTGGTCATCGCCGACCACCTCAACCTCACCGGCACCAACCCGCTGTGCGGACCCGAGCCGCCCGGCCCACCGGGCAACCGGTTCTCGGACCTGACGAACCTCTACAGCCCGCGCCTGCGGTCCGCCGCGCTGGCCCACGACCCCTCCCTCACCGAGGGCGTGTACGCGGGGCTCCTCGGCGGCAGCTTCGAGACCCCGGCGGAGATACGCGTGCTGGGCGCGCTCGGCGCCGACCTGGTCGGGATGTCGACCGTCCTCGAGGCGATCGCGGCCCACCACCTCGGCGCGGAGGTGTTCGGGACGTCGCTCGTGACCAACCTCGCGGCGGGGCTGGCCGCCGAGATCGACCACGACGAGGTCCTCGCCGCCGGCCTCGCCGCGCAGGACCGCCTCGTCGACCTCCTGCGGGCGGTCGTCGCGGCGGCGTGACGTGACGGCGGACGAGCTGCGGGCGGCTGCCGCGGCGTGGATCGCCGCGGACCCCGACCCGGTCACACGGGCCCAGCTCGAGGAGCTCCTCCGCACCGGCGACGATGAGCGCCTCGCCGACCACGTCGGTCGCCGGCTCGCCTTCGGGACGGCGGGCCTGCGGGGACCGCTCGGACCGGGACCGAACCGCGTGAACCGGCTCGTCGTGCGCCAGACCGCCGCGGGGCTCGCGCAGGCGCTGCCGGCGCACGGGTCCCGTGACGGCGAGGGAGCGCCGCTGCGGGTCGTGGTGGGCCACGACGCCCGCCACCGCTCGGCGGACCTCGCCGCGGACGCGATCGACGTGCTCAGCGCCCGCGGGACGGAGGTGCACGCCTTCGAGGGCCCGGTCCCGACCCCGCTCGCCGCGGTCGCCGTGCGGCTCCTCGACGCCGACGCCGGCGTGGTGGTCACGGCGAGCCACAACCCCGCCGGCGACAACGGGGTGAAGGTGTACCTCGCCGACGGCGCGCAGCTCCGGCCGCCCGACGACGCGGCAATCGCGGCGGCGATCGAGGAGGTCGCCGCCACCGATCCGGAGGTGGCCGCGACGCCCGGCGCGCGGCGCGGCGCGGTGGTGCCCGCGGGGATAGCGACCGTCGGCGGGCTCACCGACGCCTACGTCGCGCGCGCCGTGTCCCTCGGTGCCGGGCCGCCGGCCCGGCCC
>JAEVZA010000423.1 GCA_023392475.1 Actinomycetes bacterium | reverse complement strand
AGGGCGACCTCGCAGTGCAGGGCCGAGCGCCGCGGTCGTGGCTCGGCGCGGAGCACCGCCCGGTGGAGCTCGGGGTGCCGGAACCGGTACGTGCGGTCGTCGACGTCGACCAGGCCGTTGGGCCGTGCCCGCAGGGCCTCGACGTCGCACGGGTCCTCGAGCCCGGCCCGCAGCGTGGCCACCGAACCCGCGGTCCCGAGGCAGGCGGCGACCGCGAGGGCCCGCCGCTCCTCGGGGCCGAGGGGCGCGAGCAGGTCGGCGACCTCGTCCTCGATCGAGCGGTCCGCGCTGTGCGCCCGGAACCCCGGGCCGTCGATGAGGACGCCGTGCTTCTCGAGCACGTCGCCGCGGTCGAGCGCGCCCTGCAGCATGAGCTCGGCGTGCAGCGGCCGCCCGCCGGTCGCCTCGTGGACCTCGCGGAGCAGCCGCGGCGCGGGGCGCACCCCGAACCTGGTCGTGAGCATCCGGCCGAGCGCGGCCTCGGACGGCGCGTGCAGCACGAGGTGCCGGCTGCCCGGGAAGCGGCGCAGCGCCGCGAGCCGGCTGGATGTCGTCACCGCGTCGTCGGCGATGCGGCCGGCGAGGACCACGAACAGGGGCAGCGGTCCGTCCGCGCTCGCCTGGACGACGCCGGCGAGCAGCAGGCCGAGCAGGTCGACCGACGGCCGGTCCGCCCACTGGAGATCGTCGAGGCCGACGACGACCGGCCGGGTGCGCGCGGCGTCGACCAGCGCCCGCGTGGTGCGCGTGAAGAGCTCGGCCATGGCCCGGTCGGGGGAGCGCTGCTCCAGCTCGTCGCGATCGGCGGCGAGGTACCCGCCCCGGTCGGGCAGGGCGCCGGCCGGGAGGATGTCGCCGAGCGCCTCGACCACGCCGCGGTGAGCGACGTCGGCGGGCTGGAACGTGCCGGCGCCGACCGCGGCGCCCCGCTCCTCGGCACGGTCGAGGGTCGCCTGCAGGAGGGTGGTCTTGCCCACGCCGGCATCGCCCTCGACGAGCACGACGCGGAGCCGGCCGCCGAGCGCCTCGCCGAGCCATCGCTCGCAGAGGTGCAGCTCCTCGTACCGACCCGCGGGCCGAGCCTGGCGTCGACCCTCATCGGCGTCCATCGGACCTCCGTCCCCCGGCGCTCGCTGCCCATCGGTCAGCGTACTTCCGGCGGTCCCGCGCCGCCGCGGAGATGTCGTTCCTCGGCCCGGCCCCGCCGCTCCTACGATGGCCCGCCATGGCCGAGACCCCCGGACCCGCCGTCACGCCCGTGCCCGTACGGGACGAGGACCTGGCCCGCATCCGCTTCGACGAGGACGGCCTCGTGCCGGCGATCGTCCAGGACGTGAGCACCCGCGCCGTGCTGATGATGGCCTGGATGAACGCGGAGACCCTCCGGATGAGCCTCGAGCTGGGCCGCACCGTGTTCTGGTCGCGCTCGCGCCAGGAGGTGTGGCGCAAGGGCGACACGTCGGGCGACCGCCAGTTCATCCGCTCGGCGCACTACGACTGCGACGGCGACGCGCTGCTGTTCCTCGTCGAGCAGGAGGGCCAGGGCGCCTGCCACACGGGCAGCTACACGTGCTGGTTCCGCGCGTTCGGCACCGACGACGAGACGACCGAGCGCCCCGGCCCCGCATGATCACGCCCACGCCGGAGCGCTTCCGGACGCTGGCCCGGGAGCACCGGGTCGTGCCGGTGATGCGCACGCTGCTGGCCGACCTCACCACGCCGCTCGCCGCGTTCGCCCGGCTGTGCGGGCCGGACGGCGGGCCGGGCACGGGCGCCGGGCGCCCCGGCTTCCTGCTCGAGTCGGTCGACCACGGCGGCCGGTGGAGCCGCTGGTCCTTCATCGGGCGCGATCCGCGTGCCCGCCTCGTCGCCCGTGGCGGCCAGGTCACCCTCACCGGCGAGGTGCCGCCGTCGGTGCCGACCGACCGCGGCGTGCTGGCCGCGCTCGAGGCGCTGCTCGACCACTTCCGGGCCCCCGACGCGGCGCAGCTCGGCGCCGAGCTCCCGCCGCTGCACTCGGGCGTGATCGGCTACCTCGGCTACGACGTCGTGCGCGAGGTCGAGCGCCTGCCCGACGTGCCCTCCGACGACGCCGGCTGGCCCGACGCCGTGCTGTCCGTCATCGGCGAGCTCGCCGCCTACGACCACTGGTCCCAGCAGGTCACGCTCGTCGCGAACGCGTTCGTGCCCGAGGGCGCCGACGACGCCGCGCTCGACGCCGCCTACGCGGATGCCGTGGCGCGGCTCGACCGCATGGCGGCCGACGGCGCCACGCCCCTCGACGAGCCCCTCGTGGAGCCGCCGGAGCGAGCGGACGAGTCGGTCGAGGTGTCGACCTCGATGCCGGGCGGCCTGTACGAGGCGGCGGTCGACGTGGCCAAGGAGCACATCCTCGCCGGCGACATCTTCCAGGTCGTGCTCGCCCAGCGGTTCGGCTTCAGCACGTCCGCCGATCCGCTCGACGTGTACCGGACGCTGCGCCAGGTGAACCCGAGCCCGTACATGTACTACGTGCGCGAGGACGAGCTGACGCTCGTCGGCTGCTCGCCCGAGCCGATGGTGCAGCTGCTCGACGGGACCGTGATCTCGCGGCCCATCGCCGGGACCCGGTTCCGCGGGCGCACCGACGAGCACGACCGGCGGCTCGCCGCGGAGCTGTCCGAGCACCCGAAGGAGCGCGCCGAGCACCTGATGCTCGTGGACCTCGCCCGGAACGACGTCGGGCGCGTCGTCGAGTACGGCACCTGCCACGTCGACGAGCTGATGACCCTCGAGCGCTACAGCCACGTCATGCACCTCACGTCGCAGGTGTCGGGCCGGCTCGCCGAGGGCCGCACCCCGATCGACGTCCTGCGGGCCACCCTGCCGGCGGGGACCGTGTCGGGCGCGCCGAAGGTGCGGGCGATGGAGGTCATCGACGAGCTCGAGCCGACCAAGCGGGGTCCGTACGCCGGCGTCGTGGGCTACGTCGACTTCTCCGGCAACATCGACACCGCGATCGCCATCCGCACGATGGTCGTGGACCCGCCGGGCGAGGACGGCCGGCGAAGGGCGTGGGTGCAGGCCGGCGCCGGCGTCGTCGCCGACTCCGTGCCCGCCGACGAGGAGCTCGAGACCCGCAACAAGGCGAAGGCGCTGCTGAGCGCCGTGCCCGCGGCCGAGCGCATGACCGCGCAGCGTCGGGCCGCGCGACGAGACTCGGGCCCATGACCGCCCCGCTCGACGTGACCGACGGCTACCTGGCGCTGCGCCGGGAGGTCGGCGCGTTCGACGCCCGCCGCGAGGTGCTCGCGGTCCGCGGCGCCGATGCCGTCACGTTCCTCCAGGGCCAGCTGTCGGCCGACGTCGCCGGGCTGGCGGTGGGGGAGCACGCGTGGTCGCTCCTGCTCCAGCCGCAGGGGAAGCTCGACGCCTGGCTGCGCGCCAGCCGCACCGGCGACGACGAGGTCGTGATCGACGTCGCCGCCGGGTTCCGCGACGCGGTCGTTCGGCGGCTCGAGCGGTTCAAGCTGCGCGTCGACGCCACGCTCACACCGCTCGACTGGGGAGGTGCGTCGCTGCGCGGCCCGGAGGCGCCGACCGTCGACGTGTCGTCGTCGGGCGCCGCCCTCGTGCTGCCGGTCGACTGGCGCGGGCTCCCCGGCGTCGACCTCCTCGGGCCCGACGTGGCGGTCCCCGCGGGCGTGCCGACCGTCGACCGGCTCGCCGCGCACAACGTGCGGATCGAGCAGGGTTGGCCCGAGATGGGCAGCGAGCTCGACGGCGACGTGATCCCGGCCGAGGTGGGGCAGTGGTTCGTCGACGCGTCGGCCAGCTTCACGAAGGGCTGCTACACCGGCCAGGAGCTGGTGGCGCGGATCGACAGCCGGGGCGGCAACGTGCCGCGCCACCTCCGCGGGCTCGTGGTGGGCACCAACGTGCTGCCGCCGGTCGGTGCGGACGTCGTGGCCGACGGGCAGGAGCGCGGCTCGCTCACCGGCGTCGGGGAGTCGCTCGACCTCCGCGCCCCCGTGGCGCTCGGCTTCGTGCACCGCACCGTCGACGTCGGCGCCGAGGTCACGATCTCGTGGGAGGGCGGCACCGCCCCGGCGCGCGTCGTCGACCTGCCGATGGTCGACGGCTGAGGCGGCCCGCCCGGCTGGTCCTAGTCCGCGACGAGAGCCGTCGCTGACCGGAAGTCGGTGGAGCCGGGCAGCCGGAACCAGAAGGTGGCGCCACCGGTGGCGGGCGACGTGACCCCGACGCTCCCGCCCATCGCGCCGACGAGCTCGCGCACGATGGCGAGCCCGAGTCCCGAGCCCGACTCGGCCCGCGCCGGCTGGTCCGCCGACTGGTAGAGGCGCTCGAAGAGGTGCGGCAGGTCCTCCGCCGAGATCGGCGGCCCGTCGTTCGTGACCAGCACCGCGGCGCCGGCCGGGCCGTCGTCGTCCCCGTCGACCGGACGGCACTCGACCACGACCCGCGCCCGGGCGTAGCGGACCGCGTTCGCGACCAGGTTGCCGACGACCTGCGCCAGCCGATCGGGGTCGACCTCGGCGGCCACCCGTGCCCCGGGCACGACGTCCAGCTCGAGGCCGGCGGCCACCACCTCGGCCCGGTGCGAGGACGCGGCCTCGGCGACGGCGGCGGTCACGTCGAGCGGCACGGGGTGCAGCGTGAACTGCCGCGCGTCGAGGCGGGCGAGGTCGAGGAGGTCGCGGACCAGGCGCTCGAGCCGGTCCGACTCGCGGAGGATCACGCCCGCCGCGTCGTCGGGGGCGGCGGCGCCGTCGGAGATCGCCTCGGCGTACCCGCGGATGTTGGTGAGCGGTGTGCGCAGGTCGTGGGAGATCGAGAGGAGGAACTGCTGCTCCAGGCCGCGCGAGCGCTCCAGCGTGTCGGCCATGGAGTTCACGGATCGCGCCAGCACGGCGAGCTCGTCGGCGTCGCCCGCCGGCGGGTCGTCGAGCCTCGCCGAGAGGTCGCCGCCGGCCAGGCGCTCGGTGACCTCGGTGGCCTGGCGCAGCGGTCGGGCGATCGTGGAGCCGAGCCAGAGCGCGAGGGCGACCGCCAGCAGCACGACGAGGCCCGAGGACAGGAAGAACCAGCCGGCGCCACCGCCGAGCAGCGACCGCGAGCTGCCCGTCAGGGCGACGATCACGATCGACCGGCCCACCTGCCGACCCGACGCCGCGTAGAGGACGCCGCCCCGCGCCGTGCCGCTGACCTCCCCGCCGCCCCGCACGGTGGCCTCCTCCTGCGCCGAGAGGTCGACGCCGTCGGGGAGGCTCCCCACCTCGCGCCCGCCGGGCCCGATGACGACGAGGCCGACGTCGTTCACCTGGAAGGCGGCCGTGATGCGCTGCACCGTCTGCGCGGTGATGCGCGGCTCCGTGCCGTTCTCGGTGGCGCGTGGGCCGGCGGCCACCGACACCAGCTCGCTGAGCGCGGCGGCCTGCTCGCGCAGGTCGCCGAGGGCGTTGCGGCGCGCCGCGGCACGCGTGAGCACGAGCGTCCCGAGCCCGGCGAGGACGAGCGCGACGACGACCGACCCGATGACGGCGAGGGCGATGCGGCGCTGCACGGTCCGCCGATCAGTCCAGCCGGTACCCGACGCCCCACACGGTGGCGAGCGGGAGGTCGTCGCCGAGCTTGCGGCGGAGCTGGCGCACGTGGACGTCGACGGTGCGCTCGTCGCCGACCCAGTCCTCGCCCCACGCCCCGTCGAGGATCTGGCGGCGGCTGAGGGCGAGGCCGCGGTTGCGGCAGAGCAGCGCGAGCAGGTCGAACTCCTGGGTGGCGAGCAGCACGGGCCGCCCGTCGACGCGCACCTCGTGGCGCCCGAGGTCGACCTCCACGGGACCGACGCTGGTCACGGGCGACGTGCCGTCCTGCGCGCCGGCACCGGCGCCCGCACGGCGCAGCTGGGCCTTGACCCGCGCCGCCACCTCGCGGGGCGAGAAGGGCTTGGTCACGTAGTCGTCCGCGCCGAGCTCGAGGCCGAGCACGCGGTCGACCTCCTCGTCGCGGGCCGTGAGGAAGATGATCGCCACCCCGGGGTCCGCGGATCGCACCCGGCGGCACACCTCGAGGCCGTCGACGTCGGGCAGGCCGACGTCGAGGATGACGACGGCCGGTCGGTGCGTGGCGATGAGGTGCAGGCCCGACTCGCCCGTGGGCGCGAGGTAGACGCGGTGGCCGTCGCGGCGGAGGTACAGGTCGAGCAGGTCCGCGATGTCGGGGTCGTCCTCGACCACGACCACCGTCGCCACGCTCGCAGACATCCCACCGTTCTACCGGGCCCGCGCTCCGGACCGGCGCGCACCGGTCCCGGTGCCCGGTGGGCGTGCCAGCATGGAGCGCGGTGAGCCCCTACGACGCCCTCGGCGTGGCCCCCGACGCGGCCCCGGAGGACATCCGCCGCGCCTACCTGCGCCTCGCCAGAGAGCACCACCCCGACCTGCAGGACGACCCACGTGCGCAGGACCGGGCGCAGGCCCGCATGCGAGACATCAACGCGGCCTGGTCCGTCCTCGGCGACCCCGGCCGGCGCGCCGCGTACGACCGGGACCGCGGCCGGGGTGGGGCGGCTGCCGGGTCGCCGGCGGCGCCCGGCGGCCCGCACCTCCACCAGCCGTCGACGGACTTCCGGCCGATCCACGACGCCGACGAGGACGACGACGACCGCTGGCGCTACGAGCCCGACGAGTACGACCCCGACACCGCGGTCGGCCGGCTCCTCGGTGCCGGCCCGCCGCTCCTGCTGCTCCTGGGCGTGGTCGTGTTCGCGGTCAGCCTCGTCGTCGGGATGCGGGAGCTCATGGCGTTCGCGATCGCCCTGCTCCTGCTCGCCGGGCTGCTGTTCATCGGCGCCCCGCTGGTGGCCGTGTTCCGCAGCCAGATCAACGAGCAGCGCCACGACTCCCGCCGCGGGCGGGGGAGTCGGTAGCGTCGCCGCCGCCATGGCCACCTACCTCGACGCCATCCTCGCCCGGCACCGCGCCGACGCGGCGACCGACGCACGTGCCACCGGCGAGCTCGCCGAGCGCGCCCGTGAGCTGCCGCCGTGCCGGGGGTTCCGGGACGCGCTCCGTGCCGGCACGGAGCTCGCGGTGATCGCGGAGGTGAAGCGGCGGTCGCCGTCCAAGGGCGACCTCGCCCCCGACCTCGACCCGGCGGTGCTGGCCGCCGACTACGCGGCGGCCGGCGCCGCGTGCCTCTCCGTGCTGACCGACGCCGACGCGTTCGGAGGTTCACCCGAGGACCTCGCCGCCGCCCGTGCGGCCGTCGACGTGCCGGTGCTCCGCAAGGACTTCACGGTCGCCGCCAACGACGTGTGCGACGCGCGCCTGATGGGGGCCGACTGCGTGCTGCTCATCGCCGCCGCGCTCGACGACGCCGAGCTCGCCGACTTCGCGGCGCTGGCCGTGGACCTGGGTCTCGACGTGCTCGTGGAGGTCCACGACGAGGAGGAGCTCGAGCGGGCGCTGGCCACCACACCGGGCGACCTGATCGGGGTCAACCAGCGCGACCTCGTCACGTTCGAGGTGGACCAGGAGCGGGCCGTGCGCATGGCGGGCGCGATCCCGTCGACCGCCGCCAGCGTCGCCGAGTCGGGGGTCCGCGGGCCCGACGACGCCGTCGCCCTGGCCACCGCCGGGTACGACGCCGTGCTGGTGGGGGAGCACCTCGTCACCGCCGGCACGCCCGGCGACCGGCTCGCCCGGCTCCGCGTCCCGAGACCCTGAGCCGCCGGCACGCACGGAAACCCTCCACGGCACGACGAGGTGCCGCCACTAGCCTCGGGTCGTGTTCGTCAAGATCTGCGGCATCACGAACGAGGAGGACGCGCTCGCCGCCGTCGCCCTCGGTGCCGATGCGGTCGGGTTCGTCCTCGCGCCGAGCCCCCGTCAGGTCCCGGTCGGCACGGTGCGTGACATCGTGAAGCGCCTCCCGCCGGAGGTCGTCACGGTCGGGGTCTTCCGCGACCAGTCGCCGCAGCTCGTGATCGACGCCGTGCTCGACGCTGGCCTGCGGGCGGTGCAGCTCCACGGCCACGAGTCGCCGGCCGACGCGGCCGAGATCCGCCCGTACGTGCAGGCCCTGATCGTGGCCCTCGCCGCCGGCGACCCGGCGCTCCGCCACTTCGACGAGTACGGCGCCGACGCCCTGCTGCTCGACTCGCCGGCGCCGGGCTCCGGCAAGGTGTTCGACTGGTCGCTCGCCGAGGGGGTGCCCGTGGGGCGCCGCACGATCCTCGCCGGCGGCCTCACGCCGGCCAACGTCGCCGACGCGGTGCGCGAGGTGAAGCCGTGGGGGGTCGACGTGTCGACCGGCGTCGAGGCGGCGGGTGACCCGAGCCGCAAGGACGCGCGGAAGGTGCAGGCGTTCATCCGGGCCGCGCGCGCCGCGGCGCCCCGGCCGTACCACCCGGAGGGCCACGGCCCCTTCGACTGGGCCGAGTCCGGCCTCTAGGCCGCCTCGACCGGGCGGTTACCCGTTTCGGGGCCGTCCGCGGTGGGCGCTACCGTGCGCCCGTGAGCGCACCGGACCCGCACGCGGCCCAGGACCCCGTCATGGGGGAGCCCGACGAGCGCGGGCGCTTCGGCGGCTACGGCGGCCGGTTCGTGCCCGAATCGCTCATGCCCGCCCTCCTCGAGCTCGACCGGGCGTTCCGGGAGGCCTGGGGCGACCCGGGGTTCCGCGCCGAGCTGGACGCCCTCCTCGCCGACTACGCCGGCCGCCCGAGCCCCCTCACCGAGTGCCACCGGCTGTCGGCCGAGGTGGGCTGCCGGGTGCTGCTGAAGCGCGAGGACCTCAACCACACGGGCTCGCACAAGATCAACAACGTGCTCGGCCAGGCCCTCCTGGCGAAGCGGATGGGCAAGCGCCGCCTCGTCGCCGAGACGGGCGCCGGCCAGCACGGCGTGGCCACGGCCACCGCCGCCGCCCTCCTGGGCATGGAGTGCCTCGTCTACATGGGCGAGGTGGACATGGCCCGCCAGGAGCTCAACGTGTTCCGGATGCGGCTCCTGGGTGCCGCGGTCACGCCGGCGGTCTCCGGCAGCCGCACGCTGAAGGACGCGGTCAACGAGGCCATGCGCGACTGGGTGGCCACGGTCGAGGACTCGCACTACTGCCTCGGCTCGGTGATGGGACCGCACCCGTACCCGTGGATGGTCCGGGAGTTCCACCGCGTGATCGGCATCGAGGCGCACGCCCAGTGCGCGGCGCTCCTCGGCGGGCCGCCCGACGTCGTGGTCGCCTGCGTGGGCGGCGGCTCCAACGCGGCGGGCATCTTCTCGGGGTTCGCGGAGGAGCCCGGCGTGGAGCTGGTCGGCGTGGAGCCGGCCCGCGGCGCCGCGGTGGGCCACGGCGTACCGGGCATCGTCCACGGCATGCGCAGCTACCTGATGCAGGACGAGTTCGGGCAGGTCGTCGAGGCGGAGTCGATCTCCGCCGGCCTCGACTACCCGGGCGTCGGGCCGGAGCACTCGCACCTGCACGACGTCGGCCGCGCCACCTACGAGCCGGTCACCGACGAGGAGGTCGTGGAGGCCTTCGTGCTGCTCAGCCGGACCGAGGGCATCATCCCGGCGCTCGAGTCGGCCCACGCCCTGGCCTGGGTGTCCCGGGAGCGGGCCCGGCTGGCCGGCCGCAGCGTGCTCGTGAACCTGTCGGGGCGGGGCGACAAGGACGTCGCGCAGATGATGGACGTCCTGGGGGACCGGCTGTGAGCGCCGGCGAGCCGCGCGGTCCGCTCCGGCTGCAGCCGGCGCTCGAGGCGCGGCGCGACTCGGGCGGCAAGTGCCTCGTGCCGTACCTGACCGGCGGCCTCGGCGACTGGACCACGGCGCTCGCCGCGGTCGCGGCCGCCGGCGCCGACGGGATCGAGGTCGGCATCCCGTTCTCGGACCCGGTGATGGACGGCCCGGTGATCCAGGAGGCGTCCGACCTCGCGCTGCAGGACGGCGCCACGCCGCCGGGGCTGCTCGACGAGCTCGCCCGCGCGGACGTCGGCGTGCCCCTCGCGGTCATGACGTACGTCAACCTCGTCGACCACTTCGGCTACGACCGGTTCGCCGGCGCGCTGCTGTCGAGCGGCGTGTCGGCGGCGATCCTGCCCGACGTGCCGCTCGAGGAGTGCGACGAGTGGTGCACCGCGGCGGACGCGGCGGGGGTGGAGACCGTGATGCTCGCCGCGCCCACCGCGCCCGACGAGCGGTTGCCGCGCATCGCGGCGCGGGCGCGCGGGTTCGTCTACGCGGTCGGGCTGATGGGCGTCACGGGGGAGCGCGGCGCGCTCGCGTCGTCGGCCAAGGTCATCGCGAAGCGCGTGCGCGACGTGACCGACCTGCCCGTGCTCGTCGGCGTCGGCATCTCCACGCCCGAGCAGGCGGTCGAGGTCTGCGAGGTCGCGGACGGCGTCGTCGTCGGCTCTGCGGTCGTGCGGCGGTTGCTCGAGACCGGCTCGCCGGAGTCCGTCGGCGAGCTCGTCGGCACCTTCCGCGACGCGCTCGACGCCGGCTGAGGGGCCCGGATCGGCCGAGCGGGGATTCGCGCGCTCCGCGCGAATCCCTGAAAACACAAGGGAAACGCTTCCTTCCGGCCCGCTGCCGTGCTAGTTACATCAGTGGAATTTGCCGTCGGAGTCGACCGATCCTCCAGGGGGGTCGACCAGGAGGAACCATGAACAAGACCGAACTGGTCGAGACGATCGCCCAGCGGACCGACATCTCGAAGAAGGACGTGCAGTCCGTGCTGGACACCTTCGAGGACATCGCCGGGGACATCGTCGCCAAGGGGAAGGACACCCTGACCATCCCGGGCTTCCTCAAGTTCGAGCAGACGCACCGCGCCGCCCGCACGGGTCGCAACCCGCAGACGGGTGAGACGATCCAGGTCCCGGCCGCCAACGCGGCCAAGGTCACGGCCGGCGCCAAGCTCAAGACGCGGGCGAAGACGGGCAACTGACCCGACGGCTCCGCTGGGGAAGGCTGGGGACAGCTGGGGTACATCACGACCGACGGGCCGCCCTCCGGGGCGGCCCGTCGTCGTTCCCCGGCAGCCGTCGCACCGCCGCGTATCCTCACGCCCATGGCGCAACTGGAACCCGGTGACAAGGCCCCGTCGATCTCGCTCGAGGACCAGCACGGCGACACCGTGAAGCTGTCGTCGTTCAAGGGCCGCCGGGTGCTCGTGTTCTTCTACCCGAAGGCCAACACGCCCGGCTGCACCACGCAGGCCTGCGGTCTGCGGGACGTCGCCGACCGGGTGGGCGACACGGCGATCGTCGGCATCAGCCCCGACACGCCGAAGAAGCAGGCCAACTTCGACGAGAAGTACGGCCTCGGCTACCCGCTCCTCGCCGACACCGAGCACGCCGTCGCCGAGGCGTACGGCGTGTGGGGCGAGAAGAAGATGTACGGCAAGACGTACATGGGCATCGTCCGCTCGGCCTTCCTGATCGACCCCAAGGGCAAGATCGAGCAGGCCTGGTACAAGATCAGCCCGAAGGACACGCCGACCAACCTGCTGGCGGCGCTGGAGGGCTGAGCGCGTTCAGTCGCGGTGCTCGTCGAGCCCGCGCAGGCGCTCCTCGAACTCGCGGTCGGACCGGCTCAGCGCGAAGCGGCGACCGGCGACGATCGCGCCGATGGCGAGTGAGATGAGCACCAGCCAGCGGAGCTTGTGCGAGCCCCCACCCGATCCGTCGTTCGTCGTCGCAGCGTCGTCGGCCATGCGCCCACGCTAGAGGGAGCCGGCCCGATCGCGGCCGGCGCTAGAGTCGGGCGCTCGCCCGGGTGGCGGAACGGCAGACGCGGCGGACTCAAAATCCGCTGTCCGAGAGGGCGTGTGGGTTCGAATCCCACCCCGGGCACCACCCGCGACGGAGGGCGGATGTCGAAGGCCGATGAGATCCGGGAGTCCCAGCGGGCCACCTGGGCCGGTCTGTCCGAGGGCTGGGACAAGTGGGACGCGGTGATCAGGTCCCAGCTCGGCCCGGTCGGCGACGCCATGATCGAGCGGCTCGACCTCGCCGACGACCACGTGCACCTGGACGTCGCGTCGGGGACGGGCGAACCGGGGCTGAGCGTGGCGAGGCACATCCCCCGGGGTCGCGTCGTGCTCACCGACCTCGTGCCCGAGATGCTGGACGTCGCCGCCCGCCGGGCCGCGGAGCAGGGCGTGGCGAACGTCGGGACGGCGGTGTGCAGCGCCGACGACCTGCCGTTCGAGGACGCCGGCTTCGACAGCGCCACCGTGCGCTTCGGCTACATGTTCTTCCCCGACGTCGGCGCCGCGACGGCCGAGCTCGCCCGCGTCCTCCGGCCCGGTGGCCGCCTCTGCTCGTCGGTCTGGGTCGCCCCGGCCGCGAACCCGTGGACGTCGATCGCGATGCAGGCGATCTCCAGCGAGGTGGAGGTGCCCCCACCCGACCCCGACGGACCGGGCATGTACCGCTGCGCCGCCCCGGGGACGGTCGGCGCGCTCTACGAGTCGGCGGGGTTCCGGGACGTCGACGAGTGGGACGTCGGCGTGGAGCTCGTGACGCGGTCGCCCGAGGAGTACTGGGACATGATCAGCGAGCACGTGTCGCTCGCCGTCGCCGCGCTCCGATGCGTCGACGGACCGGCGCGGGCGCGCATCCGGGACCGGGCCGTCGACGCGGTCGGCGCGTTCGAGCGCGACGGCGTGGTCCGCGTCCCCGGGCTCGCCCGGTGCACCGTGGGGACGAGGTAGCCCCCGGGGCTCAGGATCCCGGCGGGACGGGCGTCGCGTCCGACTCCGGGTAGATGCTGCGGGTCTCGGTCCGCCGGTTGCGGTGGTCGATCCAGTCGCTCAGGTAGGCCTTCGGCAGGATCTTGATGATCGCGAGCGTGAGGTACAGGACCGTGTTCACCGCCACGAACGTGCTGAGCACGGCGAACCACGCGGAGTGCATCAGGCCCTCGGGGAACACGACGCCGGCGAGGACGGCCCCGGCGCTCACGACGCGACCTCCGCCGGTTCACCGGGTTCGCCCGCTTCCGTCGGCGCGTCGTGGGCGACGTGGCCCCACGTGGCGCTCCGGGCGAAGGTGATGTCGATGATCCCCTTCACGTACACGACGTCGAGGAACATGTCGTACAGGAGCTCCGGCACCAGCAGCACGGCGAGCAGCCGCGCCCGCCACCCGCCCCGCCACGCGCTGATCACGCGGTCCACGACGAAGATGCTGCCGACGCCCAGCCAGAACGGGAACCAGACCCACCGGTCGGTGGCCAGGGCGGTCACCAGGATCAGCAGCCAGAACGCGCTCAGCGCGATGACCGAGTAGCCGATGCCGAGCTGCTGGGCCCAGTAGCGCAACATCGTCGGCGCCGGCCCGTAGGCGCCCAGGTTCTCGAGGGCGCCGCGCTGCCAGCGGAGCCGCTGGGTCCACAGGTTCCGCCACGTCGGCATCAGCTCCGTGACCACGCGGCAGCCGTCGGGCGACGCCATGAGGCCGCCGAGCGACTTGATCGCGAGCGTCAGCTCGTTGTCCTCGGTGAGCGCCGCCGTGTCGTACACGTCGCCGTGCACGCCCGGCAGGACGTCGCCCCGGCTGTCGGCCACCGTCCGCAGCGCCCGGGAGCGGAACATGGACGCCGTGCCCGTGAGCACGAACACCCGGCCTCGCCGGCGCTTGATCTCGCGGGAGTAGCGCACGTACTCGTTGCGCTGGAGCTGGCCGAGGACGCCGTGGCCCTCCTCGCCGTAGAAGAGGCCACCGATCGCCATGAGGGCGCGGTCGCTCGTGAAGCGCTGGATGCCGGCCTCGAGGAAGCCGTCGTCGAGCACCGTGTCGGCGTCCATGCACATGACGACGTCGTTGTCGCCCATGCCGTCGAGCACGCCGCGGAGCGCCTGGTTGAGCGCGCCGGCCTTCTTGTGCACGTTGTCGACCGTGACGAACACCTCGGCGCCGTGGGCCCGGGCGATCTCCTCGGTGCCGTCGGTGCAGTTGTCGGCCACGACGATGACGCGGTTCGGCGCCGGCTCCTGCGTGCGCAGCGAGTCGAGCGTGGCACCGATCGACGCGGCCTCGTCGTGCGCCGGGATGAGGACCGTCACCGTGATCGGGCCGCCGAACACGCCCCGGGTCTCCGCCATGACGAGCTTGGGGGCGAGCAGCTTGGTCGTGGCGTCGGTGGAGCGACGTGACCGGTCCAGGACGACCCGCTCGACGATCGCCGCGCCGGCGGCGAACAGGAGGCCGAGGCCGACGGCGCCCATGACGATGGCGAGCGCCGGCGCCCGGGTGTCGTAGGAGATCTGCCACGTCCCGAACAGGTCGCCGGAGCGCGGCGCCTGCTCCACCGACGGGGAGCGGGCGGCGACGACGAACCACAGCACGAGCGCGGCGCCGATCGAGATGCTCGCGATCAGCACCCCCACGAACCGGCCGAGCCAGCCGCTGGCCCGCCGGCGGCCGGTCGCCCGGTCGACCTCGCGGTCGAGCCCGGTGGTGGCGTCGTCGCCGGGTGCCGTCGCCGCGACGTCGCGCCGGGCGGGATGGTCCTGTTCGAGCGCGGGCGCGTCGTGCCCCGCTGCGGTGCTGCTCACCCCAGGGTGATCGGCAGGTCACGCCACCCGCCTGAACAAGTCCCCCGGGCAGCCCCGGGGGACCCGTCGGCTACGAGATCGTCGTGGCGGTCAGCGGCGTCGGCGCCACCTTGACGGGCGTGGCACCGGTGTTGCGGAGGTCCGTCGGGTAGGCGACGAAGTCGGGGAACACGTTCCCGATCACCGGGGCGTTGACGCTGGAGACGTTCCGGTACTGGACGAGCGCCAGGTTGCCCGTGGTGCCCGACGAGCCGGTGGCGGTCATCGTGATGGCGGCCGTCGGCATCGTGACGAACGCCCCGCCGGGGACGTTCGTCGTCGTGGGCAGGGTCACGAGCACGAACGGCGTCGTCGTGGCGGAGAAGTTGCCGCCCGTCGACACGGCGCACGCGCCGCTCGTCGTCGTGCAGTAGGTCGCCGTGGCCACGCCGGCGGTGACGGCGTCGCCGCCCATGAGCGACACGCCCTGGAACGTGAAGCCGGCCGGGATCGGGTACACCGCGGTGAACCGCTGCGAGTAGTTGATCGTGGCGTCGCCGAACGACGAGGAGCTCTTCTTCGGCACCGCCGAGCCGGCCGGCGCCAGGTAGGAGGTGAAGGTCTGGCCGGCGGCGACGCCGGTCGGGGCCGCGCCCGCCGTGTACATCGTCTGGTACTGGTGCTGGGTGGCCACGCTCACCGTCACGTCGGCGCCCATGATCGACGCGGTGCCCGGCTGGTACGTGATGGTGCCGGTGCCGCAGGCGGGGTTGCCGGCGGAGTAGGTGGCCGTCCCCGTGGCGCAGTAGCCGAACGTCAGGGCGAACGTGCCCGACGGGCCGGCCGACGGCAGGTACTGGATCAGCCCGTTGTTGGCGGTGGCCGTCACGAGCGAGGCCGTGGCCCGGTTCGCCGCCGGCACGTCCGTGAGGATCGTGAGCGACGACGGCTGCACCGCCGTCTTGCCCCCGGGGATGATCGTGTACACGTCGAAGGTGTTCGGCACGGCGCTGGTGACCAGGGCGCCCGCGGCCACGGAACCCGTGCCGCCGGTGCAGGTGCTGAACGACGTCGAGCCGACGGTCGTGCAGAACACCGACTGCATCCCGTTGGACGACATGACCGTGAGGTTGACGTAGCCGGGGAACCCGGCACCCGAGCCCGACGCGACGTTGATCGTGCCCGTCGGGAGCGTGAACGACGACGAGGTCGTGGTCGTCTTCGCCCCGCCGTGGTACTCGGCGACGCCCTGCACGACGGCGACGACCGTCACCGAGCCGTTCACGTAGGTGAACGAGTGGTTCGGGTCCGAGGCGCCGGAGCAGGTGGTCGGGTAGGCGCCGGCGCCGCTGGAGGACGTGGCCGTGGTCGAGCAGCTCGCCGGCGTGGCGGGCGACGACTGGCCGAGCTGGAAGCCGGTGTAGCTCGCCGTGATGGCCGGCACGGCGTCGCCGGCGTTCATCGACGCGGACGACGCCGTCACCGTGACCGGCGCACGGGTGACCGTCACGGTGCCGTCGACGTACGAGAACGTGTAGTTCCCGTCGGCGGCGCCGGAGCAGGTCGTCGTGGCGGCGGAGCCGACCACGTCGGCCGTGGTGGCGGTGGTGGAGCACGTCGCCGGCGTGGACGGCGCGATCGCCCCGTTCCGGAGGCCGGCGTACGAGGCGGTGACCGTGGGCACCGCCGCGCCGTAGGCCTTGGACGGCGACGACGCGGTCACGGTGACCGCCGCCGTGCCGACGGTGATCGAACCGGGCACGTAGGAGAACGTGTAGTTGAGGTCGTCGGCACCCGAGCACGAGGTCGAGTAGGTGCCGACCGGGCTCGCGGGCGTGGCCGTGGTGGTGCACGACGGCGTGTTGGCCGGCGCGGTCGCGCCGTTGAGCAGCCCGGCGTAGGACGGGGTGATCGCCGGCACGGGGTCGCCGTAGGTCGTGGTCGCGGAGGAGGCCGTGACGGTGGCGTCGGCCTTGCCGACGACGACGGAGCCCGCGGTGTAGCTGAACGTGTAGTCCGGGTCCGCGGCGCCCGAGCAGGTGGCCGGGTAGGTGCCGGCGTTGCTCGTCGAGGTCGCGACCGTGGTGCACGTGGCCGGCGTCGCCGGTGAGCTGTCACCGTGCTGCAGGCCGCCGTAGGAGGCCGTGATCGCCGGTGCCGCCTGGCCGTACGTGGTCGTACCGGAGGAGGCGGTGACCGTGACCGGCGCGGGCAGGATCGTGATCGATCCGGCCACGTACACGAACGAGTAGCTCGGGTCCCCGGCGCCCGAGCACGTGGTCGGGTAGGTACCGGCGCCGCTGGCGGCGGTGGCCGTGGTGGTGCAGGTCGGCGTGGTGGCCGGCGTCGTCGTGCCGGGCGGGAAGCCCGAGTACGAGGCGGTCACGGCGGGCACGGTGTCGCCGTACGTGATGGTCGACGAGGACGCGGTCACGACGATCGGCACGGGGCCGTTGACGATCGTGGCCGTGCCGGGCACGTAGGTGAACGTGTGGTTCGGGTCCGCGGCGCCCGAGCAGGTGGTCGGGTAGGTGCCCGGGTTGCTCGCGGCCGTCGCGGCGGTGGAGCAGGTGGGCGGTGTCGCCGGCGCGGTGGCGCCGTTGCGCAGGCCGGAGTAGCTCGGCGTCACGGGCGGCACCGTGGCACCGACCGCGGTCGAGCTCGAGGACGCGGTCACGGTGACGGGCGCCCGGCCGACCGTGAGGGTCCCGCCGACGTAGACGAACGTGTAGTCGGGGTCGGCCGCTCCGCTGCACGACGTGGCGTAGCTCCCGGCGGGGCTCGACGAGGTCGCGGCCGCCGTGCACGTGGGCGGCGAGGCGGGGGCGAGGTCGCCCTGCTGGAGGCCCGAGTACGTGGCGGTCACGGCCGGCGGCGCATCGCCGTAGGTCGACGTGGCGGAGGAGGCCGTCACGGTCACGAGCGCGGCGCCGACGGTCATCGTGCCGTCGACGTAGGAGAACGTGTAGTTGGGATCCGCGGCGCCGTCGCAGGTCGTCGGGTACGTCCCCGCCGGGCTGGACGAGGTCGCGGTCGTGATGCAGGTCGGGAGCGTGGCCGGCGTGGTGGCGCCGTTGGCCAGGCCCGAGTACGAGGCGGTGATCGTCGGGACCGAGCCGCCCACGGTCATCGAGGCGTTGGACGCCCGGACGACCACGGCGGACCGCTCGACGGTGAGCGTGCCGGCCACGTAGGTGAACGTCGCGTTCGGGTCCGCCGCGCCGCTGCACGTCGTCGGGTAGGTGCCGGGCGGGCTCGTCGACGTGGCCGTGGTGGTGCACGTCGGTGGCGTGGTCGGCGCGGACTGGTTGGCCGGCAGGCCGACGTAGCTCGCGGTGATCGCGGGCACGGCGTCGCCGTAGCTCATCGTGTCCGTGGACGCCGTGACCGTCACGTGGGACGTGGGCGTCGTCGTCGGCGTGCCGCCGGTGGTCGGGGCCGTGCAGGCCGCGGCGAGGCCGAACGCCCCGAGGAGGAGGACGGAGGCGGTCAGCTGGCGCCGACCCCACCCTCGCCGGACGGACGGGATGCGCGACGCGCGCGCGTGCCGACGTGGCTCTGACATGTGGTCCCCCTTGTCGCCCCGGCCGGTCACGTTGCCCCGTGGACCGCCGACTGTTCGCCGGGGGAGAGGGTAACGCAGAACCTGACGGGTCGTCAGGTCCTTCCGGTCAGCGAGCCCGGAGCGCGGCCGCGACCTCCGCCGCCCCGGCCGCGTCGAGCTGCTCGACGGGCACCGGGAGGGCCCGGCGCCAGTTCGGGTGCTCGTCCACCGTGCCGGGGAGGTTCGGTCGGTGCTCGACGCCGACGGCGTCCTCCAACGTGGCGATCACGAGGTCGCTCCCGGCCCGCCCGAGCGCGTGGTGCGCGCGCAGCGACACCTCCCGGGCCCCGTCGGCGGCCTCGTCACCGGCGTCACCGGCGTCGCGGTCGGCGACGCCGGCCAGGGTGGCCAGGCGCCCCCGGAGCAGCTCGTCGCCGCCGGGATCCGGGGCGAGTCCCGCGGCGTCGCGGTCGGCGGCGTCGGTACCGGTCCAGAGCCCCTCGACGGTGGGCAGGTCGTGGGTGGTCAGCATGCCGAGCGTCGTGGCCGGCCACGAGGGCGGCGGGTCGTCGGCGAACCAACCGACCCGGTAGCCGTACACGTCCCGGGCCGCGAGCTCGGAGCGGACCTCGGGCTCGACGGTGCCGAGGTCCTCGCCCACGAGCACCGCGCCGGCGCGCACCGCCTCCATGCACGCGAGGTCGAGGAGCTCGGCGCCCACCGAGTACACGTACGAGCCGTGCCGGGCGTCGGACCCGGGGGGGATGCAGTACAGGCGGAACAGCCCCATCACGTGGTCGATGCGCAGGAAGCCGGCGTGGCGCAGGACGCGCCGCAGCGTGTCGATCCACGGCGCGTAGCCGACGGCCCGGAGCCGCCACGGCACGTACGGCGGCAGCCCCCAGTCCTGCCCGGTGGGGCTGAAGTCGTCGGGCGGCGCGCCGATCCGGCAGCCGTCGGCCAGGAGGTCGCGGTCGACCCACGCGTCCGAGCCGTCGGGGTCGAAGCCCACCGGCAGGTCGGCCATGAGCGGCGCGCCCGCGGTGGACGCCACGGCGAGCTGGCGGTCCACCTCGAGCTGCACCCAGCGCCAGAAGTCGAGGCGGCCGCGGTGCCGCTCCGCGGCCTCGCGCGCCGCGGTGAGCCCCGGGTGCGCGAGCTCGGCCGGGAACGCGGAGCGCCCGCCGCCGTGGAGCTCGGCCAGCGTGCAGAACAGGGCGTGGTCGTGGAG
>JAEVZA010000397.1 GCA_023392475.1 Actinomycetes bacterium | reverse complement strand
GTCCCGCTCCGGCGCGGGCGCCGCGGCCGCGTGGCGCAGGGAGCGGTAGCCGGCGGCGCGCATCACGGCGCGGCGGTCGAAGCCCGGGCCGTAGTTCTCCGGGAGGATGCGGTCGTCGCCGGCGAGGTAGCAGATCGCCTCGGCGATGCGGGGCGACGAGTGCCCGTCGCCGTACGGGTTGGTGGCGGCGAGCATGCGTCGGCGCTCGGGCGTGTCGTCGAGCAGGCGCTCGCTCCACTCGACGATGCGGTGCGGGTCGGTGCCGACCAGGCGCAGCGTCCCGGACTCGACGCCCTCGGTGCGCTCCGTCTCCTCGCGGGCCACGAGCACGGGGGTGCCGACCACCGGCGCCTCCTCCTGGATCCCGCCGGAGTCGGTGACCACGAGGTCGGCCCGGGCGAGCAGGCTCGCGAACTCGATGTACGGCATCGGCTCCGTGAGCACGACGTTCGCGCGACCCTCGAGCTCCGGCACGATCTGGTGGCGCACGATCGGGTTCGGGTGCATCGGCACCACGAACCGGGTGCCCGGGCGGCGGTCGGCGAGCGTGCCGATGGCACCGGCGATGCGGGCGATCCCTCCGTCCCAGTGCTCGCGCCGGTGGGTCGTGACGACCATGAGGGGGTCGCTGCCGTCGGCGACCGCGGCGACCTGGGGATCCGTCGGCCGCCGGTGCAGCGAGGCCGCCCACCGCATCGCGTCGATGCCGGTGTTGCCGCAGACGTAGACGCGGTCGTACGGCACGCCCTCACGCACGAGGTGCTCGCCGTTGAGCGGGGTCGGAGCGAGGTGGAAGCAGGCGATCCGCGAGATGAGCTGCCGGTTGAGCTCCTCGGGGAACGGGGTGAGCGTGCTGTAGGTGCGGAGCCCCGCCTCGACGTGGACGACCGGCAGCCGCAGGTGGAACGCGGCGACCGCCGCGGCCATGGCCGAGCTGGTGTCGCCGTGCACGAGGACCGCGCCCGGGTAGCCGTCGCTGACGACGTGCTGGAGGTCGGCCACCTCGCCGGTCGGGTCCCCGAACCGCTCCCGGCAGAACGCGTCGAACCGCATCATGACCGTGGTCGAGAGCTCGTTGAGGGTGACGCCCGGGGCCCCGCACGCCAGGTCGACGTCGGGTGTGATGCCCGCCGTGGCGAGGATCGGGTTCACCAGGTCCCGGTGCTGGCCGGTCGACACGACGACCGGGTGCAGGGCCGGGTGGTCCCGCAGCGCCAGGACGAGCGGCAGCATCTTGATGGCCTCGGGGCGGGTGCCGATGACGAGGACGATCCGGATCGGCTGGCGGCGACGGCGCCGCCGATCCTGCTGCACGCCGGCGGGGAGCGGGTCCCCCGGCATCGGATCCCCGGTCGGCACCCGGCGGGCGAGCCCGTCGCGGGTGCTCCGGCGGCCCGGGATCCCGTCGTCGGGGAGCTCGGCGAGGGCCCGGTCGTCCGGGTCGTCGGGCAGGCCGGGATCTGGGGTCGGCATCCTTCGACGCTATCGACGGCCCTCCCGGACGCGTCGCGGCCCTCCCGGACGCATCGGGCCCTCCGGCGGTCGGACCCGGTCGGCCGTTTGGTTCAGGGAGGCCCGGGCCCGGCCGATAGGGCGAGCAGAGGGAACGAGCAGCTGGGGCCGCATCGTGCACGAGACAGATCTCACCGTCGACGACCCGACGGCCACGTACGTGGTCGTGCGCTCGACGGACCGCTCCGGACCGACGGAGCTGACCCGGCAGCGCCGCGGCATGCTCACGAGCATGTCCGTGCTGCTGGCCGGCGACGGCGGCGGGCTGGCGGAGCAGGTCGCCTCGGTGACGGACTGGGCACCCCCGCAGTTCAGGGTCGAGTTCGTCTTCGTGGCCCCACCCGAAGCCGCCGAGGTGTCGGCCGTCACCGATCGACTCGACGGCCTCGCCTTCTCCTGGTCGGTGCTCGACGTGCCCGAGGGCGGACGTGGTCCGGCCCTCGACCGGGCCTCGGGCGAGTCGACCGGGGAGTTCGTCGTGGTGCCCGGTCCGGGCCCCGTGCCGGCGGAGGCCCTCTCCGACGCGCTGGTGCACATGTGGGTGAACGGCGCAGACGCCCTCGTCATCTCGAGCGGGCGGTCGACGACGCCGGCCGGCGTGGCCCAGTCGGGCGACGGCGACGTCGCGGACCTCCGGGCCGATCGCCTCCGCGCCGCCCTCGGGCTGCGTCGTGGTGACGGCGGGCCCGCCGTGGTGGTCCTCCGCCGCTGGGTGGCCCGGTTCCTGTTCGACGAGCTCGGACGCGCCATCGACACCGCCGAGGAGCTCGCCGACCGGATCCGCCTGCTCGAGCTGCGCCTGATCGAGGTCCTCCTCGACGACTGAGCGACCTGCCGGGATATAGGGGTCCGCACGGACGCTGAGCGTCCGCGAGGACCCCTATATCCCGGCCGGAGGCCCAGAACTGGAACGCGTTCCACTTCTGGGGCGTACCATCCCGGCCGTGGATTTCGAGGACAGCCCCGAGCTCGCCGAGTTCCGCGCCGAGGTGCGCGCCTTCCTGGACGAGCACGCCGAGCTGCGGCGGGGCGACGAGCGGGACTGGTCCCGCAACGGCGCGGCGACCGACGAGGAGGTTGCCGCCGACTACCGCCGCCGCTGCCGCGAGTGGCAGCGCACGATGGCCGACCACGGCTGGGCGGGCCTGACCTGGCCCGAGCGCTTCGGCGGCCGGGGCGGCACACCCGCCCACCAGATCGTCTGGAACCAGGAGCTGGCCCGCTACGACGCCACCTCCGGCTTCATCACCGCCGCGCAGGCGCTCGTCGGCCCGACGCTCATGCAGCACGGCACCCCCGAGCAGCAGGCTCGCTACATCGAGCCGCTCCTCCGGGGCGACGAGTGGTGGTGCCAGCTCTTCTCCGAGCCCGGCGCCGGATCGGACCTGTCGTCGCTCGCCACCCGGGCGGTGCTCGACGAGGCGACCGGCGAGTGGGTGGTCAACGGCCAGAAGGTGTGGACGTCGAACGCGCAGTACGCCGACTTCGGCATCCTCGTGGCCCGCACCGACCCCGACGTGCCGAAGCACGAGGGGCTCACGTTCTTCGTCGTCGACATGCGCTCGCCGGGCATCGAGATCCGTCCGCTCGTGCAGGCCCAGGGCGTGGCCCACTTCAACGAGGTCTTCTTCTCCGACCTGCGCATCCCCGCCGACCACGTGGTCGGCGAGGTCGGCGGCGGCTGGAAGGTCACCCGCACGACGCTCCGCAGCGAGTCGTCCATGATCTCGGGCGCCGGGCAGGCGACGCCGTTCACCGCCGTGCTCGCGCTGGCGCGCCAGCGCGACCGGCAGGCCGACCCGGTGGTGCGCCAGGGCCTCGCTCGCGTGTTCTCCAACGAGCTGATCATGAAGTGGATGGGGTGGCGCACGCAGACCGCGGTCATGACCGGTCGCTACGAGCTGGCGCTGCACGGCTCGCTCCTCAAGAACTTCTTCACGCGGTCGTTCGCGCAGAAGGTCGAGCTCGCGCTCGACATCGAGGGGGCCGAGGGGATGCTGCTGCACGAGGCCGAGGGCGACGGGTTCTGGCAGTACCAGCACATGAACCAGTTCGCCTCGAAGATCGGCGGGGGGACCGAGGAGGTCCACCGCAACAACCTCGGCGAGCAGGCGCTCGGCCTGCCACGGGAGCCGGCGGTCGACCGCGACCTGCCGTGGAACCAGACGCGCCGGTCCTGAGCCCGGCAGCCAGCCACACGCACGACAGCCAGCCGCACGCACGACAGCCACACCGACGACAGGGGGACACACCGATGATGCTCGAGGGCAAGACCGCCGTCGTGACCGGGATCGGACCGGGGATGGGGCGGGACATCTCGCTCGGCCTGGCCCGGGAAGGGGCGGACGTGGCGCTGGTGGCGCGGTCCGACAAGGTCCTGCCGTCGGTCGCCGAGGAGATCGAGGCGCTCGGTCGGCGCGCCGTGCGCGTGTACGGGAACATCGCCGACGCGGACGACTGCACCCGCATCGCCTCCGAGGTCGGCGAGGCGTTCGACGGTCAGCTCGACGTCCTCGTCAACTCCGCGTTCCACGGCGGTCAGCACGAGGCGTTCGAGGACGCCGACCTGTCGAAGTGGAGCCGGCCCCTCAAGGTCAACTACTTCGGGACGCTGCAGCTGACGCAGGCGATGCTGCCGCACCTCAAGGCGGCGGGCGCCGCGAAGGGGGACGCGCGCGTCGTCATGGTGAACACCATGTCGGTGCACCACCTCGAGGCGGGTGCCGGGTCGTACGCCGGGTCGAAGGCCGCGCTCGGCGCGGTCACCAAGACGCTGGCGCTGGAGCTCGGGCAGTACGGCATCCGGGTCAACTCCGTGCACCCCGGCTACATCTGGGGCGACAGCGTGAAGATCTACTTCGAGTGGCAGGCCGAGGAGCGCGGCGAGGGCGTCACGTGGGAGACGGTGTACGAGGAGCGCGCGGCGGAGACGGCGCTCGGCTACCTGCCGCACTCGTCGGAGATCGCCGGCGCCGTGGTCTTCTACGCCTCGCCCTTGGCGAAGTGCGTCACGGGATCGGCGCTCCCGGTCAACGCCGGTCACTGGATGCCGCCGTCGGCCTGATGGCCGGGTGCCGGCCCATCGTCGACGCGTCCGAGGCGCCCGAGGCGGTGCCGGTCAGGTGGGCCGGATCGCGTCCGCCGGGTCCAGCCGCGCGGCCCGCGCCGCCGGGGAGATGCCGGCGATCGCACCGAGCACGAGCGAGATGCCCACGCCCGCCGCCACGCCGGCGAGCGGGATCGCCGTCGCCGTGCCCTGCAGCTTCGTCCAGCCGAGCGTGACGAGCGCGCCGAGCAGCACGCCGCCGATCCCGCCCAGACCCGCGAGCAGCACGCTCTCGAGCAGGAACTGCAGGCGGACGTGCCGTCGCGTCGCACCGAGCGCACGGCGGACGCCGATCTCGGTGCGACGCTCGAGCACGGCGATGACCATCACGTTCGCGATGCCGATCGCCCCGACCAGGAGCGCGACGGACCCGAGGCCGAGCAGCAGCGCGGTGAGCGTGGAGTCGGCCGCGTCCTTCGCGGCGATGGCGTCGGTCGGTCTGCTCACCTCCACCGAGGTGGGCTCCTCGGGGTCGGCCGTGGCGGGGAGCACGTTCCGCACGGCGTCGACCTGGTCGGGGTCGGTGACCACGTAGACGGTGCCCGGCGCGGTGTCGGCCCCGAGGTGCGCCACGGCGAACGACTGGTCGACGAACACCGAGGCGTCGAGGTTCGGGTACAGCGGGATCGCCTTCATGATCCCGACCACCGTGAACCAGGTGCCGTCCACGTAGACCATCGGGTCGCCGTCGAGGCTGGTGATGCCGAGCGTGGTGGCCGCGTCGGCGCCCAGCACGACGGTCGGGGTGACGGCACCGGTGGCGTCGAGGAACCGCCCCGTCGCCATCGAGCCGCCGAGCGACGTGAGGAGGCCAGGGTCCGTCGCCTGGATCGCGATGCCGCCGCCCTCGCCGGCGTCGACGTACGGGGACCGCCGCACCGTGCCGGAGACCGATGTGATCCCCGACGCGTGCTGCACCGGCGCGACCCGCCGGATCATCGCCACCGAGTCGTCGTCGAGCGACGCGCTGCCGCCGCCGAGCGAGTTGCCGGGCTGCACCTCCAAGCGGTTCGTGCCGAGCGCGTCGAGGCGCTGCAGCAGGTCCGCCCGGCTCGAGGCGGAGATGCCGAGCACGGCGACCAGCGCGGCGATGCCCACGGCGATGCCGGCGGCGGTCAGCAGCGTCCGCGTCCGCCGGGCCCGGAGCCCGACGACGGCGAGGCCGACCATGTCGCGCGGCCGGACGTGGCTGGCCGGCACCTGGGCGTCGTCCGCCCGCTCCTCCTGCGCCGGTGCGACGTCGTCGAGCGCGGTCACGGGCGGCGCTCGTCGTCGATGACCCGACCGTCGCGCACCGTCACCCGGCGGGGCAGGGCGTCGGCGAGCGCGGGGTCGTGGGTGATGAGCACGACCGTGGCGCCGTCGCGGTGGAGCCGGTCGAACTCCTCGAGCACGGCCTCGCCGGTCGCGGAGTCGAGGTTGCCGGTCGGTTCGTCGGCGAGCAGGAGCGCCGGATCGGACACGATGGCCCGGGCGATCGCCACGCGCTGGCGCTCCCCGCCCGAGAGCCGGCTCGGGCGGTGGTCGCCGCGGTGGTCGAGCCGCACCCGCTCGAGCGCGGCGAGCGACCGCGCACGCCGCTCCGCCGTGGGGACGCCGGCGTACACGAGGCCGAGCCCGACGTTGTCGACGGCCGTCAGCCCGTCGAGCAGGTTGAAGCTCTGGAACACGAAGCCGATGCGGCGTCCGCGCACCGCGGAGAGCCCCGCGTCGTCGAGCTCCGACAGGTCGGTGCCGTCGACCCGGATGCGTCCGGTCGTGCAGCGGTCGAGCGCTCCGATGAGGTTGAGCAGGGTGGACTTGCCGGACCCGGACGGCCCGACGATGCCCACGTACTCGCCGCGCTCGACGCGCAGGTCGACGTCGCGGAGCGCGACCACCGGCGGGGGACCGGCGTACTCCTTGCCCACGCCCTCGAGGTCGAGGACCAGGTGCGGCGCGACCGGCGGGCCCGGCGCCACGCCCTCGGCGGCGAGCGTCACGGCACGACGACCCGGTCGCCCGCCTTCACGCCGCCGGTGACCTGCACGAAGCCGTCGGCGAAGCTGCCCGGCGTGACCGCGACGAGCTTCGTGCTCGCGCCGTCGACGACCTGGACGGCGTACCCGCCCTCGGCGAGGGCGAGCAGCGCCTTGACGGGCACCGCGAGCACACCGGTCGCGGTGCTGGTCGTGAAGTCGACGCTCACGGATCCGTCGGGCAGCTGGGTCGCGGGCGGCACGACGACGGTGACGACCGTCGTGCTCGAGGCGGACGACGACCCGCCGCCGCCACCCCCGCCTCCCGAGGCGCCGCCCGATCCCGAGGCGCTGCTGGACGCGGCCTGCGTGGTCGAGGAGAAGACGGTGCCGGTGACCGGCGGCCCCGAGGCCGGCGTGATCGTCACGGCCGCGCCGGGCGTGGCGAGCCCGGCGTCGGTCTGGGTGAGGTCGACCGTGACGATCCGGGCCGTGCTGGTCACGGTCATGACGGCCCCGGAGGCGGGATCACCGGCCTGCGCCGACCAGCCGGCGACGCGCACGGGACCGGGCTGGAACACCACGTCGTCCCGCAGCACGATCCCGGTGCGGGGCAGGCCGAGCGACTCCTGCCAGTCCTCGACGGCGGCGGCCGTGCCGGAGGTGAACGTCTGGTCGACCGTGAACCCGCTGTAGCCGAGCGCGGCGAGGTTCTCCTCGAGCTGCTCGACGTCGGGTCCGTCGGAGACGCCCTCCTGGAGGGTGCGCCACATGGGGCGGTCGCCGATCATCACCACGGCCGCGGGCAACCCGTCGACCTCGACCAGCGAGCCGTTCCGGTCGACCACCGTCCCCGGCGCGGCGAGCCCGGTGATGACGCCCGGGCCGGACGTGGTGGCGCCCGACCCGGACGACGAAGCGCCGGCGGGGGTGGTCGCGGCGGCGAGCGACGCGGCACCGCCGCGGGTCGCGGGGGCGACGGTCGTGGTGGTCGTCGTCGGCTCGGTCCCCGCGCCCGCGGCGGTGCTGTCGCCGGCGAGCTTCACCGTGTCGGTGTTGCCGTACCCGACGGTGCCCGTCTCCGACTTCGTCTGGGACAGGTCACGGGTCTGCACCACCGCGGTGTTGCGCGCCGGCGCCGTCGCGGCCGCTGCCTTGTCGGTCCCGGCAGAGCACGCACCGAGGAGGAGCGCACCGCCCGCGACGAGTCCGACGGCGACGACCGCGGCACCCCGCCGGCGGTCAGGCATTGCCCGTGGTGGACGGTGCGGCGCCGCCGCCCGTCCGCCCGCCGCGGCCACCGAACCCGAACCCGCCGGTCACGCCGAGCTTGGTCCGGCAGGTCTGCATCGCCTGCTGGAACGCCGGGTCGTTGCGCCGGTCGGCGCCGGTGGCGCCTGCCGCCCCGCCACCCTGACCGAACTGCGGGCGGCCGTTGGCGTCGAAGGTCGGGTCCGGGAAGTCGACGCCCTGCTGGCGCATGCAGGCCGCGAGGTCGAGCAGCTGCTGCTTGCGCTTGGCCGTCTCGGCCGGCGTCGGTGCGGGGAACGAGTTGCGGATCTTGTCGAAGTCGCCCTGGCAGGCCTTGCGGGCGGCCTGGATCTTCGGGTCGTTGCTCCGGAGCAGGCCGCCCGGTCCGCCCTGGCCGGGCGTGCCCTGGCCGGTCTGGCCGAACTCCGGCCGGCCGTTGGCGTCGAACGTCGGGTCCGGGAAGTCGACGCCCTGCTGGCGCATGCACGCCGCGGCGTCGAGCCACAGCTGCCGCGTGTCCTGGGAGGACGTGGACTTCGGCGTCGTCGTGGTCGACGCGCCGCCGCCCAGGCTCGCGACGCCGCTCGCCTTCTCGGAGCCCCCGCCGCCGCACGCGGCGAGGACCAGGGTCAGGGCCGCGACGCACGCGATCGCGACCGGGAGGTGGGACCGCCGGGAGCGGTCCGCGTGTACTGGTGCCATGACCGGCATCTCAAGACCGCAGGGTGAGAGACCGGTAAGGATCGGCCACCCGTGCGGGCGCGGGCTGAGGGCCCGTTCAGCGGGCCGGGCTCAGTCCACGTCCATGTACTTGCGCTTCGTGCGGCGGGCGCCGACGCCGAGTCCCACGAGGAAGCCGAGCAGCGCCGTGATCGCGAGGACGAACCACAGCGGCATCGTCACGGTCTTGATCACGAGGTTGATCTCGGCGTCGTGGTTGTTGGCGGCGATGAACACGATCAGCAGGACCGCGATGACCGCGCCGACGATCTGGCGGCCGGTGGGTCGGAAGCCGGGCTGCTTGGGCTCCGGCCGTGCCTGTGACGGCATCATGGCTCGCTCCCTTCGTCACCCCTCCGGTGCAGGGTACGGCAGGGCTCCATCGTGGTCCGCGATCCAGGCCTTGATCTCGCGGTGCATCCAGGCCGTGTCGAACAGGTCCATCTGGCGGCTGATCCTGCCGCCACCCGCGTAGGTCAGCACGGAGGCACCGGGAACGTCGTAGTGGGTGCCGTCGGGCCGGGTCCCCGGCAGCCGGTTCATCCAGTGGTTGAGGATCACGCCGTGCTCGGTGTCGTACGCGACGGCGCTGATCGGGAACGACCAGTCGTCGAGGCCGGTCATGGACTTCGTCAGGAAGGCCCGGATCGCCGGCAGGCCGTGGCTCCAGCCGTACACCGAGTCGAGGTAGCTGGCGTCCTCGGTGAAGAGGTCGCCGAGGCCGTCCCAGTCGCCGGCCTCGTGGCGCTCCCGGTGCCGGGCGTAGAAGGCGCGGAGCTCGGCCTCGTCGTAGCGGGTCTGCTCGGTCATCGGGGTCCCCCTTCTCGTCCGCGGCGGAGCATCATCCGCCGCGCAGCTCCTCCAGGAGCCGGGTCTGCTCGTCGAGCACCGGCATCACGGCATCCGTCGGTGCCGACGGGATGCGGAACACGCACTCGGTGACGCCGATCGACGCGAAGTGCTCGAGCTTCGCCGGCGTGGGCAGCGAGCCGAACGGGACGATCTGCATCGCCTCGGGGTCGCGACCCACGGCGGCGACCGCCTGCTTGTACCGCGGGATGGCATCGGTCAGACCGGCCCCGCCGATCGGGATCCAGCCGTCCGCGTACTCGGCGAGGTGCCCGAACATCTTGGGGCCGGCGCCGCCGCCGATGAGGATGGGCACCGGCCGGTCGGGCTTCGGCCACGACCACGTCGGCGGGAACGAGACGTGCTCGCCCTCGAAGCTCGCCTCCTCCTCGGTCCAGAGCGCGCGCATGGCCAGCAGGTGCTCACGTGCGTGGGCGCGGCGCGACCGGTACTCGACGCCGTGGTCCTCCATCTCGTCCTGGTTCCAGCCGAACCCGACCCCCAGCTCGAACCGGCCGCCCGAGAGGTTCTGGAGCGTGGCGATCGCCTTCGCGGTGACGATCGGCTCGCGCTGCGCGGGGAGGAGGACGCCGGTGCCGAGGCGGATGGTCGACGTGAGCGCCGACGCCGCGGCGAGCGCGACGAGCGGGTCGACCGAGCGCTTGTACTCCTCGGCGAGCTGCGCGTCGCCGGTCGGCGGCGGGGTGCGGCGGCTGGTCGGGATGTGGGTGTGCTCGGGGATCCACACCGAGTCGAACCCCCGCTCCTCCGCCGCCACGGCGAGCTCGGGCACCGGCATCGAGACGTCGGTGGAGAACATGGTGACCCCGAAGCGCATCACGGCGCGGGATCGTAACCCGGGTTTGTGCTGGATGTGACGGGGTGTCAGATTCTGTGCCCATGGGCATCTGTGACGGACGTGTGGCCATCGTGACCGGAGCCGGCCGGGGGCTCGGCCGGGAGCACGCGCTGGAGTTCGCACGCCAGGGCGCCAAGGTCGTCGTCAACGACCTCGGCGTGGCCCAGGACGGCTCGGACCCGTCGGACACGCCGGCCCAGCAGGTGGTCGACGAGATCCGCGCCGCGGGAGGCGAGGCCGTCCCGTCGGCGCACGACGTCGCCGACTGGGACGCCGCGGGCGAGATGGTGCAGCTCGCCGTCGACACGTTCGGCGGTCTCGACACCATCGTCAACAACGCCGGCATCCTGCGGGACCGCATGTTCGTGAACTCCGAGCAGTCCGAGTGGGAGGCGGTGCTGCGGGTGCACGTGCTCGGCCACGCCGCCCCCGCCCGCCACGCCGCGACGTACTGGCGCACCCGCTCGAAGGAGGGGTCGCCGGTGGCGGGCCGCATCGTGAACACGTCGTCGGGGGCGGGGCTCATGGGCTCGATCGCCCAGGCCGCGTACTCGGCGGCGAAGGGCGCGATCGCGAGCCTCACGCTCGTGCAGGCCGCGGAGCTCGGCCGCATCGGCGCGACCGCGAACGCCATCGCCCCCGCCGCCCGCACCCGCATGACCGAGGCCGCGTTCGCCGACATGATGGCGGACGTCGAGGAGGGCGCCTTCGACGCGATGGACCCGGCCAACGTCTCGCCGCTCGTCGTCTGGCTCGGCTCCGACGCCTCGGCCGACGTCACCGGGCGCGTGTTCGAGGTCGAGGGCGGGATCATCGGCGTCGCCGAGGGCTGGGCCCACGGCCCGCGCTTCGACAAGGGCGCCCGGTGGGACCCGGCGGAGATCGGACCCGTCGTCGCCGACCTCCTCCGCGAGGCCACCGATCCGACCGCGGTCTACGGCGCCGGCTGACGGCCCCGGGCGGCACGCCCCGGGCGGATCGCGCCGCGACGTCGGGCGGTGGTTCGGTAGAACCGTGGGCGTGACCGACGACGCGGAGCCGGCCGACCCGGCCTTCAACCGCGCCAACCCGGTCACCGACGTGGTCGAGCGGGTGCCGTACGGCGGCGGCACCGCGGTCCGGAAGGTGGTGCGGCCCGACGGCGAGGTCGTCGTCGGCCACTGGGTCACCAGCGACGACCCCGACCACTGGAACCACTGGCGGCGCGAGGACCTCGCCTACGCCACCGGCCTGGTGGACGCGTTCGCGCCGGAGGGCATCCGCGGCCCCCGGCTGCTCGACCGTGTCGAGCGACCCGACGGCGCGGTGGAGCTGTGGCTCGAGGACGTGGCGGGCCGCGCCGGACCCACCTGGTCGCTCGCGGACCACGCGCGGTTCGGCGAGCGGCTCGGCGCCGCGCAGGGCCGGCTCGGTCGGGCCGGCGCGGCACCACGGCACGAGTGGCTCAGCCGGGGCTGGGCGCGCCAGTACGTGCTCAGCCGCCCGGGCGGCCTCGCCGTGCTCGATGACGCCGCCGCGTGGGAGCACCCGGTCGTCATCGAGGGGTTCGGGGACGAGCGCCACCGGCTCCGCGCCCGCTTCACCGAGCTGTACCGGGACGCGGACCGGTGGCTCGGGCTCATGGAGTCGTTGCCGCGCACGCTCTGCCACCTCGACTGCTGGGTCAACAACGCCATCGCTGCCGACGACGGCACGGACGTGCTCGTCGACTGGTCCTTCGCCGGGCAGGGCGCGGTCGGCGAGGACGTGGGCAACTGGGTCCCCGACGCCATCTTCGACTTCGTCGACCAGGGCGAGGCGTTCCCGACGCTCGACCGCACGGTGTGGTCGGCCTACGCCGACGGCCTGGATGCCGCCGGCTGGCCGTTCGACACCGACCTCGCCCGGCTCGCGGTCTGCACGTCGGGCGCCATGAAGTACGTGTGGCTGCCGGGGCTCATGGTGTCCCGGGCCGGGCACGGCGGGCCGACGGGGTACGGCGGGCGCCCCGGCCCGCCGGAAGCGGAGGTCTTCGCGCACCGCCTCCCGGTGCTCGACGGGCTGCTGGCGTGGGCCGACGAGGCGGCCGCGCTGGCCGAGGGGCTCGGGCTGTAGGTACCGTCGCGGGTGCAGCGCGCACCCGACGGGGCGCGACCGACCGGGAGGCAAGCCCGATGCGCCGACGCATGTTCGCGTCCAAGATCCACCGTGCCACCGTCACCGGCGCGGACGTCGACTACGAGGGCTCGGTCACGATCGACCGGGACCTGCTCGACGCCGCCGGCATCCTCGAGTGGGAGGAGGTGCAGATCTGGGACGTCACCAACGGCGCCCGGCTCGCCACCTACGCGATCGAGGGGGAGCGGGGCAGCGGCGACATCTGCATCAACGGCGCGGCCGCGCACCTCGTCAGCCCCGGCGACCTGGTGATCATCGCGACGTTCGCCGAGCTCGAGGACGCCGAGGCCCGGGAGCACACCCCGACCGTCGTGTTCGTGGACGAGCGCAACCGTGTGAAGGAGCTCCGGGCCGAGGTCGCGGGCCCGGCGACCGCCGCCCTGAACTGACCCCGAGCGCGGTGCCGGCGCACCTCGCGGTCGGCATCCGACCGCGACGTGCGCCAGGACGAGCGGGTGGTGGGACGGACGGTGCGGGACCCGGCTCGGGGCCGCCCGACCGGAGATCAGCTGAGGCGCTCGATCACCATGGCCATGCCCTGGCCGCCGCCGACGCACATCGTCTCCACGCCGAACGTCTTGTCCGACTCCTGGAGGTTGTGGATCAGCGTCGTCATGATGCGGGCGCCGGTCATGCCGAAGGGGTGGCCGAGGGCGATCGAGCCGCCACGGGTGTTGAGCTTCTCCATCGGGATGCCGAGCTGCCGCGCCGAGGGCAGCACCTGGGCGGCGAACGCCTCGTTGATCTCGAACAGGTCGATGTCCTCGACGGACATGCCGGCCCGGCCGAGCGCCTTCTTCACGGCCTCGATCGGGCCGAGGCCCATGATCTCGGGGTTGAGGCCGGTGGCCGCCGACGAGATGATGCGGGCGAGCGGCGTGAGGCCGAGGGCCTTCGCCTTCGTGTCGCTCATGACGACGACGGCCGCGGCGCCGTCGTTCAGCGGGCAGGCGTTGCCGGCGGTGACGGTGCCGTCGGGGCGGAACACCGGGCTCAGCTGGCTGACCTTCTCGTAGGTGGTGCCGGGGCGGATGCCGTCGTCGGTCTTCACCACGCCGTCGGGGGTGGTGACCGGCGTGATCTCGGCCTCCCAGTAGCCCGAGTTCAGGCTCTCCTCGGCGAGGTTCTGGCTGCGGACGGCGAACTCGTCCTGGTCCTGGCGGCTGACGTCCTCGAGCTGCGCGACGTTCTCCGCCGTCTGGCCCATCGCCAGGTAGATGTCGGGCAGCCCCGCGGCGGGCGCCCAGGTCGGCGCGCCGCCCTCGGCGCGCTTGGTGCTGCGGGCGCCGGCCTCGTCGAAGACCGGGTTCTTCGGGCCGTCGGCCATGCCGAACGGGAACCGGCTCGCCGTCTCGACGCCGCCGGCGACGAACACGTCGCCGTCGCCCGCCTTGATGGCGTGGGCCGCCATGCGGATCGTCATGAGGGAGGACGAGCAGTAGCGGTTGACCGTGGCGCCCGGGACGTCCTCCAGCCCCGCCAGGACGGCCGACACGCGGGCGATGTTGTGGCCCGACTCGCCGCCGGGCTGGCCGCAGCCCCAGAGGACGTCCTCGATCTCGGTGCGGTCGAGGTCCGGCACCTTGTCGAGGACGGCGGTGATGATCCCGGACGACAGGTCGTCGGGTCGCATGTCCTTGAGCGACCCCTTGCCCATCCGGCCGATGGGCGTGCGGGCGGTGGCGACGATCACGGCCTCGGTCATTGCTGTCCCCTCTCGTACGGCCCGGAGCCCCGGTGCCGGCGGATGTCTGGCGGTCGGTTGACGTTACCCACGGGTAACTACGGGCACCAAGCCGGTGTTCCCGTGCGTCCCTGCGCCCCCGCCGCACCGTCCCACGGCGTTCTGTCGAGCGCACGGCGCGCTCGACGCTCCGTGTGCGCAACAGAACGTGGGACGGGGGGGGGGTGCGGGCCTTGGGCGGCCGGTCAGGGGAAGAAGCGGCTGACCGTGTCGGCCACGCAGGCCGGCTTGGGGTCGACGTCGCGGTCGCCGGCCTCGCGTTCCACGGTCACGCGCACGGTGACCTGGACGCCGCCCTTCTCCTCGGACGCCGCGACGATCTCGCCGCGGGCCCGGACGCGGGAGCCCGACGGCACCGGCGCGGGGAAGCGGACCTTGTCCAACCCGACGTTCACGCCCATCGACGTGCCCTCCACCGTCAGCAGCTCCGGGAGGAAGAGGTTGACCATCGACAGCGTGAGGTAGCCGTGGGCGATCGGCCCGCCGAAGGGCGACTCGGCCGTGGCGCGGTCGACGTCGACGTGGATCCACTGGTGGTCGCCGGTGGCGTCGGCGAACAGCACGATGCGGTCCTGCGTCACCTCGACCCAGTCGGTGGTGCCGAGGTCCGCCCCGACGAGGTCGAGCAGGGCGGCGGGGGAGTCGACGACGGTCATGGGCTGGCTCCAGGCGGGGCGTGCGGGCGGACGGGCCGCGGGTGGTCTACGGGTGCTGGCTCGACACGGCGAGGACCTCGCCGGTCATGTACGTCGAGAGGTCGCTCGCCAGGAAGACCATCACGTTGGCGATCTCCCACGGCTCGGCGGCGCGGCCGAACGCCTCCTTCGCCGTCAGCTCCTCGAGCAGCCCCGGGGGCGTGACCTTGGCGAGGTTGGCGTGCATCGCGAGGCTCGGCGACACCGCGTTGACGCGCACGCCGTGCTCCGCCGCCTCGACGGCCGCGGACCGGGTCAGCGCCATCACGCCGGCCTTCGCCGCCGCGTAGTGGGACTGCCGCTCCTGGGCCCGCCAGCCCAGGACCGAGGCGTTGTTCACGACGGCGCCCGAGCGCTGCTGGTACATGACCGGCAGCACCGCGCGCAGGCACTTGAACGTGCCCGTGAGCGTGACGCCGATGACGCGGTCCCACTCCTCGTCGGTCAGCTCGGTGACGAGGCCGTTGCCGCCGAGACCGGCGTTGTTCATCCAGACGTCGATGCCGCCCATCTCGCCCATGGAGGTCACGACGAGCCCGCGCACCTCGGCGTCGTCGGTGACGTTGCAGACGACGGCGGGCGGTCGCGTGCCGAACTCCTCGCCCAGGGCGTCGGCGGTCTCGCCGAGGCGGCGCTCGTGGGCGTCGGAGACGACGACCTGGGCGCCCTCCATGAGGCAGCGGCGCGCCAGCGCACCGCCGATGCCGGTGCCGGCGGCGGCGGTGATGACGACGCGCTTGCCGTCGAGGAGGCCGCGCCCGGGCGGCTCGGTGGGGGTGGGCTGTGCGGTCATGGCGTCGCTCCTGCTCGTTCCCCGGGGTGGTGTGCCGCGAGACCCCTGGATCGCCCGCGGTTGCGCATCACCGAACGGGAGGGGGCGTGCTCCGTCATCGTGGTTCGCGGGGGAGGCCGAGCGCTCGTTCCCCGATGAGGTTGCGCTGGATCTCGTTCGATCCGCCGTAGATGGTGTCCGAGCGGCTGAAGAAGAACAGCTTGTGCAGGGCGGACATCTCGTCGTCGCCCGCGTCGCCCTCGTCCGCCTCCGAGTACCGCGTGGCGAGCGCCTCGGCACCGAGCACGTCCATCGCCAGCTCGCCCATGTCCTGGTGGAGGGTCGCCCAGTACAGCTTGTTGATCATCGCCTCGCGGGGGAGCGCGACGTCCTCGTCGACCCGGAGGGCGCGCACCGCGTTCCAGCGCATGATGCGCACCCGGCTCCACAGGGAGACGAGGCGCTGGCGCACGGAGGTGCGCTCGATCGCGCCGGTGCGGCGGGCGGCGGCGACGATGTCCTGGAGCTCGCGGTCGAACGCCATCTGCTGGCCGAGCGTCAGGACGCCGCGCTCGAAGGCCAGCGTGCCCATCGCGACCTTCCAACCGTCGCCGGGCTGCCCGACGACGAGGTCCGCCGACGTGCGGGCGCCGTCGAAGAACACCTCGTTGAACTCGGCGGTGCCGGTGATCTGGCGGATCGGGCGGATCTCGATCCCGGGCTGGTCCATCGGGACGAGGAGGTACGAGAGGCCGTGGTGGCGGGACGAGCCCTCCTCGGTCCTGGCCACGACGAAGCACCAGTCCGACCACTGCGCGAGCGACGTCCAGACCTTCTGCCCGTCGATCACCCACTCGTCGCCCTCGAGGCGCGCACGCGTCGACACGTTGGCGAGGTCGGACCCGGCGTTCGGCTCCGAGTAGCCCTGGCACCAGAACTCGGTGCCGGCGACGATCCCCGGCAGGAACCGCTGCTGGATCTCGGGCGACGCGAAGTGCACGAGCGTCGGGCCGAGGAGGCCCTCGCCGATCAGGCCGGCGCGGCCCGGGCCGCCGGCGCGGGCGTACTCCTCGTGGAACGCGACCTCGAGGTGCAGCGGGAGCCCGCGGCCGCCGTGCTCGGTGGGCCAGCCGACGCAGGTCCACCCGCCGGTGGCCATCTCGCGCTCCCACGCCATGCGCTCCCGGACGAACGCGTGCTCGTCGCCGGGGCCGCCGCGGTGGCGGAGCTGCGCGAACTCGCCCTGCAGGTGGTCCTGCACCCAGTCGCGCACCTCCTGCCGGAAGTCCGCCTCGTCGGGCGCGGTGGTCGGGCTGCCGGTCACGCCGTGACGGTAACGCGAACTGACGACCCGTCAGAAACCGCGTGAGGCGGCCCCGGTCGCTCGCGACGGGGTCCCGGGTGCCGCCCCGTAGACTCGACCTCCACGGTCCGGTCATCCACGGCGGGACGGGGAGGACACGGGTGCCCGAGCGCCGCAACCGGTTGGTCTGGATCCTCGGCGGCGCGGTGGCGGTCCTGGCGGTCGCCGTCGTGGCCCTCGTGCTGGTGCTGGTCCTCCGCGACGACGGCGGGGGCAGCACGACCGAGACGTCGAACCCGTCGACCAGCACGACCGTCCGCGCGCCGTCCACCACCGCGCCCAAGGGCCCGGTGTCGACGGTGGTGACGCCGTCGGGGACGGTCCGCCTGACCACCGTGACGCTGCACCAGGGCGCGGTGCCCCGCCAGTACCTCGTGATCTCGCCGGTGTCGGTGCCGAGCACGACGCGGATGCCCGCGGTGATGGTGCTGCACGGCCTCGGCATCGACCGCACCGGGATGTCCAAGGCGGCGGACTGGTACGGCGCCGTGGCCCGCGACCACTTCCTCGCCGTGTTCCCGCAGGGGATCCTCAACTCCTGGAACGTCGGGCCGTGCTGCCCGCCGGCGTCGCTCGCGAAGGTCGACGACATCGGCTTCCTCGACGACGTGGTCGACCAGCTGAAGGCCCGCCCGGACGTCGACGCCGACCGCCTCTACCTCACCGGCTTCTCGAACGGCGGGATCATGGTCTACGCGATGGCGTGCGCGGACCCCGGCACGTTCGCGGCCGTCGCTCCCATGGCGGGCACGAACCTGACGAAGTGCAGCCCGAAGCAGCCGGTGTCCCTGCTGCACATGCACGGCGACCCCGATCCGGTCGTGCCCTACGACGGCCGCGCGACGCTGAGCCAGCTGCTCTCGTCCGCGCCGTTCCCGCCGGTGCCGGAGACCGTGGCGGCCTGGGCGGAGGCCGACGGGTGCGACGCCGATCCGACGACCACGACGGCCCCCGGTCCCGTGACCACGACGAGGTGGAGCGGGTGCGGCGACGACGTGCAGGTGGAGCTGATCACGTACCCGGGCAACGGCCACGCCTGGCCGAAGAAGCCGGTCGACGGCCTGACCGAGCTGCTGCGCTTCTTCGACCTGCAGCCCTGACGGACGTTCACGGTCCTCGGCGTCGGCTCAGGCGAGCGGGAGCACCGGGGCGGGCCGGCGGCGCAGCGACGGGTGGTTGGCGGAGCGCCGACCGGTGCCGCCGTACTCGGTGACCGCCCGCCGCAGCGCGGCCACGGGATCGGACCCCGTGGCGAGCAGCCGGTGGGCGGAGAGGAACCGCAGGTAGGTGCCGAGTGTGGCCGACACGTCCTCGCCGTCGGGCAGGTCGGCACCGTGCAGCTCGCACCAGTCGGCGACGCCGACCCACAGGAGCGCCCCGACGTCGGGCGCGACCCACACCGATCCGCCGTCGACCTCCGCGGCGGCGCCCAGCGCCGCCGACCGCGCGCCGATCAGGGCGGCGAGCGCGTCCCGGTGCACGGCCCGGCCGTTGGCGAGGGCCCACCGGATCACCGCACGGCGGTGGGAGCGCTCGTGGGCGGGGACCACGACCTGGTGGGCCCGCTGCGTGTCGGCTGGCGCCTGCGTGCTGGTCATGGCGCCATCATCACCAGGGGGTGTGACAGCGACCCGGGCCGCCGGGTGGTGGCCGTCGACCGCGACCGCCGGGGGGCGCGGACGGGGGCGGGAC
>JAEVZA010000387.1 GCA_023392475.1 Actinomycetes bacterium | reverse complement strand
ACCCACGACCGCCTCGCGTCGGCGCGGGCCCACGCCCGGGACGCGGTCGCTGCGCTCGGCGGCTGAGCAGCGGCCGGGCAGCTGCCCGCCGCGCGGGTACGACGAGGGCGGCCGTGCCCGTCAGCCCTCGGCGGCGGCGACGAACGACGGCAGGAGCGCGCTCCACCCGGACGTGTTCGCGTCCCGGTACGCGGGACCGTCGTCGCCGAGCGCCTCCCACCCGCGCTGCACGATGTCCAGCCGGGTCCCGCCGTCGCCGAGGTCGACGAACGTGAGCTCGACCTGCGTCGCCTCGGCGGGATCGCGTCCGATGTGCCACCGGTAGCCGAGCTGGGTGGGCGGATCCCAGGAGGTCACCTCGCCCCAGTCGAGCTCCCGGCCGTCGGGCGTCCGCTCGTACAGCCGGCCGCCGACGCGCGGCTCCAGCGTGACCACCGTGCCCGCGTCGCCCGACACGGAGTGGCCTGCGGGCCACCACGTCGCGATGCGACCCGTCCACACCTCGAACGCGTGCTCGGGCCGGCAGCGGATCTCGTAGGACAGGCGCAGCGGCTCGATCACGGCGCGTCGGGTCCGGTGTTCTCGGCGAGCAGCCGGAACCGGGCCACGGCATCGCCCCACACCTCGGTCAGGTACGCCTCCACGGCCCGCACGCCGTCGTCGTGGAGGTGGTAGATCCGCCGCGTCCCCCGCGGCTCCTCCACCACGAGGCCGGCCTCCTTCAGGAGTCGGAGGTGCCGCGACACGGCGGGCCGGCTGATGGGCAGCTGGTCCGCCAGCTCGCCGACGGACCGGCCCTCCGGCCCGAGCAGCTCGAGGATCGCCCGCCGGTTCGCGTCGCCCAGCGCCTCGAACGGATCGCCGGCCGTGGCCGCCGGGCTCACGTCCCCGCGGCGCGCACGCGGTTGCCGCGCGCCTTGTGCTCGAGCTCGACCAGGCCGAGCCGCTCGAGCACCGGGGGGACGTAGTTGGCGAACCGGCCGCGCAGGCCCGGCTTCAGGCCGTACCAGCCGCCGACCGGGTTGCCCTCGGACCGCGCCCACGCCTCGACGGTGCCGTCGGCCGCCGGCTTCTGCTCGTCCGCGCTGCCGAGCGGCACCCAGTCGCCCTCGGCCACGAGCATGTCGTGGAGGTCGTCGATGCAGCGGAGGTCGTAGCGGAGCTGCGTCGTCCCGACCTGCACCACGAGGGCCGGGGGGTCGAGCGACTCGTCGCGGTGCGCCGTGTACTCCGAGCCGCCGCTCGGCGTGGACAGCGTCCACGGATCGCCCGCCGTGCCCGCTCCCCCGCTCACGGCGTGCGCTCCGACGCCGGCTCGAAGCCGTAGGAGCCGATCACGGTCGCCGCCGTGGCGACCGGCGGCTCGTCGCACCGCGCCGCGATGTCCTGCACGAACGCCTCGAACGCGGGAGTCGTCGTGAGCGGGTTCGACCCGTCGTCGGTGTCGACCACCGCCACGTGCACGAAGCTCACCCCGTCGTCCAACCGGAGCGTCGTGTAGCGCAGGCCGTCCGGTCGCCGGGCGGCCAGCTCCTCGAAGACCTGCTCGACCAGCCGCTGGTTCTCGTCGCCCCGGCCGCTCGCGGTCCGGTACCGCACCACCGTCGCCTGCATGGCTCCTCCTCGTCGGGCCGACGGCATCGCCGGCCGCCCATCGGTAACCTCATCGTTACCGTAACAGGGAGTTGACCGATGCGGAAGGGGTCACGCGTCGGCGGCCGCGACCTCCTTGGCCCAGCGGTAGTCGGCCTTCCCCGACGGCGAGCGCTGGATCGAGTCGCGGAACACCCACGCCTTCGGCAGCTTGTAGCGGGCGACGGAGCGGTTCGCGTGGGACTCGAGGTCGGCCTCGTCGGGCGCCGCGCCCTCGACCAGCTGCACCACGGCCACCACCTCGTTGCCCCACCGCTCGCTCGGGCGGCCGCACACCAGGACGTCGGCGACCGAGGGGTGCGAGATGATGGCCTGCTCGACCTCCTCGACGAAGATCTTCTCGCCGCCGGAGTTGATGCACTGCGAGTCGCGCCCGAGGAGGTCGATCTCGCCGTCGGCGCGCCGCACGGCGCGGTCGCCGGGCACGGAGTAGCGCACGCCGTCGATCGTCGGGAACGTCCGAGCGGTCTTGGCGGCGTCGCCGAGGTACCCCAGCGGCACGCTCCCCTTCTGTGCGACCCACCCGATGCCGTCGTGGCCGGCGTCCAGGACGGCGGTCAGGTCCTCCGACACCACCTCCGCTCCCGGTCCCGGCTGGAACTGGCCCGACGACACGCCGCCCTTCGTGGACAGGTGCGACGCCTGCGCGCCGGTCTCGGACGAGCCGAGCGAGTCGTTGATGAGCAGGTTCGGGAGGAGGTCGAGGAACTCCTCCTTCGTCGACGCGCTCAGCGCGGCCCCGCCGTTCCCGAGCACGAACAGCGACGACGGGTCGTACTCGCCGGCCCGCAGCTCCTCGAGGAGCGGCCGCGCCATCGCGTCGCCCACGACGACGATCGACTGCACGTCCTCCGCCTGGACGAGGTCCCAGACCTCGGCCGCGTCGAGGCGGTGCGAGGTGGGCATCACGAGGGTCGACCCCGCGTTGAGCATCATGAACCCGGCCCACTGCGCGGCGCCGTGCATGAGGGGCGGCAGCGGCATCAGCCGGAACCCGGTGTTGGCGCGCGCCTTCTCGGCGATCTCGTCGTAGGAGTGCACCTCGATCCAGGTGCCCACCTCCTTGCCGCCCATCGCGTTCATGAAGATGTCGTCCTGGCGCCAGAGCACGCCCTTCGGCATCCCCGTGGTGCCGCCCGTGTAGACGATGTAGAGGTCGTCGGGCGACGGCTCGACCGGCGGTCCGGCCGGGTCCGCGCCGGCGAGCGCCTCCTCGTAGTCGATCGCGCCGGGGAGGAGGTCGTGGCCGGAGCCGTCGTCGACCTGGACGAGCAGGGTCAGGTCGGGCAGCTCGGGCAGGACGCGGGCGAGCACCGGGGCGAACTCGGCGTGGTAGATCACGCCCTTCGCGCCGGCGTCGGCGAGGAGGTAGCGGAGCTCCTCGTCGACGTAGCGGTAGTTCACGTTGAACGGCGCGACGCGTGCCTTGTAGGCGCCGAGCATGCCCTCGATGTACTCGTTGCCGTTGTACATGTAGAGCGCGAGCTGGTCCTGGCCGGACTCGTGGGGCTGGAGGTCGGCACGCTCGGTGTGCGCGCCGAGGCCCCGCGAGTGGAGGAACGACGCCAGGCGGCGCGTGCGCTCGGCGAGCTCGCCGAACGTGAAGCGGCGGTCGCCGAACACGATCGCCTCGCGGTCGGGCACCGCGGCGGCGACGACCTCGCTGACGGTGGCGAGGTCGAACTGCTCACGACCGGCCGAGCCGGTCCCGCCTGCCTCGTCCATGCGATCCCCCTGGCCGTCGTCGGCGCGCCCCGTGGCGTCGCCGTGGTCCGGTGCAGCGTGGCCCAGCGACCGGGCCGGGTCCAGCCGGTCCCTCGGTGGCCCGCGACGGCGACCGTACGATCGCCCCGTGGACTTCGGCGCGCTGGCACTCGTGATGGCGGTGGGCCTGATCGGGCCCCTCCTCGCGTCGACCGGGCGGTTCGCGCCGCCGGTGGTCGTCGGCCAGATCCTCGCCGGGGTCGTGGTCGGCACGAGCGGCCTCGGCTGGATCGATCCGACCTCCCCCCTGCTCACGGGCCTCGCCGAGATCGGCTTCGCCCTGCTCATGTTCATCGTCGGCACGCACCTGCCGGTGCGCGACCGACGGCTGCGGCCCGCGCTCGCGGTCGGGACCGGGGTGGCGGCGACGGTCGCCGCGCTCTCGCTCGCGATCGGGCTGCTGGTGGCGCCCCACGTCGAGCTGCACCGGCCGGTCGTCATCGCCGTCCTGCTGACCACGAGCTCGGGCGCCGTCGCCCTCCCGGTGCTCCAGTCGATCGGCCGGGACGACCGCGCTGCGCTGGTCGCCACCGCGTGGATCGCGGTCGCCGACGTCGTCACGGTCGCGTCCCTCCCCCTCGTGCTCGCCACCGGCGACACGCTGCACGTCGCGCTCGGCGGCGTCCTCGTCGTCGCCTCCGGCGTCGGCCTGTTCCTGCTCGGCAGCGTGGCGGTCGACCGGGGCTGGGTGCAGCGGCTCCGGGAGCAGTCCCGGCGGCGGGGGTGGGGGCTCGACCTGCGGGTGCAGCTGCTCGCCCTCTTCGCGTGTGCGTGGCTCGCCGTCCGGTTCGGGACGTCGGTGCTGATCGCGGGCTTCACCGTCGGCATCGTGGTGGCGCTGCTCGGTGAGCCCCGTCGGGTGGCGACCCAGCTCGTCGGCGTCGGCGAGGGCTTCGCGATCCCGGTGTTCTTCGTGGTCCTCGGGGCGCGGCTCGACGTCAGCGCGTTCGTCCGGTCGCCCCGCGCGCTCGTGCTCGCCGCCGTGCTCGCCGGCTGCGCCGTGGCGGTGCACGTGGCCGCGGCGCTCGTGTGGCGGCTCCCCCTCGGCAGCGGGCTCCTGTCCTCCGCGCAGCTCGGCGTGCCCGTCGCCGTCGTGTCGATCGGGCTCGTCACGCACCAGCTGAGCTCGACCACCGCAGCCGCGATCATGGCGTCCGTGCTCGTCACCCTCGCCGCGTGCGCCCTCGGCGGGGCGCTCCTCGGCCACGGCAGCGGGCTCACGGACGCCAGCGCGCCGGTGCTGCCTCCCGGCACGGACGACGCGACCCCGGCGGGCTGAGTCAGCCCACCGAGCCGGTCCGCTCGAGCACCGCCTCGGCGAGCAGGGTCCCCCACGCCCGCGCCCGGTCCTCCTCGCCGGGCTCGAGCTCGTCGTGGTCGGTGACGTAGAAGCTCGACGGCTCGTCGACGACCCGTGCCCCGTGGCGGCGCAGCAGCTTCGCGATGCCCTTGGACGCACGCCCGGTGAGCAGCGGCGACATGTGGCGCCTCGTGTCGAACGCCACGGCGTCCACGTCGAGCCCGTCGACCGCGCCCAACCAGTCGCGCAGGCCGGTGTCGTCCCCGTCGTCGTCCAGCGTCAGCCACTCGTGGTCGTCGACGGCGTCGCGCGCCGCGGCGCGCGTGCGGGCGCTGGTCATCCCGTGGACGTGCGTCGGGCCGCCCACGACGAGCAGCTCGACGCCCGTCACGTCCGGACCGGCACCGCGGCCCACCGGGACGACCTCCGCGTCCACGCCCTGCGACCGGAGCCCCTCGCCGATCGCGGACGCGATCAGGTGGGTGTTGCCGTACATCGACTCGTAGACCACCAGCGCCCGCCGTCCGGTGCTGTCGTTCGTGCCCATGTGACCTCCTCGGCTCCACCTCCACCCTCCGCCCGGACGGTCGCCGGCGACAGGGTCGGAGGTCCCTGTTCGGCATCGGCCGCGCGGGGGCAGACTCGGGGCGGAGACGACACGTGCGCGCGTGGGTGGTGACACGACCGGGCCCGATCGACGGGACGCCGGTGGAGCTCGAGGAGCGGGACGCGCCCGAGCCCGGGCCGGGCGAGGTGCGCGTCGCCGTCACCGTGTGCGGCGTGTGCCGGACCGACCTGCACCTGGCCGAGGGCGACCTGCCCCCGCACCGCCCCCGGGCCGTGCCCGGCCACGAGGTCGTCGGCACCGTCGAGCGCTGCGGGCCGGGCGCCGCGCGCTTCGAGCCCGGCGAGCGGATCGGCATCGCGTGGCTCCGCCGCACCTGCGGGCGGTGCCGGTTCTGCCGCCGCGGCGACGAGAACCTGTGCGTCGATCCGCGGTTCACCGGCTGGGACGCGGACGGCGGCTACGCCGAGCACGCCGTCGTCGACGAGCGCTACGCCTACCGGCTCCCCGAGCGCTTCGACGACGCGACCGCGGCCCCGCTCCTCTGCGCCGGGATCATCGGCTACCGGGCGCTGCGGCGGGCGGAGGTGCCGCCGGGTGGCCGGCTCGGGATCTACGGCTTCGGGGCCTCGGCCCACCTCGCGGCCCAGGTGGCGATGGCGGAGGGCGTGGCCGTGCACGTCATGACCCGCTCGGCCGAGGCCCGCCGCCTGGCGCTCGACCTCGGCGTGGCTTCCGCGGGCGACACGTTCGACCCGCCACCCGAGCCGCTCGACGGCGCGGTCACCTTCGCCCCGGTCGGCGAGGTGGTGCCGGCCGCGCTGGAGGCCCTCGACCGCGGCGGGACCCTCGCCGTCGCGGGCATCCACCTGAGCGACGTCCCGCCGCTCGACTACGACCGCCACCTGTTCCAGGAGCGCCAGGTCCGCAGCGTCACGGCGAACACGCGGGGCGACGGCGAGGAGTTCCTGCGCGTCGCCGACCGGATCGGGATCCGGGTCGCCACCACCGAGTACCCGCTCGACCGGGCGCTCGACGCGCTGCGGGACGTGGCCCACGACCGCGTCACCGGCGCGGCCGTGCTCCGGGTCCGCTGACGACCACGCCCCGCTCTGCTCGCCCAGGGCGACGCCCGGTGACGGCCTGGACGAACGGAAGGGAGTCGGTCAGCCCGTGCCGAGGTCGCGGCGGTCGAACCACGCCACCGCCGCCACGCAGAGCACGGCGGCCACGGCGAGCGTGATCCCGACGGTCGCGGCGCTCGGGTCCTCGGCCGGGGCGAGCGCCATGGCGTCGAACAGCGAGACGTGCCGCAGCCAGCCGATGCCGTCGACCAGCGAGCCGGCGAGGTCGACGACGACCGACCAGCCGACGACGACGTAGACGACCGTGCCCGCCCACCGCGGGTGCACGGCGAGGACCAGGGCGCCGATGCCGAGGGCGACCAGGGCGGTCGGCACCACGTTGAGCCCGGCGCCCAGCATCGGCCCGAGGTCGAGCGGGACGCCGTGGCTCCGGGCCCCCGCCCACGCGCCGAACCCGGCCGCCAGGCCCGCGACCACCACGCCGGCGGCGGCGAGCACCAGCCGGGAGGCCAGCCAGCCCGTCCGCCGGGTCGGCGACGCGAGGACGTGCACGAGCCGGCCGGTGAGCTCCTCCTCGGCCGCGGCGCCCACCTGGCTCGCGGGCACGAGCGCCACCAGCGTGGCCACGAGCAGGAACGACACGCCGAAGTACTGGTCGACGAACCGCCCGGACACGCCGAACCCCGACAGCGCGTCGCCCAGCGACGCCGGCACCGACCGCTCGGTCAGCTTCGCGATCACGCCGAGCATCGCTCCCGCGGCCAGCGAGCCGACCGCCCACCACGCGAGCACGCCCAGCTCGAGCCGGGCCGCCAGGCCGGCGGCCGAGCCCAACCACCGGGTGCGTGGCGGGTGGACGTCCCGCGAGGCGAGCAGGCCGTCGCCCACGTCCCGCGCGGCCGCGGCGCGCACGGCCACGACCACGAGCAGCGCCGTCGTCACGACGGCCGGGACCAGCGGCCACAGGTCGTCCGTCGTCAGCGGCGCCATCAGCTCGCTCCAGCCGAACGGCGTCCACCAGCGCAGCCACGCGGTCGACGGCCCGGCATCCGCGACCATGCGCAGCGCGAACGCGACCGCGAGGACCGCGAGGCCGAGCTGGTTCGCCGTCCGACGCGACCGGGCGAGCTGCGACGTGAGCGCGCCGAGCGCGGCGAACCACGCCGCGACGAGCGCGAGGCTCAGCCCCATCACGACCGAGCCGCCGAGCGAGAACCCGACGTCGTGGTCGAGGCCCGCCGCCGCGGTGCCCGCGACGCTGAGCACGAGCACCACACCGACCGCGCCCAGCAGCCCGGCGGCCGTCGCGGCGGTGGCGCGCGCCGGCGTCGTCGATCCCGCGAGGACGACCTGCCACCGCCCGCCGTCCTCCTCGCCGCGCAGCTGGCGGGTCCCGGCGAGCAGCGCCCACACCGCGCCGATCGCGGTCAGGAAGACGTACCCCTTGTAGAAGGTGTAGCCACCGACCGTGTCGACGTGGGCCACCGGCCCGAGCAGCACCGCGAGGCCGGCGTCGCCGCCGGTGGTCGCCGCGACCTGGTCGCGATCGGCCTGGGTGGGGAACGTCGACACGTAGCTCAGCGCGGAGGACGCGGTCGTCAGCGCGAACACCGCACCGACGACCGCGGCGCCGACGAGCAGCCGCCGGAACGTGCGGCGGGCGACCGCCGCGTCCGGCCCGGGGCCGCTCACGCCGCCGCGCCGCCGGAGGCGCCGTCGCCGTAGCGGGAGACGAACAGCTCCTCGAGCGACGGCTCGCGCGTGACGAGGTGCCGCACGTGGGTCCCCGACAGCGCGGCGAGGAGCGGTTGGACGTCGCCGCTGACCCGGCACGTCAGCGCGTCGCCGTCGACGCGGACGTCGTCCACGCCCGGCACCGACGACACGTCGGGGACCGGCCCGTCGATGCGCGCCTCGACCTGCAGCGCCGCGATGCCACGGAGGTCGTCGAGGCGACCGGTCTCGATCAGCCGTCCGCCGCGGAGCATCGCGACGCGGTCGCACACCGCCTCGACCTCGCTGAGGATGTGCGAGGACAGCAGCACGGTCCGGCCGGCCGAGCGCGCCTCGAGAACGCACTCACGGAACACCTGCTCCATGAGCGGGTCGAGGCCCGAGGTCGGCTCGTCGAGCAGCAGGAGGTCGGCCCCGCTCGCGAAGGCCGCCACGAGGAGGACCTTCTGGCGGTTGCCGTGGCTGTACGCCCGGTTCCGCTTGTCGGGGTCGAGGCGGAACCGCTCGACGAGGCGGTCCCGCGCCGCCTCGTCGACCGAGCCGTGCAAGCGCCCGAGGAGGTGGAGCGTCTCGGCGCCGGTGAGGGTCGGCCAGAGGTCCGCCTGGCTGGGCACGTAGGCGAGGCGGCGGTGCAGCGCCCGGGCGTCGCGCCGGACGTCGAGCCCGAGGACCTCGGCCCGCCCGCCGGTCGGGCGGAGCAGGCCGAGGAGGAGCCCGATCGTGGTCGACTTCCCGGCGCCGTTCGGGCCGAGGTAGCCGAACACCTCGCCCTGCTCCACCTCGAGGTCGAGGCCGTCCAGCGCCACGGTGCGTCCGTAGCGCTTGGTCAACCCCTCCGTCCGGACGGCCAGCGGCATGGGAGCACCTCCAGGTCGGCCTCCGGGTGGAACGTACCTCGACGTCGTCGGGGAACCGGCGACCTCACTCGACGACGACGGCGGTGACCATCCCGAACATCCCGGTGTCCCGCTCGGCGTGGTTCAGGATGTGGCAGTGGTACACCCACGTGCCCTTCTTGTCCGCGTGGAACATCACCGTGTAGCGCTGCCCCGGTGCGATGAGCAGCGTGTCCACCCAGTACGGGTTGGGCAACGGGAAGCCGTCCTCCGCGGTCACGAGCTGGGGGAACTGGTGGAGGTGCATCGGATGCGACTGCAGGCCCTCGTTGTAGTAGGTGACCGCGACCCAATCGCCCTCCTTGACCACGATCGGCTTCGTCGCCGGGAACGACTTGCCGTTCAACGAGAACCCGATGGTGCCCGCGTCGTTCAGGACCATCGGGATGTCGACCGCCGGCTTCACGTCGGCCGGCACCGACGTGCCGTCCACCGTGATGCCCTTGGCGATCGGTGTGTCGCCGACCTGGATCACGCCCCACATGCCGTTCGGGACCGTCATCTGGCCGTGCAGGTGCGGGTGGTACATGCCCATGTACGGACGGTCGACCGTGAAGTCGTAGGTGAAGTCCGCGCCCGGCTTGATCGGGTCCTGGGTGATGGGAGCGACGCCGTCCATGTTGAACGGCGTCTGGATGCCGTGCCAGTGGATGTCCGTGTTGAGCGGCAGCTTGTTGTGGATGACCACCCTGATGTGGTCACCCACGTCCAGCTTGAGCATCGGGCCGGGGACGGTGCCGTTGTAGGTCCACGCCTTGACCACGCGCCCGGGCTCCACCTCCCAGTCGGCGATCTCCGCGGTCAGCTCGAACTGCTTCGTGCCGTCCGCGAGGACCGTCGGCTGGAGCACCTGGTTGCCGACGCCCTTGGTGTCGGCCGGGAACTTGGCGAACGACGCGAGCATGTCCTGGTCCATCTGCGCGTAGTTCGGCGTGCTCGACGACGCGGACGAGCCGCTCCCGCCCGACGCCGCGGCCTCCGACGACCCGCTCGACATGCCCGCCATGATCGACAGCGTGGCCTTCATGCCGGCGTCCTCGTGACCGGGGACCGAGCAGTAGATCGTGTAGTCGCCCGCCTTGAGGTCCCCCAGCTTCAAGGTGGCCGTCGCCCCCGGGTCGAGCAGCTTCGTGGCGGCACCGGTCTCCTTCACCGTCACGTTGTGCTGGACGGTCCCCTTGTTGGTGACCTTCAGGGTGACCTGGCCGGGGGCGGCCATCAGGTCGCCCTTGATCGCGAACTCGCTGAGCTCGACGTCGACCGTGGACCCGGCGGACGCGCTCGCGGCGGGCGAGCTGCCCCGGTCCTCGTTGTTCGCGACCACGAGCGCGACGCCGACGACGAGCGCGGTGCCGACGAGGTACACGGCGATCACGGTGAGCGTGGCGGCGGCCCAGGATCGGGGTCCGTCGGTCTGCGGCTGCTGTTGCATGCGTGTCCTCTCGGGACGGGGGGATGTGCCGTGAGGACCATCGCCCGTCTGCTCGGGCCGCGGACAGGGTCCTAGGTCCCGACCGCGGTGCGACCGGCGACACGTGCCCGGCGGACGGGACCTTGGACCCTGTCGCGCGCCCGGACCGCGTTCGCGAGGATGGTGGGGTGACCGTGCGCGTGTTCCTCCTCGACGACCACGAGATCGTCCGGCGCGGCGTCCGGGAGCTCCTGGAGGCGGACGGCGACCTCGAGGTGGTCGGCGAGGCCGACTCGGTGGCCACCGCCCGGGCCCGGATCGGCCCCGCCGCACCCGACGTGGCCGTGCTCGACGTGCAGCTCCCCGACGGCAGCGGCATCGAGCTGTGCCGCGAGGTCCGCAGCGAGCACCCCGACGTCCGGTGCCTGATGCTGACCTCGTTCCCCGACGACGAGGCGCTGCTCGACGCCGTGGTCGCCGGGGCGTCGGGCTACGTGCTCAAGCAGGTCCGCGGTGCGGACATCGTCGACGCCGTGCGGCGGGTGGCCGCCGGCGGCGACCTGATCGACCCGGCGCAGGCGGCGCGGGCGGCCGAGCAGATCCGCCGGGGCGCCGAGGAGGACGAGCGGCTGCGCGACCTCACCCCGCAGGAGCGCCGCATCCTGGATCTCCTCGCCGAGGGCCGGACGAACCGGCAGATCGCGTCGGAGATGTTCCTCGCGGAGAAGACGGTGAAGAACTACGTGTCCAACCTGCTCGCCAAGATGGGCATGGGCCGCCGCACGGAGGCGGCGGTGTACGCCGCCCGCCTGCAGGCCCGCGGCGGGAGCTGAGCAGGTCCGGTCCGGTCGGTCGGCGCCGCGGCGTCAGCCCGGCAGGGGCACGCGCCACTCGACGCGCGTGCCGCCTGCGTCGCCGGGGCCGACGGTGAGCTCGCCCCCGAGGCGCTCGGCCCGCTCCGCGAGGTTGGCGAGCCCGGCGCCCCCGTAGACCTCGCCCTCGACGCCGACGCCGTCGTCGACGACCACCAGCCGGACGTGCTCCCCGACCGACAGCTCCACGCGCACCCGCGTGGCCCGGGCGTGGCGCGCCACGTTCGACAGCACCTCGCGCAGCACGGGCACGAGCTGCTCGCCGAGGTCGCCGGCGAGGTTGTCGACCGGCCCCTCGAAGCGCAGCCGGGGCTCGAAGCCCAGCGACCGGCCGGCGTCCGTCGCCACCTCGACCAGCCGGCCCCGCAGCCCGCCGGGCATCCCGCGGTCGGCCTGCAGGGAGAAGATCGTGGTGCGGAGGTCGAGGATCGTCGCGTCGAGCTCGTCGATGGCCGAGTCGACGCGGCCGCGAACGGGCTCGTCGGCCATCGCGGCGGCGGCCTGGAGGCTCAGCCCGGTGCCGAACAGCCGCTGGATCACCGTGTCGTGCAGGTCGCGGGCGATCCGCTCCCGCTCCTCGGCGAGGACGACGCGCTGCTCCGCCAGGTGGAGGGCCTCCTCGCCGGCGAGGCGGTCGGTGAGGTCGCGCACGGCCGCCACGGTGAAGGTCTCGTCGCCGCGGACCACCGGGCTCAGGCTGATCTCGGCGGGGAAGGTCGTGCCGTCCCGGCGCCGCGCGCTCAGCGTCAGCCCGACCCCCATCGCGCGGACCGCCGGCGCGGCGACGTACCCGGCGCGGTGCGCGCGGTGCCGCTCCCGCAGGTCCTCGGGCACGAGGTCCTCGACGGCGGTCCCGAGGAGGCCGGACGGCTCGACGGCGAACAGCGCCCCGGCCGACCGGTTGGCGAACTCGACCCTGCCGTCGGCCGCGACGACGAGGATCCCGTCGGGCGCGGCGTCGAACAGCTCCCACGCGCCCGGGCCGGTGCTCGCCTGCATCGCGGGCCATCGTAGGGAGTCGAGGTGCCGAGCCCTACGCTCCGCGCATGCGGATCCGCCCGGTCGCCGCCACGCTCGCCGCGCTCGTCGCCGTGGCAGTCGCCGTGGGCTGCTCCGGCGGCGACGGTGCGTCCGCGTCGGGACGCACCACCGAACCCCGGCCGACCACCGCGCCGACGACCACCACAC
>JAEVZA010000364.1 GCA_023392475.1 Actinomycetes bacterium | reverse complement strand
CCGTCGCCCTGCTCCGCCAGGCGGACGCCTCGGCCGCGACCGGCGCCGCCGACGGCGCCGCCACCGCCCTGCGCGAGTCCCACCGCATCGCCCTCGACCTCGGGGCGGCACCGCTCCTCGCCGACGTCGAGGCCGTGTCCCGCCGCACCCGGCTGAGCGTCGACGTCCCGGAGCGCGTGGCCCTCGGCGACGCATCGGTCCGGCAGCTCGGCCTGACCACCCGCGAGGCCGAGGTCCTGGCCCTCGTCGCCACGGGCCGCACCAACCGGCAGATCGGGACCGAGCTCCACATCTCGGAGAAGACGGCGAGCGTCCACGTCAGCAACATCCTGCGGAAGCTCGGCGTCACCACCCGCGTCGACGCCGCGGCGGTCGCCCAGCGACTCGGCGTCGCCTGACCGGCGCGGTCCTGCGCGGGATCCTGAACGGGCGCGCGGTCTTCGCGCCGCCGCGCCTGGTTCGAGCGCGACCGAGGCGCGGCCCTCGGCTCGCGCGCGATGACCGATCGGTAGCGTCGCCGGCGAGTTGGCGATCCGAGGGGGACCCATGGGGAAGATCGTTCGTTCGCGCCGTCCGGCGTGGCTGCTCACGCTCGGCACGGTGGCGCTGCTCGCTGCGCTGGCATCCAGCTGCGTGCAGCCGCCACCACCGAAGACGCTGACCGGCCTGGAGGTCACGCCCGTCGACGTCTCGGTCGCTGCCGGGCGGGAGGTCCGCTTCACCGCGACCGGCCACTACTCCGATGGTTCCAGCCTGGACGTGACCCAGCGTGCGACCTGGTCCTCAGACGACGCGACCGTCGCGGTCGTGTCGAACGCCCGCGACCTGACGGGTCACGCCACCGGTGTCGCCGCTGGTACGACGCAGATCCGTGCGGTCCTCGGGTCGAAGGGGGGGAGCGCCACGATCACGGTCACGCCGGCAGTGGTCGTGTCGATCGACGACTGCCCCGCGCCCTGGAGCGTCTCGGTCGGTGGCACGGTGTCCCTGACGGCGGTGGCGACGTTCTCCGACGGACACGTCGACGACATCACCCAGAGCGCGACCTGGTCCTCGAGCGACGAGACCATCGCCCGGATCACCGGGCCCGGGGTCGTCACGGGCGTCGCCACGGGCGGGCCGGTGACGATCCGGGCGGCGGCCGGCGGCATCGTCAGCGCCTGCGACGGGATGGTGCTGTAGTCGACGGTCCCCGCTGCCGGACCGATCGCACCCACGCGAGGAACTGCTCCGCGACGAGCACCCCGACGGCGATCGCGAAGATCGTCCCGGCGACGCCCAGGAGGTCGCCGGGACCAGGCAACCCTCGTGAGCCGGCCCACCGCGTGAGGCCGATCAGGCTCATCGAGCCGGGCACGACGAGCCAGAAACCCGGGCAGCAGCGTCGCTTGCGGACTCAACGCTGCCGGCGAGCGCGACATCGCCGCGGCGGCGCAGACGAGGACGCCACCACCGACGAAGGCGCCGAGGTACGGGCCGACCGCCTCGACGCCGAGCGCCTGGCCGCCCTTCGCGAGCAGCATCACGACCAGCAGGGACGGGAGGGCCTTGCGCGGCGTCGAGTGGGTGACGGTGACCGCCGAGGTGAACACGACGGCGCCGACCCACGGCGCCCACCACCCGAGGCGCGGGCCGGTGCCGGCGAGGACGTCGGCCCCCACCCCGGCGAAGCGGAGCCCGGCGAGGATCCCGAACGCGAGCAGCCCGAGCGTGAAGACGCCCGAGACGAGCCGACTCGCACCCGACATGACCTGACCGGCGGCGAGCTCGACCGCGGACGTGGTGAGCGACCGGCCGGGGATGAACACGACGAGCGGCGCGACGATCGGCCGAGCTCCCGGGTCGGCGATCCCGGTGCGGATCGCCAGCGCGCACACGAGGGCGGTCGAGAACGCGGCGACGACCGGCAGCAGCACCTCGAGGCGACCGGGACCGTGGCTCGCGACGATGCGGAGCACCCCGACGACGACGCCGCCGACCGCAGCGGCTGCGACCTCGTGACCGGTCGGGCGCAGCACCAGGCACAGCCCGACCGACAGCACGGCGTAGCCGACGACCGTGACGACCGCTCCGAACCGCGGCGGTGCGTCGTCGATCTCCGACAGCCGCCCGATGCCCTCGGCGGGGCTGATCGGGACCGTCGTGCACTCCTTGGTGAACCGCTCGATCTCGGAGATCCGGTCGAGGCGCTCGGCGCTCCCGGCCGCTCGGGGGTCGACTCGATGCGGGCCCGGTGGCCGGCGGCGGCGGTGACGATCACGAACGTCGGGAACGCACTCGCGCTCACGTCCGGTTCGCCGTTGCACGCGCCGACGGCTTCGACCCGTCGTTCGATCTCGTCGACCGGCAGATCGGTCGAGTTCAACGCGGCGGCGAGCCGGACGAGGAACGTGGTCAGCGGTGGCGATGCGGACGGGTCGCCACCGGTGTCGGTCATGGGACCGGGATCGCGTCGTCGTCCGGGGTGACGGACGCAGCGGGTTCGGGGCAGGGCGGGTGCATCCCGCCTGCCACGCTACCGGCGGCGGCCAGGCGCCTCCTGGCCCAACTCGGGCGTCGGCGGGAGCGTCGCTCGCTGTGACAGGCTCGCCGGATGCAGGTCCACCTCGTCGACGGCACCTACGAGCTGTTCCGCTACTTCTACTCACCCGGCGGCGGCCACGCGAACGGCGCGGGCGAGCAGGTCGGCGCCGTGCGGGGCGTGCTGCGGTCGCTGCTCACGATGATCGGCGACGGCGCCACCCACCTCGGCGTGGCCACCGACCACGTCATCGAGTCCTTCCGCAACGACCTGTGGCCCGGGTACAAGGACGGCTCCGGGGTCGATCCCGACCTCAAGCGTCAGTTCCCGTGGCTGGAGGAGGCGATCGCCGCGCTCGGCGTCACGGTGTGGCCGATGGTCGACGTCGAGGCCGACGACGCGCTCGGCGCGGCCGCGGTCGTCGGTGCCGCGGACGATCGCGTGCAGCGGGTCGTGATCTGCACGCCCGACAAGGACCTCGCGCAGTGCGTCGGCGGGAAGGTGATCCAGTACGACCGGCGGGCGAAGCAGTTCCGCGACTCGGCCGGCGTGCTCGAGAAGTACGGGGTGGAGCCGGCATCCATCCCCGACTGGCTCGCCCTCGTCGGTGACAGCGCCGACGGGTTCCCCGGCCTCGCCGGGTGGGGCGCGAAGACCGCCGCCACCGTGCTGCGGCGGTACGAGCACCTGGAGGCGATCCCGCACGCGCCCGGCCAGTGGGACGTGGCCGGGGTGCGCGGGGCGGCGAAGCTGGCGACGGTCCTGCACGACGACTTCGAGCTCGCCCTGCTGTTCAAGAAGCTGGCGACGCTCGAGACCGACGTCGACGTCGGCGCGGTCGACGAGTGGGAGTGGACCGGCCCGACCGCCGACCTCGCGGGCTGGGCCGACCGCCTCGACGCGCCCGACCTCGTCCGCAACGCCGATCGACTGGCGGACGTGCGGACCGCCTGACGGCGCCGGCGGCCGTGGACGTCAGTCGAAGATCTGCGTGAACTCGACCGGCGGCGGGTGGTCGAGCTGCGTGTAGCGGCAGTCGAGCGGCTCCTTGTCGGGGCGCCACCGGACGAACCTCGCCGGGTGGCGGAACCGCCCCGACGTCAGGTTCTCGTAGGTCACCTCGACGACCAGCTCGCAGCGCAGCGGCACCCACTCGCTGCTCCGGCCGCCCGACCAGCGGCTCGGCGCGCCCGGCATGCGGACGCCGTCGCCGTGGGCCTCGGCCTCCGCCCACTCGTGCCACGGGTGGCCGTCGGCGCCGCCGTCCTCGTAGGGCGCGAGCTCCGCGGCCAGCGTCCGGCGCCGCGACGCCGCGAACGCGCTGGCGACGCCGACGTGGTGGAGCTGCGGCGGCTCAGCGTCGTCGAACAGGCCGAGGAGGAGCGAGCCGACGCCGCCGTCCTTGTGGTGGCGGTACCCGGCGACCACGCAGTCGGCCGTGCGGTGGTGCTTGACCTTGAGCTGCACCCGCTTGTCCGAGACGTACGGCTCGTCGAGCGCCTTCGCCATCACGCCGTCGAAGCCGGAGCCGTCGAAGCGCTCGAACCAGTCCGTGGCGCGGCGGGGGTCGTCGGTCGACGGGGTGAGGTGGATCGGCGGCCGCGCCTGGTCGAGGATCCGCTCGAGCGTCGCGCGACGGGTCTGGAGCGGCAGCGGGCGCAGGTCCGTGTCGTCGAGGGCGAGGAGGTCGAAGACCACCAGGTGGGCCGGCGTGGTCTCGGCGAGCATCCGGACGCGGCTGTCGGCCGGGTGGATGCGCTGCGAGAGCAGGTCGAAGTCGAGGCCGTCCTCGCTCGGCACGACGAGCTCGCCGTCCACCACGCACCGCTCCGGCAGCTGCTCGCGGATCGGGTCGATCAGCTCCGGGAAGTAGCGCGTGAGCGGCTTCTCGTTGCGGCTGCCCAGGACCACCTCATCGCCGTCGCGGTGGACGATGCAGCGGAACCCGTCCCACTTGGGCTCGTAGAGGTAGTCCCCGACGGGGATCTCCTTGGTGGCCTTGGCCAGCATGGGTCTCACCGGTGGGAGGACGGGGAGGCGCACTCCCACGGTTCTACACCAGCCGCCGACCGCGACGGGCCGGTGGCGCCGGGATCACCCGGCCGGCGGGACGTCAACCGCCGACCGGCGCGTCCCGGAGGAGGCGGTCCAGCAGCTCCGCCGGGTCCTCGCCGACCCGGAGCAGCTCGCGCACGCGCGGCTTGCAGAGGCCGCGGTCGACGGCGCCGTCGAGGAACTGGATGAGCGGGTCGTAGAACCCCGACACGTTCAGCAGCCCGATCGGCTTGGGGTGCAGGCCGAGGTAGGCCCAGCACAGGACCTCGAAGAGCTCCTCCATCGTGCCCACGCCCCCGGGCAGCGCCATGAAGGCGTCGGCGGCCTCGTACATGGCCCGCTTCCGGGCCGGCATGTCCGCCACGACGACGAGCTCCGTGACGCCCCGGTGGGCGACCTCCCGGTCCGCGAGTTCCTCGGTGATCACGCCCGTCACGTGGCGTCCGGCTCCCAGGGCGGCGTCGGCCACGATGCCCATCAGCCCGATGTGCCCGCCGCCGTACACGAGGTCGACGCCCCGCCGGCCGAGCTCCTCGCCGAGCGCGCGGGCCGAGTCGGCGAACGCGGGGTCGTCTCCGAGGTTCGACGCGCAGTACACGCAGAGGCGGGAGGCGCGGCCCTCGGCGGGGGTGCTCACGGCGGGCGACGGTAGCCGCTGACCGGGGTCCTCCCGCCTTTGGGCCTCCGGAGGCCCCGCCGCTACCGTTCGGCCCCATGGAGCACCCCATCCGCGAACGAGTCGAGGACCTCGGCAAGCGCCGCGAGCTCGCCCTGGCACCCGGTTCCCAGCGGTCGATCGACCGCCAGCACGAGCGGGGCAAGCTCCTCGCCCGCGAGCGGATCGACCTGCTCCTCGACGAGGGCTCGTTCCACGAGCTGGACATGCTCGCCCGCCACCGCGCCGGCGACGCGCTCGGCGAGCGCCCGTACGGCGACGGCGTGATCACCGGGTGGGGGACGATCGACGGCCGCAAGGTCTTCGTCTTCAGCCAGGACTTCACGGTCTTCGGCGGCGCGCTGGGCGAGGTGTTCGCCGAGAAGATCCACAAGCTGATGGACCTGGCGCTCAAGGTCGGGGCCCCGGTCATCGGGCTCAACGACGGCGCCGGCGCCCGCATCCAGGAGGGCGTGGTCTCGCTCGCGAGCTACGGCGGCATCTTCTACCGGAACGTCAAGGCCTCCGGCGTCACGCCGCAGATCAGCGTGATCATGGGCCCGTGCGCCGGCGGTGCCGTCTACAGCCCCGTCATGACCGACTTCATCTTCATGGTCGACGACACGTCGTACATGTTCATCACCGGTCCCGATGTGGTGAAGCAGGTGACCGGCGAGGACGTGACGCAGATGGAGCTGGGCGGCGCCCGCACGCACACCTCCACCTCGGGCGTGGCGCAGTTCATCTCGCCCGACGACAAGGCCTGCCTCGAGGACGTGCGCTACCTCTTCGGGTTCCTGCCGTCGAACAACCTCGAGGAGGCGCCGCTCGAGCCGACGGCCGATCCGGCCGACCGGCGCTGCGAGGAGCTCTACGACCTCCTGCCCGACTCCGCGAACCAGCCCTACGACATGCGCGACGTCGTCCGCACCGTCGTCGACGACGGCGACTTCTTCGAGTACGGGCGCGACTGGGCGGGCTCGATCATCTGCGGCTTCGCCCGGCTCGGCGGCCACAGCGTGGGCATCGTCGGCAACCAGCCCGCCATGTACGCGGGCGTGCTCGACATCGAGTCCTCGTCCAAGGCGGCGCGGTTCGTGCGGACCTGCGACTCGTTCAACATCCCGCTCGTGACGTTCGTCGACGTCCCCGGGTTCCTGCCCGGCGTCGACCAGGAGCACAACGGCATCATCCGCCACGGCGCCAAGCTGCTCTACGCCTACTGCGAGGCGACCGTCCCGCGCATCTCGGTCATCACCCGCAAGGCGTACGGCGGCGCCTACGTGGTGATGGACTCGAAGTCGATCGGTTCGGACCTCGCGTTCGCGTGGCCGTCGGCCGAGCTCGCGGTCATGGGCGCGAACGGCGCCGTCGAGATCGTCAACCGCCGAGACCTCGCCGAGGCGAGCGACCCGGTGGCGCGGCGCGCCGAGCTGATCGAGGCGTACGAGGAGACGTACCTCAACCCGTGGGAGGCGACCGACCGCGGCTACGTGGACGACGTCATCGACCCGGCGGAGACGCGGATCAAGCTCATCGCGGGCCTCGAGCTCCTGCGCACGAAGCGCGAGGAGCTGCCGAACCGCAAGCACGGGAACATCCCGCTCTGATGGCGTCGCTCGGCATCACGCCCGAACCGACCGAGGAGGAGGCGGCGGCCATCGTCGCCGCCTTCGAGGTGGGGCTGCCCTCGCCCGCCGCGCCGGTCGCGGAGCCGGGCGTGTCGCGCTGGCGCTGGTCGGGTCGCTGGTGGTCGAAGCCGGTGCCGATGCGGCGCGACCGCCCCGGCGGCTGACCCGCCCGAGCCCACCCCGTTCTGTTCTGCAGAACCGAGTGGATCCACTCGGTTCTGCAGAACAGAACGGTGACGGCGGGCCGTCTCGGACGGCGGTCAGGCGGCGAGGAAGTCCAGGATCTCCGGCAGCGCCGTCGGGTCCTGCACGAAGAACGCGTGACCGCCGTCGTACAGCCGCTGCTCGGCGCCCGGGACGTGGGCGGCGATGTACGCGCCGTTCGCCGGCGGCGCGATGCCGTCGTAGCGGCCGCTCGCCACGAGCGTCGGGCAGCTGATGCGGCCGAGCCGGTCGCACACGTCGTGGTGGCTGCGGGCCTCCAGCTGCAGGGCGGCTCCCCGTCGCTCGTCGTCCGAGCGCTCCGCGGTCTGCCCGGCGACGAGGAAGTCGACGAGGCCCTGCTGGTCGGGGTGCTCGGCGAGGTAGGACGGCGTGAATCGCGTGTCGAGCAGCTCGGTGCCCCTCGCCGCGCGCTCGGCCACGGGGAGCGATTCGAGCTCGTGCAGCGGGTAGGACGACCCGCCCTCGCCGCCGGGCGAGGTGCAGAGCAGGCCGAGCCGCTCGACGCGCTCGGGGGAGGTGACCGCGAGCTCCTGCGCCACCATGCCGCCGAAGCTGATCCCCACCACGCGGCACGTGTCCCAACCGACCTCGTCGAGCAGCGCGGCGCCGTCGGCCGCGCAGTCGGCCATCGTGTACGGACCGTCGGGGAGCGAGGAGCGGCCCATCCCGCGCTGGTCGTGGGCCACCACGTCGAAGCGCTCCGTGAACGGCTGGATGAGCACGCCCATGCTCGCCAGCGTGGCACCCGATCCGTTGAAGAACAGCAGGGGTGGACCGGTGCCGCTCCGCTCGTAGTAGAGGTCGATGCCGTTGACGTGGGCGGTGGGCACGGCGTGACCGTACCGCTCACGGGAGCGGCTCCGACGGGGCCGTATCCTCGGACGCCGTGGCGGGTCCCCGACCGGAGCTGATGACGCTGGCCGACGACGAGGCGGTCGTGTTCCGCGGACCGGAGTCGACGACGTACCGGGACCTCACGCCGGACACCGTGGTCGACCTCGACGGCCACGAGGTCCGCACGCTGCCGCGCCGCGGGGAGCTCCTCGCCCGCGTCGCGACGGTCAACGACGTGCACTTCGGCGAGACGGTGTGCGGCCACATCGACGGCGTGGAGTGGGAGACGTTCTCCGTCGAGCCGGGCGAGCCGCCCTACCCCGAGACGATGAACGCCGCCGCCGTGGCCGACATCACCGGGTGGGACCCCGACGCCGTGGTGGTGAAGGGTGACCTCACCTCGAACGGCACCGACGAGGAGGTCGACCGCTTCCTCGAGGTCTACGGCGGCGCCTTCGGCGACCGGCTCATGTGGGTCCGGGGGAACCACGAGAGCTACCACCACCAGCAGCGGGGTGCGTGGCCGGTCCAGGAGCGCACGGTCGACGGGCTGACGCTGGCGATGCTCGACACGTCGCGGGACGGGATCGTCAACGGCCACCTCGGCGCGGAGCAGCTCGAGTGGCTGGACGAGCTCGGCGCCCGAGCCGATCGGCCGGTGATGGTGCTCGGCCACCACCCGGTGTGGAACCCCGCCGAGGAGCGTCGCCACGACGGCACCTTCGGCCTCGTGCCCGACGACACGGAGGCGCTCGCCGAGGTGTTCGGTCGTCGCCCGCGGCTCCTCGGCTACTTCGCCGGGCACACCCACCGCAACAAGCGGGTGACGCTGCCGGGCGCGGGCGAGGCCCCGTTCGCCGAGGTGGCGACGATCAAGGACTACCCGGGTGCCTGGGCGGAGTACCGCGTCTACGACGGGCTCGTGCTGCAGGTGCACCGGCGGGTCACCGACCCGGTCGCGCTCGCGTGGAGCGAGCGGGCACGGGGCATGTTCGACGGGACGTACCCGGGCTACGCGCTCGGGCACCTGGCCGACCGCTGCTTCGCGGTCCGCGCCCGATGAGCGGGTCCGGCGCGGGCGACCGCACCCGCGGCGACGGGCCGCTCGGCGACCTGCGCGTCGTCGACGTCGCCACGGTCGTCGCCGGCCCGGGCGGCGCGCGGTACCTCGCCGCCGTCGGCGCGGACGTCGTCAAGGTCGAGCGGCCCGGCACCGGCGACAGCGCGCGGAACATGGGGTGGCGCGACCCTGCCGACGGCCAGACGCTCTGGTGGAAGCTCATCGGTCGGGGCAAGCGCACGATCGCGCTCGACCTGAAGGACCCCCAGGACCTCGACGTCATGCGGCGGCTGTGCGACTCGGCGGACGTGCTCGTCGAGAACTTCCGGCCCGGGACGCTCGAGCGGCTCGGGCTCGACCCGCAGGAGCTCATCGCCCGCAACCCGCGGCTGGTGGTCACCCGGGTCACCGGCTTCGGGCAGTCGGGCCCGTACCGGGACAAGCCCGGCTTCGCGACGCAGGCCGAGGCGCTGTCGGGGTTCGCGGCGATCAACGGCGAGCCGGACGGTCAACCCCTCCTCCCACCGATCGCGCTCACCGACGAGGTGGCCGCGCTCGTCGCCGCCTTCGCCACGATGGTCGCGGTGCACTCGGGCGTCGGCCAGGTCGTCGACGTCAACCTGATCGAGTCGATGCTCCAGCTCATGGGACCGCTCGTGCCGCTGTACGGCGTGCTCGGTCAGACGCAGGACCGCCTCGGCGCCGGCATCCCGTACACGGTGCCGAGGAACACGTACCGGACCGGCGACGGCCACTGGGTGGCGGTGTCCACGAGCGCCGACTCGGTCGCGACGCGGGTGATGGAGCTCGTCGGCCTCGGCGACGACGAGCGGTTCGCCGACTTCGAGGGTCGCGTCGCCCATCGCGAGGAGGTCGACGCCCGCATGGCCGAGTGGATGGCGCAGCGGTCGCTCGACGAGGTGCTCGCCGAGTTCGACGCCGCGCACGCCGCGGTGGCCCCCGTGTACGACATGGCCGACATCGCCGCCGACCCGCACTACCGCGAGCGTGGGGCGATCGTCGACGTCGACGGGTTCCGCATGCAGGACCTCGTGGCCCGCCTCTCCGCCACGCCGGGTCGCGTCCGCTGGGCGGGCCGACCTCTGGACGCCGACGGCGACGAGATCCGCGCGGAGCTCGACGAGCGAGCCGGCCCGAACCCCTCCGACTGACCACGACCGCCCGGCCAGGACCGACGAACGAACCAGTCGTTGGCGCCGGGACTACTCGGCGACCGCGACCTCGATGCGGTCCTGCTTCCACTCCTGCGCGGCGACGAGCGCGGCCCGGGCCTGGTCGAGGAGCTCCTCGGTGCTGAACGCGTGGGCCGGGTAGCACGCGACGCCGGCCCACATCGTGTGGCTGCCGAAGCGGCTCACGAGGTTGCGCCGGATCCGCTCGACGGTCCAGACCGCGCCGTTCTCGGGCGTGTCCTCGAGGATGACCGCGAACGTGCCGTCGTCGAGCCGGCAGGCGATGTCCGCCTCGCGCAGCGTCTGGCGGACGGACTCGGCGATCCGGTCGGGCGGCGCGGGCGTCGGCATCTCGTCCACCTGGCCCTCCGCGACCTCGACCAAGCACACCGCGACCGGCCGGAGGTGGCGGCGCGCCGAGGCGAGCCGCGACTGCAGGGCGACGCGGAAGTACGCCTCCGAGAACAGCTGCGAGGCCGGGTCGATCAGCACGGCGGCGTCCGCCGGCGGCGCCTCGGCCGCCGGTGCGCTGCCGGTCGCCACCGTGGCGGCCTCGAGCTCGGCGATGCGCTCGTGGGCGTCGGCCAGCTGCCGGCGGGTGGTGTCGATCAGCGCGTCCCGCTCGGCCCGGTCCTCCGCGTCGTCGGCCGCCGCCGGGGCGGGCCGGGCCCCGATCAGGGCGGTCCCGCCGGCGAGCAGCGCCACGAACCCGGCCACGAGGCCGAGCGAGGGCAGGCCGGCGGCGACGGCAGCGACCCCGAAGGCCGCCCCGATGACCCCGAGCACGAGGGCGATGACGCGTGTGTCCACCATTTCCTTCCCCATCGGCGCCGGGTGACGTCGACGTGAACCTTTGGACCGGGCGGCTCGTACCGTAGCGGCGCGGCCCGGGCGTTCAGCCCCGGGCGGCGAGCGCCAGGTCGGCGATCTCCGTCATGATCCGGGTCAGCTCGAAGTCCTTGGGCGTGAACACCGCGGCCACGCCGTCCTCGAGCAGCTTCGGGCGGTCGTCCTCGGGGATGATGCCGCCGGCGACGACGGGCGCGTCGACGCCCTCCTCGCGGAGCAGGCGGACGACCTCGGGCACCAGCTCGAGGTGCGAACCGGACAGGATCGACAGCCCGATGACGTCGACGTCCTCGTCGCGCGCCGCGGCGGCGATCTGCTCGGGCGTCAGGCGGATGCCCTGGTAGATGACCTCCATGCCCGCGTCCCGCGCCGCCACGGCGATCTGCTCGGCGCCGTTCGAGTGGCCGTCGAGCCCGGGCTTGGCGACGAGGAGGCGGGGCGGTCCGCCGGCGACGCCGCGCAGACGCTCCGACAGGCCCCGCAGGCCGTCGGAGCCACCGGCGACGCCGGCCGCCGCGGCCACGCCGGTCGGGGCGCGGTACTCGCCGAACACCTCGCGCAGCCGGTTCGCCCACTCGCCGGTGGTGCCGCCGGCGCGGGCGAGCTCGATGGTCGCCGGCATGATGTTCTCGTCGGTGCGGGCCACGCGCTCCAGCTCGGCGAGCGCGCGGTCCACCGCCCCCTGGTCGCGGTCCGCGCGCCACTGCCGGACGTCCTCGATCATCTCGTCCTGGACGGCCGGGTCGACCTTCAGGATGTTGTCGTCGCCCTCGAGCGGGGAAGGCGCCGTCTCCGTGTAGGCGTTGACCCCGATCACCGTGAGGTCGCCCGACTCGATGCGGCGCATGCGCTCGGTGTGCGAGCGGACGAGCCGGCCCTTCAGCTCGTCGATGGCCTCGAACGCGCCGCCGAGGGCGAGCACGTCGTCCAGCTCGGCCTGCGCGGCATCCTCGAGGTCCGCCGTCAGGCGCTCCATGACGTGGCTGCCCTCGAAGAGGTCGGGGTACTCGAGCAGGTCCGTCTCCTGGGCGAGTACCTGCTGGATGCGCAGCGACCACTGCTGGTCCCACGGCCGGGGGAGCCCCAGCGCCTCGTTCCAGGCGGGGAGCTGCAGCGAGCGGGCGCGGGCGTCGCGCGACAGCGTGACGCCGAGGGCCTCGAGCACGATGCGCTGGACGTTGTTCTCGGGCTGCGCCTCGGTGAGCCCGAGCGAGTTCACCTGGACGCCGTAGCGGAACCGGCGCGCCTTCGGGTCGGTGACGCCGTAGCGCTCGGCGGTCAGCCGGTCCCACATGCGTGTGAAGGTCCGCATCTTGGCGGTCTCCTCCACGAAGCGGATGCCGGCGTTCACGAAGAAGCTGACCGAGGCCACGACCGCGGGCATCCGGTCCTCCGGCACCTGGCCCGAGTCCCGCACCGCGTCGAGCACGCCGATGGCGCAGGCGAGCGAGTACGCGATCTCCTGCACCGGGGTCGCGCCCGCCTCCTGCAGGTGGTACGAGCACACGTTCATCGGGTTCCACTTGGGGACGTTCGCGTTGCAGAAGGCGAACATGTCCACGATGAGCCGGCGGCTCGGCCCGGGCGGGAAGATGTACGTCCCGCGGGACAGGTACTCCTTCACGATGTCGTTCTGCGTGGTGCCCCGGAGCGCCGTGCTGTCGACGCCCTGCTCGGCCGCGTTGGCCACGTAGAGGCCGAGGAGCCACGCCGCCGTGGCGTTGATCGTCATCGACGTGTTCATCTCGCCGGGCGGGATGCCGTCGAGCAGGGTCCGCATGTGGCCGAGGTGTGCCACGGGCACGCCCACCTTGCCGACCTCGCCCCGCGCGAGCGGGTGGTCGGGGTCGTAGCCCGTCTGCGTCGGCAGGTCGAAGGCGATCGACAGCCCGGTCTGGCCCTTGGCGAGGTTGGTCCGGTACAGCTCGTTCGACGCCTTGGCCGTCGAGTGGCCCGAGTAGGTCCGCATCAGCCACGGCCGGTCGCGCTGGGGCAGGGTGGCGTCGCTGGCGGGCTGCGAGGCGGAGTCCATGGCACATCATCGGCCGCCCGCGGGGGCGGTGTCACCTTCGGGACCGGTCGTCGCGCCGCCCGGCGCCGGGGCGTCCCGGCTCGATCACGGGCCCGGACGCGGAACGACCGAGCCGTGGGGCTCGGTCGGGATCACAGCCGGCGGGGCGGAGCGAGGGCCACAAGGCGCCAGCACCTGGAAAGCGCTGGTGGCGATGCGTTTGGAGGGAGATTGCGTGTCCCTCGCTCCATTGCCCCGGCTGTGTGTGTCGGCGGGGGCGATGTCCACCGACATGTCTAGTATCGGCACAGGCGGCCCCGTCTTGAACAGTTTTGTGCCGCATAATCCCGTTATTTTCTGAGAGCCCTCACCGACCCGTCCCCCGAACCAGGTTCATCCGTGACCGCACCCGATCGTCCCCCGGCACGCCGCTCGGCCGCCGACCGCTCCCACCGGTGAGCGCCGCGATCGCGCTGTTGCTCGCCGACGACGACGGGCAGCTGTTCCTCGGCAAGGACTTCTTCCCGTGGGTCGTCCTCGCGCTCGGCGCGGCGATGGTCGTGGGCAACGTCCTGGCCCTCGTCCGACCGGCGCAGCCCTCCGCCAAGGACGGCGCGGCGTCGGCCGGGCGTCCGCCGGTCGGCCGTGCGGTCGCGATGATCGTGGTCGGGGTGGTCGCCGCGGGCTGGGGGCTGGCCAGCCTGCTCACCTGACGGGCGAGCGGCTCAGTTCCGACCGGTCGCGCACTTCAGGGTCTGCGCCGTCGCGAGCTTGGTGATCTCCTCCTGGTCGCTCTCCATGACCAGCTGGTCGAAGCGCGACTCGCCCACCTCGGCGACCATGCCCTTCACGATGCACTCGGCGACCTCGCTCGGCACGCCGCTGTCCGTGAGCTGCTTCACGAACGTCTCCTGGATGCCGCCGAAGTCCTGCTCGGACGCCTGCGCCGGGCAGCGGGTGCCGGCCTGCGGGACGGTGAGCGAGACGAGGTAGTCGACGACGGCGTCCTCGATGCACGGGCCGCCGCGGAGGAACGCGGTGTGCCCGTCGCCCTCGTAGGTCAGCAGCACGCTGCCGGTCAGCGCGGCGGACATCTGCTGCGCCCACTCGTAGGGCGTCGCGGGGTCGCCGACCGTCCCGACGACCAGGATGGGCGGCGCGCCCACCGCGCTCGGGACGGGCGTCGGCTCGGCGGCGGTCGGCCAGTCCGTGCAACTCGTGAGCCCGGTGCCGAGCAGGGGACCGAAGTTCGGCGCGGCCTGCGCGATGCGCACCTCCGCGGCGTCGGCTTCGGCCTGGGTCGGCCGGTCGCGCTGGTCGAGGCAGTTGACCATCGACTGCGCGTCGGAGGAGTTGTCGTAGGTGCCGTCGGTCTGGCGACCGGTCTGGCGGTCGACGAGCGTGAGGATCGTCTTGGCGCCGCCGTTCCGCACGTCCTTGATCGCCTGAGCCACCGTGCCCCAGGTCGAGGAGTCGTACAGCGCCGTGGCGAGGCCGTAGTCGAACAGGTCCGGCCCGAGCGTGCGGGTGCCCGACGCGTCCTCGACCGTCACGGGGTCCTGGTCGAGCGAGGCCCGGGTGCGGTCGATCGCTCCGGCGGCGTCGGGTGCCAGGGCGCAGGAGCTCGAGGCGTCGCACGCCTTGACGAAGTCGGCCAGCGTGCGCTCGAAGCCGGTGGCCTGGACCATCGCCTCGTCGGCGGCGGTCGCCGACGGGCTGACGCTGCCGTCGAGCACCATCGAGCGGATCTTCGTGGGGAACATCGTGGCGTACGTGGCGCCGATCGAGGTGCCGTAGGAGAACCCGAGGTAGTCCAGCTTGTCCTCGCCGAGGGCGGTGCGGATCCGGTCCAGGTCCGACGCGACGTCGCTCGTGCTCATGTGCGCCACGAGCTTCGGGTTGCGCTGCTCGCACCCCTTGCGGAGCGTCTCCTGGTCGCGCTCGGCGCGGGCCTTCTCCTCGGGCGTGTCGGGGCTGAGGTCGCCGGTGAGCTGCTCGTCCTTCTGCTCGTCGGTGAGGCAGCGGACGGGGCTGCTCTCGCCGACGCCCCGCGGGTCGAAGGAGACGAGGTCGAACCGGTCGGTGACCGACTCGGGGAACGATGCCGCGGCGTTCGCGAGGAACTCGAGCCCGGAGCCCCCGGGTCCGCCCGGGTTCAGGACGAGCGACCCGATGCGCTTCGACGCGGCGCCGGTCGACTTCTTGCGGGCCAGCGCCAGCTCGATCGTGCCGGCCTTCGGCTGGTCGGGATCGATCGGCACCTGGAGCGTGCTGCACTGCAGCCCGGCCATCGACGTGACCTTGCCGGTGCAGCGGGACCAGTCGAGCGCCTCCGTGGCGGGTGCCGGAGCGGTGCCGCTCCCGTCGACCGTGGTGGACGGCGACGAGGAGCCTCGGGGGGCGGATTCCTTCTGCGCGACCGTGGTGCCGTCGCCCTGCGAGCACGACGAGACCACGACCACGAACGCGGCGACGACGGCCAGGAGGGGGGTTCGGGTCACGGGTTCCGAGCGTACCGACGGCGCATCCGGACCCGACCCCGGCGACGAGGTCGCCCGGAGCACGCTCTCAGGACGCGGGCCGCCGGTGAGGGGCGGTGGGCAGCAGCGGTCAGAACTCGATGCGGCAGCTGACGCCGGCGTCGAACACCTGGGTGACCCGGCCGAGACCGACCCAGCTCGCGCAGCACACGCCGAGCTCGAACAGCTCCTGGTCCGTGAACAGCGTGCGGGCCCGCTCCCAGAAGTCGTCGTCCATGTTGAGGTGGTCGGTCGCGAACCGCTCCGCGAACTCCGCGGCCATGGCCTCCCGCGGCGACAGCGTCGTCAGCGAGCGCCAGTCCGCCATCCCGAGGTACTCCTCCTCGGAGAGGCTGTCGGGGTCGGAGGTCGTGCGGGTGTCCAGGCACACCATGCAGCGGTTCACGTCCGCGATCCGGATCCTCGCCGCCTCGCGCACGCGGGTGGGCAGCGACGTGTCGGTGTAGACGGCCGAGCTGAAGTTGCCGGCGGCCGCCCCCATGGTGGGGCTGAGGGCGTAGAGCCGCAGGAGCTCGTCGCCGTCACCCGGTGGCAGATCGACGCGTGCCATGTCCGTCCCCCTGGAGGTCCCGCCGGCGGATCGCCGGACGGGTCCCGAGGTTACCGGGCCTACGATCCGGGGCCATGGCGGTGACGCTGATCGCGACCGGCGGCACGATCGCGTCGACCGTGGCCGACGACGGGACGGTCGTGGCCTCGCGCTCGGGGGCGCAGCTGCTCGAGGACGCGGGTCCGCTCCCCGCCGCCGTCGACGTCGTGGACCTGCCGGTGCCCGGCAGCTGGAACCTGACCGCCGAGCTCGCCGCCGAGGTCGCGTCGAGGGCCCGCGGGGCCCTGCTCGACGGGCCGGAGGGCGTGGTCGTCACGCACGGCACCGACGTGGTCGAGGAGACGGCGTGGTTGCTGGAGCTGCTGCTGCGCGACGTCGCCGACCGCGGCGCGATCGTGCTCACGTCCGCCATGCGCCACGCCGGCGAGCACGCGCCGGACGGTCCCCGCAACCTGGCCGACGCGCTGCGCGTGGCCTCGGACCCGACCGCCGCCGGTCGGGGGGCGCTCCTGTGCGTCGGCGGCGAGCTGCACCACGCGCGCTGGGTCACGAAGGTGCACGCCACCCGGGTGTCGGCGTTCGCGTCGCCGGGCCGGGGGCCCGTCGGCGAGGTGTCCGAGCGCGGCGTGCGCTTCCTCGCCGCCTCCCCGCCGCCGCCGCCGGCCCCACCGGCCGATGGGTCGGTCGAGGGTCGCGTCCCCGTCGTCACCTCGCACTGGGACGTCGACGACGGGTTGGTCGACTGGCACCTCGACCGCGGCGCGCGCGGACTCGTCGTGCAGGGCGGCGGGGCGGGCAACGTGAACCGCGGGCTCGTGGCCGGCATCGAGCGGGCGGTGGCCGCCGGCGTGCCCGTGGTGGGCACCACGCGCTGCATCGAGGGCGAGGTCGAGCCGGTCTACGGCGGCGACGGCGGCTTCGCCTCGCTGCGGGCGCTCGGCGTGCTCCCGTCCTGGGGGCTCGGCGCGGGGAAGGCCCGGCTCGCGCTGGGTGTGGCCCTCGCCGTCGATCCGGATCCCGCTGCGGTCCGCCGGTACATCGAGTCGCTGGAGGTGCGCGCGTGAGCCCGGCGGACGACGGGCCACCCGAGGGCTACCCGCCGCAGCGCCACGTGCTGCGCGACCTCCGCTTCGACCTCGAGGCCGTCGACGAGCGCTCCTCACGTGCCCACCTCGAGGTCGTGCCGGAGCTGTGCGTCGCGGGTCGCCTCGGGGCCGGTCCGCTCATGACCGTCGTCGACGTGATCGCCGGCAGCCTGGTCGGGCGCGTCGTGGCGCCCGACTGGATGGCCACGGCGCAGCTGTCGCTGCACCTCGCGGAGCCGCCGGCGGAGGGTCGTGTCGTGATCGATGCGACCGTCGTCCGCGACGGCCGCACGACGGTCGTGATGGAGGGCCGGCTGCGCACGGACCCGACCGACGGCGAGGCGAGGTCGTTCGGCGACGCGATGCTGACGTTCGTCCGGCTGCCGCGCCGCGACACGAACTTCGACATGTCGGCGATCGACGTCCGCTACGGCGAGCGCTCGACGTTCGCGCTCGCCGACTCGGGGCTCCGGGAGCCCTACCGCGACGCCATCGGCGTCCGCCTGCTGGACCCCGCGGTCGGCGCCGTCGAGGTCGACGTGTCGGGCTACGTGCGCAACTCGTTCGGGGCGGTGAACGGCGGCGTCGTGGCGTCGATCGCGGTGGAGGCGGCGCTCGCCCTGGTGGGTACGACGTCCGGCGCACCGGTCGCCGCCACGGACGCGGTCGTGCACTACCTCACCCAGGGGAAGGTCGGACCGGTGGTCACGGCCGCGGAGCTCGTGCGCGTCGACGAGCGCGGGGCGCTCGTGCGGGTCGAGGTCGGCGACGCCGGCTCGACCGACGACGGCCGGCCCCGGCGGATGGTCGTGGCCCACGTGCACTGCGCCGCCTGACCGCGTGCCGGTGCGCCGATCCGCACCGAGAATTCACCGGGCCCGGGCGCGGACGGCCGCGCGGCGTGGATAGCCTCGCGGCGACGTTTCCACCGAGCAGAGGACACCGCATGTCAGACCTGATCGCCATCGGCTACGACGACACGACCACCGCCCTCCAGGCGCTCGACGAGGTCGGCGTCCTCGCCAAGGACCTGGTCATCCAGCCCGACGCCGCCGCCGCCATCGTCCGCGGCGAGGACGGCAAGTTCCGCACCATCACGAACCAGCACGAGGTCGGCGCCGGCGCCACCTGGGGCATGTTCTGGGGCCTGCTGTTCGGCATCCTGTTCTTCATCCCGATCTTCGGCATGGTCGCCGGCGCGGCGTTCGGTGCGCTCGGCGGGAAGTTGGCCAAGGGCAGCATCTCCAAGGACTTCCAGGACCAGGTGCGGGCCCAGCTGCAGCCGGGCACCTCGGCGCTGTTCATGATCGTGGAGCAGATGACGACCGACAAGGCGCTCGACGGCCTGTCGAAGTTCGGTGGCAACGTCATCAAGACCTCGCTCTCCAAGGAGGACGAGGCCGAGATCCAGGCGCACCTGCACGGCGCGACCGACTGATCGAGGCACCCGATCCGTGTGATCGAGGACGGGGGCCGGCGCACCAGCGCCGGCCCCCGTTCCGCGTCCCGACAAGAATCCGTCGGACGATGTCGAGGATCCGACGACGTCTCCGACCACCTCACGACGGCGCCGACGGGGCGCCGACGACGACAGGAGACCGACGTGAAGTACATGCTGCTGATCTACGGCAACGAGGAGCTCTGGAGCTCCTTCGACGAGGAGACCTTCCGTGAGGTGCAGGCCGAGACCCAGGCCCAGCACGCCGCGCTCGTGGCCTCGGGCGAGTTCGTCGGGGCGTACGGGGTGGGCGAGCAGTCCATGGCCAAGACCGTGACGACCCGCTCCGGCCAGCCCGCCGTGACCGACGGCCCCTACATCGAGGCCAAGGAGTACCTCGGGAGCTTCGACATCATCGACGTCGACAGCGAGGAGCGCGCGCTCGAGATCGCCGCGCAGGTGCCCTTCGCCCGGATCGGCGAGGTGGAGGTCCGGCCGCTGCTGCACGAGAGCGACGGCCAGGGGTGACCGGCCGGGGTGGGCCCGAGGACCGGCTGCGCGAGCACGCGCCGGCGGTCCTCGGGGCCCTCACCCGGCGGACCGGCCAGTTCGACCTTGCCGAGGACGCGGTGCAGGAGGCGCTCCTCGCCGCGTCGGTGCAGTGGCCCCGCGACGGCGTCCCGGACGACCCGAGGGCGTGGCTCACGACCGTCGCGTCGCGGCGGCTCACGGACCTGGTCCGCAGCGAGTCCGCCCC
>JAEVZA010000332.1 GCA_023392475.1 Actinomycetes bacterium | reverse complement strand
GTCCAGCATCGACCGCTGCGAGTCCGCGGGCCGCCGCCCGCACGACTACTCCCCGAATCCTGCCGCGTGCGAGCCCTCGAAGGAGGAGCAGGCCGCGGCGGCCGATGCCGCGGCCGCCAACGCCGCCGCGGGCGGCGATGCGAGCACGGCGAACGGGCAGAACGCGTCGTCGAACGGCTCCGCCGGTCCGGAGAACAGCGACGTGGTCTTCACGTTGCTCCTCGGTGCCGTCCTCGTCGCGGTGGGCACCTACGTCTCACGCGGCACGAGGTCGTCGTGGCAGAAGTGAGGCGCCGGGGTCCCCGACGTCCGCGGTCCGTGGCGATCGCGCGGCTGGCGCTGCTCGGCCTCGCCGTCGCGTGGATCGTGCTGCCGTCGACGGCGCGTGCGGCCGACGACGGCAGCCACACGCAGCCGGACTCGGTCGCGATCGCGGGGCAGATCCCGGGCGAGTCGGCCAACCTCGCCGACGACGCCGCCCGATCGCTCGTCAGCGCCAAGAGCCAGACGCAGGTCGACTACATCGAGTCCGGGACGTCGGACGCCCGCAAGACGTTCGTCGACGGCGGGACGGACTACGTCATCTCCGGCATCCCCTTCAGCTCCGACCAGCTCTCTGCCTTGAAGAAGTCGGGTCGGGGGGTGATCGCAGCGCCGTTCCAGGCCGTCGGCATGTCGTTCCTCGGCTTCGTGCCGCCGCTCGCCGTCTACCCGACGCAGTGCGTCCTCGACGACACGTGCACCAACGCCGACCGCAGCTACTACGGCGGTCCGATCCGGTTCACGCCGGGCGTCCTGCTCGACCTGTTCTACGACCGCAAGAACATCTGGCTCGACCAGGAGCTGCTGTCGAACCTGCAGCTCGACCTCAACACGCAGACGGTCGCCGCCCCGCTCTCGCCCGCGCGTCCGATCGTGCGCAGCGACTCCGACGCGTTCAACTACTACCTCGACGCGTACCTCGCCCGGACCGAGCCCGAGGAGCGCCGCTCGTTCTTCGCGCCCGTCGCCGATCCCGGCGCCGCCGCGCCGCCGCTCAGCGAGGTGTGGCCGATCTTCACGACGCCCAGCCGGCAGGGGATGGACAACGTCGTCGGTCAGGTGCGTGAGGGGCTCGATCCCGGTTCGAGCGGACTCGCGTTCGGCGGCGCGGTGGCTCCCGTCTCCGTCGGCTCCGCCGCCGAGTCGCTGCTCCTCAACGCGGCGAAGCCGGAGGGCACGAGGATCCCGCTCTACACGCCGCAGCTCCGGAACGCCTCGGGCTCGTGGGTCCAGGCGAACCCGGCGTCCATCACGGCGGCCCTCGCGGCCGCCGAGCGCGACCCGGCCGCGGGGGCGTTCGGCGCCACCGACCCGGCGGCGTACCCGATCTCGTGGGTGAACACCCTGTACGCGCCGGCGTCGGGGCTCACGGCCGATCAGGCGAACGGCATCGCCACGCTCATCCGCTGGCAGGTCGGCGCCGGGCAGCAGGACGCGCACGCCGCGGCCGGGGGCGACGGCAAGCTCACGCCGAAGATGGTGGCCGCGGCGCTGGCGGCCGCGAACGAGATCGTCGAGTCGAACTGCGAGTCGGCCAAGGGCTCGGTGTACGACACGACCGACGGCGGGCCGTTCGCGCCGTCGGGCGGGCTCGGCATCACGGGCACGACCATGGAGCTCTGCCAGGGGTCCGCCTCGGACGGCGGCGGCGGTGGCGACGACACGGCTGCCGGCGTCGACCCCGGCACGTACGACCCGGGCGTGCTCGGCGGTGACTCGAGCGGCTACTCGGACCTGACGGCGGATGGCTCCACCGATGCCTCCGGCAACCCGCTCGACGCCTCGGTCGACCCGGCCGGCACGGGATCCGGTGGGAGCGGCGGTTCCGGCACGCCGACGGACACGGAGCCCGTGTCCGTCACGCGGCGGTTGCCGTTCCCGATCCCGGGGCTGTCGCTCAGCCCGCTCGACCGGGCCGTGACGCTGGCCATGGGCGCGGGGATCTTCGTGGCGCTGCGCACCGTCTACCAGCGGCGGCGGGGGCTCCTGTGACCGACATCGGCGCACCACGCACCGCCGCCGGTCCGGAGGTGTCGATCGATCTGCGGGAGGGCGAGCACCAGCCGGCCGCGGAGGCCGGGCCGGTCCTCGCGCCGGCCCCGACGCCGCCCCCGTTCGCACCGCCCGAGCCCGGGCCACCCGTCGTCGAACCGGAGGGCTCCACCCCGCACGACGACCCGCCGGAGGAGCACGAGGTCGCGCAGCGCAGCGGACCGTCGCGGGCCCGCGGCGTGCTCATCGCCGTGCTGGTCGGGCTGCTCGTGCTGGCGTGCCTGGAGGTGTTCCTGCTCCCGGCCGCGTACCGGGTCCGCCAGACGCACCGCCTCGACGAGTACCGCGAGGCGAAGCAGCACGTGGCCGAGGGCGAGCCGGCGCTCGCGCTCCAGGCGCCGACCATCGGCATGGACCTCGTGGTCGTGAAGGGCGCCACGCCCGATCTGCTGCGCGGCGGTCCGGGCTGGCGCGACGGCAGCGCGCCGCCGGGCCAGGGCAACACCGTGATCCTCGGGCACTCGACGCGGTGGGGCTACCCGTTCGGTCGGCTCGACGAGCTGAAGTCGGGCAACCCGATCTACGTGCGCACGCGGGACGACCGCGTGTACGTGTACAAGGTCACCAAGGTCCGCACGGTGGACGACGACGCCACCGGCGTGATGGACCCGTCCGGCCCCCAGCGCCTCACGCTGATCACCAGCGCCGGTGGCCCGCTCGACGGGCGCCGGCTCGTCGTGCAGGCCGGGCGGAGCGGTCCGCAGCCCGCGGTGCCGAAGGCGCAGAAGGTCGACGTGGTCGACACGAAGCGACCGGGTCCGTTCGACGAGCGCGGCGGTGGCGGCATGCTCCTGCTCCTCGCCGGCGCCGCGGTGGCGGCCATCGGCGTCTACGGGTTCGTCGAGCTGCGCCACCGCTACCAGATGGTCACCGTGATCTGCGTCGCCGGCCCGGCCATCGCGCTCGGCGTCGTCCTCGTGCTGTTCAACCTCGACGCGTTCGTGCCCCTGACGTACTGATCCGGACCGCCCGCGCGACCACCGTCCGCCCCGTCACGGCCACCCTCCCCGGCGGCCCACGGCGGGCGATGCGGCGCGCTCCGGGCGCTGTCGGAACGGCGTGGAGGTACTCGGTGAACACCCATCGAACTCCTGCGGAACAGTCCCTCGGATCCCTTGAAGGCCTTCACAGGACCCCGGAGGATCACCCCGGGCCGGAGCTGTGTCCGGTCCGGGAGATGAAAGGCCCATCGATGCGAGTCCGAAAGATCCTGCTGGCCCTCGCCGGCGTCACCCTCCTGCTCGGGACCACCATGGTCGGCACGTCCGGTGCCGCCGGGACCGTGACGGTCACCCCGAACCCGGTGCCGGTCACGGCGAACCAGAACGACGCGGTCGTCACGGTGAACTGGACCGGCCAGGCCGCGAACACGCTGATGTTCCTCGAGGTCTGCGGCAAGAGCATCAACGACGCGACCTTCAACGTCGCCCTCGACTGCTCGACGCTCTCCGAGCTCACGCCGAACGGCACGGCCAACGGCAGCGGCACGATCCAGATGACCGTCTTCCGCGGCGAGGCTCCCGAGGGCGACCTCGGCTGGGGCTGCTTCGCCCCCGGTGACACGGCCCCCCAGGGCGTCACCAAGTACACGACCTGCTACGTGCGGGTGACCAACAACTCCAAGAACAACAAGCTCGACGCCGCCGAGCAGGCCTTCACCTTCAAGGTCGGTGGCGACGAGATCCCCGAGGCGCCCATCGGCGTGATGCTGCCGGTCGCCGCGGGTCTGGTCGCGGTGGGGGGCTTCCTGTTCCTCCGCCGTCGTGCGGCGCTCGCCTGACGGCGGGCCCCGATCGTCAACCCCCCAAGTCATCAACCAAGCAACACGGACACAAAGGACACCACCATGAAGCTCAAGGTCATGGCTGCGACGGTGCTCGCAGCTGCCACCCTGATCGGTGCCTCCGGCATCGCCGGCGCTTCGTCGCCGGAGCCGTCGGGGTTCGACGACAAGGCCGACCAGGTGGTCGGCGCCGGCTCCGACACCACCTACCCGTTCATCACGCGCTCCGACCGGCTCTACAACGAGTCGCAGGGCTGCGAGACCAACAACACCGCGGGCGACCCGAACGTCGGCAACTGCCTGACGCCGACCAACGCCTCGACCGCCGTCAAGGGCGACTGGGACCACGACTTCTTCGTGGAGCGCTACCCCACGGGCTCCGGCGCGGGCATCGCGTCCCTGCTCGCGGGCAACGCCGACTACGCCCGCTCCTCGCGGGCCCCGAAGACCTCGGGTGAGTCGGCGCTGAACTTCTGGGCGTTCGGCAAGGACGGCCTCGTGATCGAGACCTACGGCACCCGCACCCCGGGCAACCTGACCAAGGCGCAGATCCAGGGCATCTACAACTGCTCCATCACCAGCTGGCAGACGATCACCGGCAACGCGGCGGACGCCGGCAAGACGATCCAGCCCTGGGGCATGAACCCGGCCTCCGGCACGAAGGCGACCTTCGACACGTACCTCGGCTTCGACACGAACGCCGGCAGCTGCGTCAAGAAGCTCTCCAACGGCATCTACCCGTTCGAGAACGACTCGAAGCCGGTCCTCGCCGACTCGGGCGTCGACGCCAACAACGCCATCTGGTTCGGCTCGTACGCCGAGTTCAAGGCGTGGGGCTACAAGCGGCAGACGGCGCAGGCCTGGTCGGTCGACGGCGTCGCGGCGAGCCCCGGTGCGATCTCGAACAACTCCTACTCGCTGACCCGGTTCATCTACCACGTCACCAAGAAGACCGACGTGACCGACTCGTCGCCGGCCGGCGGTGAGGCGCTCGGCGGTGCCGACACGGGCAAGGCGGGTGCGGTGCGTGAGTACACGAAGTTCCTGTGCAGGGGCAGCACCTCGCACGACAACAACGACTTCACGGGTCTCACCAACTACCAGGAGCTGACCCAGATCTACTCGGACACGGGCTACATCCGCCTGCCCACGACCGAGCGCACCAACGGCATCTGCCGCCTGGTGCCGGCGCCCTGATCCGAGCGATCCGGACGCACGGGTGAGGCTCCGGCCGCACCCGGCACGCCGAAGCGGAACCCGGGGGCGCAGCTGCGGCTGCGCCCCCGCTCCGCCTCCGGGCCCTCAGCGCGCGCCGGGCGCCGGGAGAGGCGGGCGTGAGGGCCCGGCCGCGACGGTCGACGGTCTCCGGCCGTCAGGGGTTCACCGGGGGGACACGTCGGGTCAAGGTCCGGTTCAGACCCGACCTCTACCGTCCGCAGCGGGCACGCAACGACCGCGGGCGGCCACCCCGTCGGCCTCGCCGACCGGCCGTCCGAGCGAGGAGCACTGGGGCAGATGAGCATCGACGAGCGTCCGGACACCTTCACCGCTCGGCCGGCGTCGCCCGCCCGCCCGACCGCGTCGCCGGCCTCGTCCCCGGAGGAGCTCGCTGCGGTCGCGGCCGAGGTCGTCGCGATGATCGAGCACCACCGAGACGAGCTGCGCGTGGCGATGGACGAGCTGACCGCGCTCCAGCGGACGGTCCGCTCCGAGATCCGCCAGGCCATCCACGAGCTCGACCGGATCGCCGCCGGGCTGCCCGCGACCGACGGGACGTCCGATCCCGACGACGCGGCCCCGAACCGGCGCCGCGGCCGCTTCCGCCGCTGACGGCACGAACGGACCCATGACGTCGACCGACACCGAGGCGCGACCCCGGAGCCCTCAGGACGCCCGCGAGGTGGCCGGCCGACTGGCCCGGCGCCTGGCCCGCGAGGAGGTGCGCGTCAGCGTGGCCATCGACCTGCTCGCTCGGGTCGAGGCCGAGAGCGACGCGCTGGTCACCGGGGTCGCCGATGCCGGCAGGCGGCTCGCGTCCGCCGGCGGGGTCGACGTCCCGACGAGGCGACCCGGCGAACCGGTCGACCCGGGCGCGCTGCACCCGGCGGTCCTGGAGGCGGAGCAGATCGTCCGGCTCCGCGCGGCGGAGCTCGAAGGGCGTCGCCGTCGCCGGCGGCGGGTGCCGATCCCCGTCGAGGGCGCGTCCGTCTTCACGGTGTCCTTCCTGGCGTTCGCGGCGATCGGCGCGATCGTGTCGACGCGCACCGGTGCGCTCCCCGGGGACACGCTCTCGCGCGTCCAGAGCGCGCTGGCCGTCGTCGCCGGTCGTGATCCGCACCCCGAGTCGATCGGGTTCATCTGGGGGCCGTTCCCGACCGCCTTCGAGGTGCCGCTTACGGCGTTGCGGTCGTGGTGGCCGAGCCTGACCACCGATGCCCTCGCCGGCGTCGTCGTGTCCGCGGCGTTCATGGCCGGGACGCTCGCCCTCGCCGTGTCCTGGGGACGGGACAGCGGCGCGCCGCGCTGGTTCCGGCTGTCGGTCGTCGCCCTCGCCGCCGCGCACCCCCTCGTGTGGATGTACGGCGCCAACGGCATGAGCGAGGCGTGCGGCACGTTCTTCGTGGTGCTCGCCGCGTGCCAGCTGGCGAGGTGGCTCGAGCACGACGACGTGCGACCGCTCATGGGCGCCGGCATCGCGCTCGGCCTGGCGTACCTGGCGCGCTACGAGGTGCTCGTGGCCATCCTCGCCGCGGCCGCGGTGGTCGCGGTGGTGTCGTCGCAGCGGCAGCCGCGGGACTGGACGTGGCGGCGGCGCCTGCGCGGCACGTCGGTCGACGTCACCGTGCTCGCGCTCCCCGCGATGGCGGCCGTGGTCGGCTGGGCGCTGATCTCCTGGGTGATCATCGGCCAGCCGTTCGCGCAGTTCTCCTCCGAGTACGGCAACAGCGCACTGGTCCGGGCCTCGGCGAGCGGGACGGCGTCGATCATCGGCGACCTCTCCGCTCCGGGTCGCGCGTGGTTCTTCCTGCGGCAGGTCGCCGTCGCGGCGCCGGTCGTGCTCGTCCTGGTGCTGGCCGTGCTCTGGCTCGGCGACCGGGCGGCGAAGCGCGGCCTCGCCGCGGTCACGGTCGTCGGGACCCCGGTGCTGCTGCAGCTCCTGCTCGCCACGCAGGGCGGCACCTTCCCGTGGTTCCGGTACGTGTTCGGCGCGGTGGTGCTCACCCTGCTGCTGGTCCTCGTGATCGGTGGATCCGCCGCTGCCGGTCGCCCGTGGCTGCGACCGCTCGCCCTCGTCGCGCTCGTCCCGGGGATCGTCCTGTCGTACGGCGTCGTCCGCTCCGGCGACCTCGGCGCCGCGGACGACGCCGTCCTCGTGCGCGGGGTGCGCTCCGTCGTGTCCGGCGACACGGTGCCCGAGCGGACCTCGCTCACGGCGCTGGCCAAGCGGGTCGCGAACGACATCGACCGGCGTCCGGGCGTCGTCCCCGGTGCCGTGCTGACCGACACGTCGTCGACCTTCGCGGTCGTCGCGGCCGCCCCCCGCCCCGAGACCTACCTGATCCCGTCCGACCGGGACTTCGAGGCCGTCGTCGCCGATCCGGCGACCTTCGGCGTCCGCTACCTGCTGCTGCGCAGCCCGGCGACGCCGGGCGACGCGCTCGTGCGGGAGCACCCGCGGATCTGGCAGCGCGACGGCGCGCCGATCGCGCACCTCGTGCAGACGTGGGGGAGCGGCGACGACCGCGCCGGCGAGTACCGCCTGTACGCCGTCGACGGCCCGACGTCGTCCCCGCGGGCCCATCCCGAGGAGGGGTTCGGCACGTGATCGCCCTCCCGCCGCCGGCGACCGACCCGATGACGGAGGACCCGAGCCGATGAACGTCCTGACCCGCCTGCCGCGCGACAAGACGCTCCTGCTCCTGCTCGCCCCGGTGCTCGCCGTCGTGGCGATCTTCGCGGCCTCCCGGCTCGACGCCGGATCGGCGGCCGCCGAGCGCGCCGCCGCGTCGCAGCGCGCGACGACCACGACCACCACCACGACGACCGCCCCGCCGGCCGCGGGCGCAGCGGCACCCACCGGCTCGGCGCCCTCCGGTGACGACACCGGCACCGGTGGGGACCGCTCGTCCTCGTCGCCGCTCTCGGCCGCCTCCAACGCCGACTACAACCCCGACCCGTACGCGTCGCAGGACCTGAGCGACGGGACGTCGGGGGCCACCGACGCGTCGGTCGAGGCCGCGACCACCGTCGCGCCGGCCACGACGGTGGTCTCCGAGACGACGGTGCCGTCCGAGGTCACGACGACGAGCCAGCCGGGGTCGACCACCACGACGTCGCTGCCGACGGAACCACCGCCGACCGTGGCCGAGAGCCCGATCGCCGCCGCGATCCCGGCGTCCGCCCTCGTCGTGGCGGCCGTCGGCCTCGCCCTGCTGGCGCGCCACCGCCGGCGCCGGTCGGGAGCACCGGTCTGATGCTGGTCGACGCCGCCGGTGAGGGACCGGCCGGCGCCACGGGAG
>JAEVZA010000330.1 GCA_023392475.1 Actinomycetes bacterium | reverse complement strand
GTCCAGCCCCCCGAGCCGGCGCAGCTGGCGGCCCAGGTCCTCGGCCGCGAGGTCGAGGACGCCGGCCAGCGCGACGAGGTCGTCCGCGCGGAGCGCGACGGGCTCGTCGGCGTCGAGCCCGCGCTGGCGGCGGACGGCGCCGAGGTAGCGGGTCAGCAGCGTCCGGTCGTCGTCCCGGGCCGGGTCGACGGGGATGCGCTCCGAGCCCACGACCAGCACGCCGGGCTCGGTCGGGTGGAGCAGGTCCGGCCGGGCGGGCAGGTCGAGGTCGTGCCCGTAGGTCTCGACCGCGCGCTCCACGAGATCGGTGGGCGCGTGGCGGCGTCCCCGCTCGATCGCCCGCAGGCGGCGCGGGGTGGTCCCGAGCGCCGCGGCCGCCGGTGCCTCGTCCAGGTCCGCGAGGTCGCGCGCCCGCTTGAGGGTGAGCCCGATCGATGCGTCGTCCACCTCGCCAAGGTCGGCAGGAGGCCCGGGATCCTGAACGTTTCGGGCCGCCCCGGTAGCGTGACCGCCCGGCGGACGAGCGACCCCCCAGGAGGCACCGATGTCGCTGCAGGAGACCTTCGGCGACGGCACCGAGCTGGTGGCGAGGCTCGGCGACGTGATCCGCACGGACGGCCTCCAGGACCTGCTGGCCGGCTTCGACGACGCGGACGCCGTCTCGCAGGTCCAGAGCTGGCTCGGCGACGGCCCGAACGAGGCCGTGGAGCCCGGCGCGGTCGAGAAGGCGCTCGGACGCACCCGCACCGAGGCGCTCGCGTCGTCGCTCCACGTCACGCCCGACCAGGTCGCGGCCGGGCTGGCCCGGGTCGTCCCCGCCGTGGTCGACCACCTGACCCCGGGCGGCCACCTGCCCTCCGGTGCCCAGCTCGACGCCATGGACCTCTCCGGCATCGACGCCGGCGCGCTGCTCAGCTGACGCCGGGCGCGCTGCTCCGCTGACGCCGGGCGCCACGCGCGCGCCCCGGTCCGCTCGGACGGTCGGGCTACGAGGCGGCGGTCGCGGCGTGGTCCTCCGCGAACATCGCCTCGATCTCCTCGAGCGAGCGGCCCTTGGTCTCCGGCACGCCACGCCAGATCCAGACGTAGGCGAGGACGCAGAAGGAGGCGAACAGCCAGAACGTGCCCGACTCGCCGAGCGTGTCCACCAGCGTGAGGAAGAACTGGCTGACCAGCCACGCCGTGCCCCAGTTGAACGCCGTCGCCACCGCCACGCCGCGGCCGCGGACGTCCCGGGGGAAGATCTCGTTGATCACCGTCCACACGACGGGTCCGAGCGAGAACGCGAACGAGATGATGTAGACGACCAGGGCGACGAGGGTGACCGCGCCGGCGTCCGAGGCGTGGCCCGTGGACGTGGTGGTGGAGGTGACGTCGCCGAGGGACAGGAAGCTGATCCCCACCACGGTGAGGCTCACGGCCATGCCGACCAGGCCGGCCAGCAGCAGCGGCTTGCGACCGAGCTTGTCCACGAACGCGATGGCGATCAGCGTGGCGAGCACGTTGACGCCGCCGATCGCCCAGGTGGTGGCGGCCGTCTGCTGCGCCGGTGTGGAGAACCCGGCCGCGGCGAAGATCCGGTCCGCGTAGTAGATGATCGCGTTGATGCCGGTGATCTGCTGGAACACGGCGAGGCCGATCCCGATCACCAGCGGCTTGCGCCAGCGGCGCGCGAACACCTCGCGCCACGCGGCCTCCGGCGCGTCGCCCGCGACCGAGCTCTCGAGCTCGTGCATCGCCTCGTCGGTGCCGTCGGGGTGCAACCGGGCGAGCGCCCGGCGGGCGTCGTCGCTCCGCCCGGCCTTGAGGTACCAGCGCGGCGAGTCGGTCGACGGCAGGATCAGCAGGAGGAGCAGCACGCCCGGCACGGCGGACAGGCCGAGCATGAGGCGCCAGGCGTCGCCGCTCTGGAGGAACTCGTCGACGAGGTAGGCGACGAAGATGCCGAACGTGATGCCGAACTGGTAGCCCGACACGAACCGGCCGCGGATGCGCGTCGGTGCCATCTCGGCGGCGTAGAGCGGCGCGGCCACCGAGGCGACGCCCACGCCGAAGCCGACGACCAGGCGCCCCACGACGAGGACCCACGCACCGGGTGCGGCGGCCTCGACGACCGCGCCGGCCACGAACAGCCCGGCGGCGAGCATGATCGCGGGTCGCCGCCCGATGCGGTCGGCGACGACGCCGGCCACGAGCGCGCCGACCAGCGCGCCGAGCGTCACCCACGACGTGATGATCTCGGTCATCAGGGTCGTGATCGAGAACGACTTGTCGATCCCGTCCAGCGCGCCGGAGATGACGCCCTGGTCGTAGCCGAACAGCACGCCGGCGGTCAGGATCACGGCGCCGACGAGCCAGAGCCACCTCGTCATCGGCGTGGGTGCGTCCTCCGCGGGGACCTCCGGGCGCGGCGGCGCGGCGGTGTCGGTCATGTCAGTGCTCCTCGGTCGGTCCCGCCGCCAGGATGAACCGCTCGACGGCGGTGGCGAAGCCCTCGTCGTCGTTGGTGGTGGTGACCCGCCGGGCCGTGCGCTGCACGTCGGGCGACGCGTTGCCCATCGCGATGCTCAGTCCGGAGCAGGCGAACATCAGCACGTCGTTCGGCATGTCGCCGATGGTCGCGACCTGCGCGGCCGGGATGCCGAGGTGCTGGGAGAGGTAGTCGACGACGCCGCCCTTGTTGGCGTCGGGGTGCGTGACGTCGAGGTAGTAGGGCTGCGACCGCGCCGCGGACACGTGGTCGCCGAACTGCTCCCGTGCCTCCGCCTCGACCCGGGCGACGAGGTCGTGGTCGTCGCTCACGCCGCTGATCTTCACGACGTCGTCGACGATCCCGTCGAACGACGCCACGACCCTGGGCTGGAACTGCACGGTCCACGCCTCGCGGGCGACGTGCGCCCCGTCGGCGTCGGGGACGAGCCAGTCGGCGCCCTGGTACAGCCACGTGTCCAGGCCGCGGGACGCGAACAGCTCCACGACCTGCGGGACCACGGCGGGCGGCACCGCTCGCTCGGCGAGCGGGCGCATGGACGTGTCGACGAACATGCCGCCGTTGAAGGCCGCCACGGGCGTCTCCACCGCGAGGGGCTCGAGCAGCATCTCCATCCCCCGAGGCGGTCGGCCGGAGGTGATGGCGAACCCGATCCCCGCGTCGCGCAGCGCGGCGACCGCCTGCACGCTCCGGTCGGTGAGGACCTTGTCGGAGGTGACCAGCGTGCCGTCCACGTCGGACAGCAGGAGGCGGATCGGGGTGTCTGGCACGCGGCCCTGCCTTTCGACCCATCGAGCGGTTCGAGGCACGCGCCGCACGAGGCACGGGCCGTTCGGTCTGCGGGCACGCTAACGGCGCGCGCGGCGGAACCGGGCGACCGGCGCGCCGCACGCGCCGGGGCCCGCCGGTTCCGCGACGCGATCCGGTTGAATGGAGTTCGGCGCGACCCGGCCGGGGAGACAGGAGGCGAACGATGACCGATGCGAACGAGGACGCCGGCGGGCGGCCGCAGCCGCCGCCCGTCCCACCGTTGCCGGTCCCACCCGCACCTCCGGCGCCTCCCGAGTTCCTCGGCGACGCCGTGCCCCCCGCGCTCACCGCGCCGTCGCCACCCGCGGTGGCACCCGCTCCCGCCGCCCCGACCACCGGGGCCACGATCGAGCCGCCGGCGTCGGCCGCGTCACCCGCCACGGTCGTCGGGATCGACATCGGCGGCACCGGCATCAAGGGCGCGCCCGTCGACCTCGAGCTCGGCGGGTTCGCCAGCGAGCGCGTGCGGATCCCGACGCCCCACCCGGCCACCCCGGAGGCGGTCGCCGGCGTGGTCGCGCAGGTGGTGGCGCAGCTCGGTGTCCCGGGACCGATCGGGATCACGCTGCCGGCGGTCGTGCGGGCCGGGATCGTCAAGACCGCTGCGAACATCGACCCGGCGTGGATCGGGACGGACGCCGTGGACGTCCTCGGCTCGGCGACCGGGCGGACCGTCGCCGTCGTGAACGACGCCGACGCGGCGGGCGTCGCCGAGATGCGCTTCGGCGCCGGCAAGGGGGTGGGCGGGCTCGTCATGATGGTGACGCTCGGGACCGGCATCGGCACGGCGATGTTCGTCGACGGGGCGCTGGTGCCGAACACCGAGCTGGGGCACCTGCCGCTCAAGGGTGGCGACGCCGAGCAGTACGCCGCCGAGTCGGTCCGCGAGGCCGAGGACCTCACCTACAAGCAGTGGGCGAAGCGGCTCCAGAAGTACCTCCGGCTGGTCGAGCGGCTCGTGTGGCCCGAGCTGATCGTGATCGGCGGGGGCATCAGCAAGAAGGCGGACCGCTTCCTCCCGCACATCGAGCTGGACACCCCGATCGTTCCCGCCCAGCTGCACAACGACGCCGGTATCGTCGGCGCGGCGCTGTTCGCACCGCCCGACTGACGGCCCCGGCCGTCGACGATCCGCCCGCCCCGCCACCGACCCACCGGGAGACCCCGTGCCCGTGCCCCCGCTCCGGAAGCGCCCGGCGTTCGCCGCGCTCGAGACCGAGTACCGAGCGCTCGCCGACCGCCACCTCCGGGACCTCTTCGCCGACGACCCCGACCGCGGCGAGCGGCTGACCGCCGAGGCCTGCGGCGTCTACCTCGACTACTCGAAGCACCGCGTCACCGACCGCACGCTCCAGCTGCTCGTGCAGCTCGCCGAGGAGTCGGGCCTGCGCGAGCACATCGACGCCATGTTCCGCGGCGATCGCATCAACGTGAGCGAGGACCGCTCCGTGCTGCACGTCGCGCTGCGCCGGCCGCGCGCCGAGCCGCTCGTGGTCGACGACGTCGACGTCGTCGCCGAGGTCAACGACGTCCTCGACCGCATGGCCGACTTCTCCGAACGGGTCCGCTCGGGCGCGTGGACCGGCCACACCGGCAAGCGCATCCGCAACGTCGTCAACGTCGGCATCGGCGGCTCCGACCTCGGACCGGTCATGGCCTACGAGGCGCTCCGCTCGTTCAGCGACCGGGAGATGACGTTCCGGTTCGTCTCGAACGTCGACTCGACCGACTTCGTGGAGGCCACGCGGGACCTCGACCCCGCGGAGACCCTGTTCATCATCGCCTCGAAGACGTTCGGCACGCTCGAGACGATGACCAACGCCCACTCGGCGCGCGACTGGGCGCTCGCCGCGCTCGGCGACGAGGCCGCCGTGGCGAAGCACTTCGTCGCCGTGTCGACCAACGCGGAGAAGGTGCAGGCGTTCGGGATCGACACCTCGAACATGTTCGGCTTCTGGGACTGGGTCGGCGGCCGCTACTCCATGGACTCGGCCATCGGCCTGTCGACGATGATCGCCGTCGGCCCCGACGCGTTCCGGGAGATGCTCGCCGGGTTCCACGCCGTCGACGAGCACTTCCGCACCACGCCGTTCGACCGGAACGTGCCGGTGCTCATGGGCCTGCTCGCCGTCTGGTACGGCCAGTTCTTCGACGCCCAGACGATCGGCGTCATGCCGTACGACCAGTACCTCAAGCGGTTCCCGGCGTACCTGCAGCAGCTCACGATGGAGTCGAACGGCAAGCACGTCACGCTCGAGGGCGTGCCGGTCGACTACCAGACCGGCGCCATCTACTGGGGCGAACCGGGCACGAACGGGCAACACAGCTTCTACCAGCTGATCCACCAGGGGACGAAGCTGATCCCGCTGGACCTGATCGGCTTCGGCAAGTCGATCAACCCGCTCGGCGAGCACCACGACATCCTCACCTCGAACGTGTTCGCGCAGGCGCAGGCGCTCGCGTTCGGCAGGACGGAGGAGGAGGTGCGGGCCGAGGGCACGCCCGAGCCTGTCGTGCCCCACCGCGTGATGGAGGGCAACCGCCCGACGAGCGTGCTCCTCGCCGAGGTGCTCTCGCCGTACCGGCTCGGCACCCTGGTGGCCCTGTACGAGCACAGCGTGTTCACGCAGGGCGCGGTCTGGGGCATCGACTCCTTCGACCAGTGGGGCGTCGAGCTCGGCAAGGTGCTCGCGCTCGCCATCTTCCCGGAGCTCGAGGCCGACGACGAGCCGGACCTCGACCACGACTCGTCCACCAACGCGCTCATCCGCGAGTACCGGCGCCTCAAGCGCCTCTGAGCGGCGCCGGCCGCCGCCGTCGGCCACCGGTCGACGCGACCGCCCGCCACCGACCCGCACGCCAACCCCCACATCCCCATCCGCCAGGAGGACCCATGGCAACCGACAACCCCATGCAGCTCGGCATGATCGGCCTCGGACGGATGGGGGCCAACCTGGTCCGCCGGCTGATGCGTGACGGCCACTCGTGCGTCGCCTACGACGTCAGCCCCGACGCGGTGGCCGCGCTCGAGGCCGAGGGGGCGACCGGCGCGTCGTCGCTCCAGGAGCTGGTCGACGCCATGCCGGCGCCCCGCGCCATCTGGATCATGGTGCCGGCCGGCATCGTCCAGCAGACCCTCGACCAGCTCGTGCCGCTGCTCGACGAGGGCGACACCGTCATCGACGGCGGCAACTCGTACTACCGGGACGACATCCACCGCGCCGAGGCGCTCCAGGCGACGGGCATCCACTACGTGGACTGCGGCACCAGCGGCGGCGTGTGGGGCCTCGACCGCGGGTACTGCCTGATGATCGGCGGCGAGGACGGCCCGGTCGAGCGGCTCGCGCCGATCTGGGAGACGATCGCCCCCGGTCCGGGCAGCGCCGAGCCCACGCCGGGGCGGAAGGAGGGCGGCACCGCGCAGGACGGCTGGCTGCACTGCGGCCCGAACGGCGCCGGCCACTTCGTGAAGATGGTCCACAACGGGATCGAGTACGGGATGATGGCGGCGATCGCCGAGGGCCTCAGCATCATCAAGCACGCGGACGTCGGGAAGCTCGACGCGGACGAGCAGGCCGACGCGGAGACCACCCCGCTGCGCGACCCGTGGGCCTACCAGTACGACATCGACGTGGCCGAGGTCGCCGAGGTGTGGCGCCGCGGCTCGGTCGTCGGCTCCTGGCTCGTCGACCTCACCGCCGCCGCGCTCGCCAAGTCGCCCGACCTGTCGGAGTTCGAGGGGCACGTGTCGGACTCGGGCGAGGGTCGCTGGACGGTGCTCGCCGCCGTCGAGGAGGGCGTCCCCGCCTCGGTCATCACGGCGTCGCTGGTCGAGCGGTTCGAGTCACGCGGCCTCGGGCGGTTCACGGGGCAGCTGCTGTCGGCCATGCGCTCCGAGTTCGGCGGCCACGCCGAGAAGCAGGGCTGAGCGGTGGCGATGACCCACGAGCTCTGGGTGGTCGAGTCCGAGGAGGGCGCGGCGAACACGGCGGCCGACTTCATCGCGGCCCAGATCCGCACGGTGGTCACGGAGCGGGGTCGCTTCACGATGGCCGTCAGCGGCGGGAAGACGCCGTGGGCGATGTTCGACCACCTCGCCGGCATGGACCTGCCGTGGTCGTCCGTCGAGGTGTACCAGGTCGACGAGCGCATCGCCCCCGACGGCGACCCCGACCGCAACCTCACGCACTGGGAGGCGCGCTTCGGCCACCTGCCGGTGGTGACGCGCCCGATGCCGGTCACCGACGACGACGTCGAGGCCGCCGCGGACCGCTACGCGGCGTCGCTCCCCGAGCGGTTCGACGTGGTGCACCTCGGCATCGGGCCCGACGGGCACACCGCCTCGCTCGTCCCGGGGGACCCGGTCCTCGAGGTCGCGGACCGGGCGGTCGCCATCACCGGCGGGCTCTACCAGGGCCGGCACCGGATGACGCTGACGTACCCGGCGCTGCAGCGCACGGAGCAGCTGCTCTGGCTCATCGCCGGCGAGGACAAGCGCGACGCCCTGGCCGGGATGGTCGCCGGCGACGACACGTACCCCGCCGCCGGCGTCGTCGCCGGCCGGTCGCTGATCGTCACCGACCGCGCCGCCCACCCCCAGGACGCCTGACCCGGCCCGCGCCGCACACGTCCCACCCGTTCCGTCCACCCGTTCCGTGGGGGGGGGGGGGGGGGGGGGGGG
>JAEVZA010000302.1 GCA_023392475.1 Actinomycetes bacterium | reverse complement strand
GCTCGAAGTCGGGGGTGAGGGTCGAGCGGTCGACGGGCAGCGGGATCATCGCGAGTGCTGCGACGATCGCGGTCCCGGCGAGCGCGAACGGCGCGCCGCGGCGGCGTGGTGGCCAGGCGCCCGACCGGACCGGCCGCTCCACGAACCGGTACGAGAGCACCGCGACGACCAGCGTGGCCCCGACGGCGAGCACCGTCGACACCCAGCGGTCGAGACCGGGCCACGTCTGTCGGACGGTCAGGAAGATCGGCCAGTGCACGAGGTAGATGCCGTACGAGCGCGCCCCGAGCCAGCGCAGGACGCCCACGGACATCAGCGCGCTGACCGGGCCCGTGGGGAGGGCGGCGGCGGCGATGACCGCGCACGTCAGCAGGGCGTACGCCGCGAACCCACCCCGGTACAGCCACCAGGTCGACTGCGGCAGCGACCACCACCACCACGCCTGGACGGTGAGCGCGACCAGGGCCACGGCACTCACGGTCGTTCGCCGACGCGGCCGCACCGCGAGGCGTCGCCGGACCCGTGGGTGCGACAGCACGACCGCGAGCAGCGCCCCGAGCAGGAGCTCGGCGGCGCGGGTGTCGGTGCCGAAGTACACCCGGTCGTCGGACATCCGGAGCAGGACGGGTTCCAGCGCCGATGCGAGCGCCAGCCCTCCGAGCGCCAGCCCGAGCAGGAGCCGCCGGCCGGCGGTCGCGATCCACAGGCCGAGCACGAGCAGCGGGAAGAGGAGGTAGAACTGCTCCTCGATCGACAGGCTCCAGAAGTGCAGCACCGGCGAGGGCGACGCGAACAGCTGCGCGTACGAGCTCCCCGTGAGGATGTCGTGCCAGTTCGCGACGTCGAGCAGCGACGAGAGCACGTCGCCCCGCATCGTCGAGCGCTGGTCCGCCGTGGCGACGAACGGGCCGAAGAGCACGACGACCGCGGCGAGTGTGGCGAGCGACGCGGGGAGGAGCCGGCGGAAGCGCCGCCCCCAGAAGGACCGGAGCGCCACCGACCGGGTGCGCCTCGCCTCCTCGAGCAGGAGCGACGTGATCAGGAAGCCCGACAGCGTGAAGAACGTCGAGACGCCGAGGTACCCGCCCACCATGCGCTCGAACCCGGCGTGGAAGGCGACCACGACCACGACCGCCACGCCCCGGAGGCCGTCGAGTCCCGGCAGTCGGTCAGGTCCACCGACGCGCACGCCGCGCGACCGGTCCACGGCGGAGCCGGTCGTGATGTCGACGGTGCGCACGGTTCGAGTCGAGGGGTGGTGGCGCCGCCGGACGTCGGCGACGCCCCACAGGATCCCACGTCCGAACGGTGGGACCACCGATAGCGTCGGCCGGGAGGGAGGTGGTCATGACCGAGGTCCCGATCGCGCCGGGCCCGCCGACCCGGGTGGGCGGTCGACGGACGTCGCTCGGACGGCTCGTCGGCGTCGTCGTCGCGTCGGTGGGCGCTGCCGTGGCGCTCGGTTGCTCGACGTCGTCGGGCGCGGACGCCGGGGGAGGGGGGACCAGCGCTCCTCGGACCGTGACCGCGGATCAGGTCGAACCCGGCGGCGAGCCCGTGGCGGTCGGTGCGTGCCCGTTCCACGACCTCGGCGGCGTGCGCGGGCTGGCGGTCCGGGTGGGCATGACGGGCGAGGTGGACGACTGCATCGTCGACATCTGGGTGCGATCCGCGCTGGTGCCCGGCGTCGACCCGTCGCGCCTGACCGCGAGGACGGCGATGACGACCGCGGCGGGGCTCGACGCGCTGTCCGTCGCGGCCGGCCGGTCGATCATCCCGACGGCGGGGCTCGGGACCGGCGAGGTCGCCGTCACCGTCGTGTCGTCGCCGGAGCCCGCGTTCGTGGGCCGGAGCGGGCCGGGACCCGGTGCGCCGCGCCCGGCCGACCGGCTCGTGATCGCCTACCCGCACGAGCCCCGCACCTCGACCGTGGGGTCGCTGATCGCCGCGTCGACGTCGCCCGAGATCCGGGGGCTCGCCCCGCTGCTCGGCACCGGGCCGCCGCGCTGACCGCGCCGCCTCGAGCGGGACGGCCAGGAGGTCGGCCGGCCGTCCGGTGCGGGTGACGGCGCCGTTCCCCCGTCCCCGGGATCGGTCGCGCTGGACCCCGGGCTCCCGTCGCGCCCCCGTAGTGTGTCGCCGTGATCGCATCGGACGACGTCCGTCGCCGGGTGTTCCTGCTGACCGCGGCGTCGGTCGTCGCTCTCCTCGCGGTGAGCGTGGTCGTCGTGGTCGTGGCGCTCCGGGCGCGCAGCGACGCCTCGCGCCAGACCGACGCGCTGCGGAACCTCGCCGCGGCGTCGGCCGACCTCGACGGGTCGCTCGTCGACCAGGAGACCGCGGTCCGGGGGTACGTCATCACCCAGGATGCGCAGTTCCTCGAGCCCTACCGGTCGGGCCAGGCGATCGCCCACGACCGGCTGGACGACCTCGCGGCGACGCTCCGCGGCGACCGGCCCGGGCAGGACGCGGTCACGGAGGTCCGCCGGCGTGCGGACGTCTGGCGCTCGGAGGTGGCCGAGCCCGAGATCGCCGCCATCCGGCGCGGCGATCGCGCCGCTGCGGTCGAGATCGAGGCGTCGGGCCTCGGCAAGCGGCGGTTCGACGAGCTGCGCGCCGCGCAGCAGTCGCTCGGGGCCCGGATCGAGGCGGTGCGGCGGTCCCGGCTGACGTCGATCAACGACTCGTCGGACGTCCTCCTCGGGGTGGCGATCGCGGTCTTCCTGTTCGCGGTGCTGTACGGGGCGCTGTCCGCGGTCATCCACGTCCGCTGGCGGCGCCAGCGCGTCGCCGCCGAGGCCGAGCGGCGGGACCTCGAGCTCGCCGACGAGCGGCAGCGTCGGTGGACGGAGGAGCTCGCGTCGCTCTCCGAGGAGCTCAACCGCACGGAATCCGTGGACGACCTGCTGCGCGTCCTGGCCGCCGGGGCCGCCCCGGCCCTGGGCGCCGATCACGCGACGATCGGCGTCGTGGACCGCACCGGCGACGTCCACCTCGAGTGCGACCCCGACTTCGCCGCCGCGCTCGCGGTGCCCTCGGTGCTGCCGCTCGCCGGGCGCTACCCCCTCGCGGAGGCGATCCGGACGCGCGAGTCGATCGTGTTCGGGTCGCGGGCGGGGCAGCGGCCGTTCGCCGAGGTGCCCGACTTCGTGACCGTGACCGGGGACCTCGCGTCCACGACGGTCGCCGCGCCGCTCGTCGACGGCACCGGTCGCGTGCTGGGGGGCCTCGTCGTCCACTGGCGCGCCGCGATCGTCGTCGACGACGTGCTGCAGGGCCGGTTCGACACGCTGGCCTCCCTCGCCACCGAGTCGCTCCGGCGCGGGCGGCTCTACGACATGACCAGCGCCCTCGCGGAGGTGAGCGCCGAGCTCTCGGGAGCCCCCGACATGGCGGACGTCGGGCGCATCGTCGCCGAGCAGGGGTGGCGGCTCGTCGACGCGAAGACGTCGAACATGGCGGTGCTCGACGCCCGGGGCGAGTCGCTCATCTTCTTCGATCCGTCCACCTCCGACGACCCGCTGCTGATCCCGATCGACGCCAAGGGCCCCATCAACGACGCGGTCAACACGGGCCGGCGGACCACGATCTCCTCACGGGAGGAGTTCCGCGCCCGCTACCCAGTGATCTCCGAGGCGCCGCGGTGGGCCGGCATCGAGGCCGCGGTCGTGCTGCCGATCCGCGTGCGCGGGCGCGTGGTCGCGGCGATCGGCGTGGGTTGGGCCCGACCGATCGTCGCCGCCGTCGACGAGGCGTCGATGGTCGCCCTCGCCGAGGTGGCCAGCGGCGCGCTGGTGCGGGCCGACCTGTTCGGCGCGTCGACGAGGGTCTCGGAGCTGGCCGGGCGGCTCGCCGAGGCGACGACCGGCGAGGACGTGGCACGGGCCGTGTCGGAGCTGGTGCCGAACGTCCTCGGCGCGACGATGGGTCGCCTGGCCGTGGTCAACGACCTCGAGCAGGTGGACGTCCTCCGACCGGCCGAGATGGGTGCCGAGGCCGTCGAGCGCTACCGCGGGCTCGACCTCGACGCGCCGTACCCGATCGTGGAGGCCATCCGGACGGGCCGTGACGTCATCGTGCCGGACCGGGACGCGATGGCCGAGCGGTTCCCGGAGGCGCACGGCGAGGCGGAGTCCGTGGGCGTCGGGGCGCTCTGGGCGGTCCCCGTCCGCAAGGGGAAGGAGCAGGTCGTCGGCGCGCTGGCGGTCGGGTGGCCGACCCGCGCCGACCTCGACCCGTCCACCCGAGCGCTGTTCTCGACGGTCGTCGACCTGTGCGGCGCCACGCTCGAGCGCACGCACCTGTACGAGCTGGAGCACGAGCTGGTCACCCGCATGAGCGACCAGATGGTGCGCACCCCGCACGCACTGACCGGCGTGCAGTGCGCCGGGCGCTACCAGGCGGCGCTCTCGGACCTGCGGATGGGCGGCGACTGGTACGAGTTCATCCGCCTCGAGGGTGGTCGCCTCGCCGCCGTCGTCGGCGACGTCGTGGGCCACGGCGTGCCGGCCGCGGTGGAGATGGCGCGCTTCCGCACGACGCTCTCCACGATGGTCCGCATGGGCGTCCCCCTCGACGACCTGTTCCCGGAGCTGCACCCGCTGCTCGCGGACGAGCCCCACGACACGTTCCGCGGCACCGCGCTGTGCGTGGAGATCGACGTGCCGGACGCGTCCCTCCGGCTCTCGGCCGCCGGGCACCCACCCGCCCTGCTGCGCACGCCCGCCGGGGTCGAGCGGGTGGAGGGGGCGCGCTACCCGGCGCTCGGGGTCCGGCCCCGCGACCGCCGTCCGGCTCCGGCGGTCCCGTTCGCCCCGGGCGACGTGCTCGTGGCCTTCACCGATGGGCTGGTCGAGACGCGGCGGTCACCGATCGACGACGGGATCGACCGCGTGGCCGAGGTGCTCGGCGACCTGCACCACGAGGACGTCGACGACATCGCCGACACGATCGTCGGCCTCGTCCCGGCGGCGCGGGCGAGCGACGACGTCGCCGTGGTCGTGCTCCGCAACGCCGGCTGAGCGCGAGCTCGCGCGGCTGGGGGGTCGTCAGGCCACCGCGTCGACGACGGCGCGGCAGAACGCCGGGAGGTCGTCGGGGCGCCGGCTCGTGATGAGGTTGTCGTCGACGACGACCTCCTCGTCCACCCAGGTCGCGCCGGAGTTCCGCAGGTCCGTCTGCAGGCTCGGCCACGACGTCAGGCGGCGGCCGTCGGTCACGCCGGCCTCCACCAACGTCCACGGCGCGTGGCAGATGGCGGCCACCGTCCGTCCGCTGCGCAGGAAGTCCCGCACGAACGCGACCGCGTCCTCGTCGCGGCGCAGCTGGTCCGGGTTCGCCACGCCGCCGGGCAGCACGAGCGCGTCGAACGAGGCGGGATCGGCGTCCGCCGTCGAGGCGCCGGCCTCGAACACGTCGCCCTTGTCCAGGTGGTTGAACGCCTGCACCTCGCCGCCGCCGGGAGCGATCAGGGTGGGCTCGCCGCCGGCGTCCGTGACCGCGTTCCACGGCTCGGTGAGCTCGACCTGCTCGACGCCTTCGTCGGCCACCAGGAAGGCGATGCGCTTGCCCCGGAGCTGCTCCGACATGTCGGTCCTCCTCGGTCCGTCGTCTCCCGACGCCGTACCCCGTGGCGACCCCGGTCATGCCGACGAGGAATCCGGCGCCGGGCCGGGCGTGTTGACCTCGGCATGGCCCACATCCCCGACTCCCACCGCGACCTCGCGGACGCCCGGACCGGCGTGCTCGCCACGGTCGGCCCCGACGGCCGCCCCCAGCTCACGGCGGTCTGGTTCCTGATCGAGGGCGACACCGTCCGGCTGTCGCTCAACACGACCCGGCAGAAGGCGAGGAACCTCGCCGCGAACCCGGCGGCGACCCTGTTCGTGCTCGACCCCTCGGGTACCCGCTACCTCGAGGTGCGCGGCGACGCGTCGCTCGAGCCCGACCCCGACTACGAGTTCGCGGACCTGGTCGGCGCCAAGTACGGCGGCGTCGACCTCCGCGCGATGGACGCCGAGGGCGAGTCCCGGGTGGTGGTCGACCTCATGCCGGCGCGGGTCAACGCCGTCGACATGGACGCCCGCTGAACCTCCCGCAGCGCGCCGGTGGGTTCGGCGGGGTTCAGGGCTCGCCGAGGACCATCGGGAAGTGCTCGATGGACCGGATGGCCGGCGTGTACTGCAGCTCGTGGCCCTCGAGCACCGAGTAGTCGGGGTAGCGGAGGTGCCACTCGCGGAGGGCGACCCGCAGCTCCTGGCGAGCGAGGTGCGAGCCGACGCACCGGTGCACGCCCCCGCCGAACGCGAGGTGGCGGTTGACCTCCCGGTCGAACCGGACCTCGTCGCCGTCGCCGAACTCCTCGTCGTCCGTGTTGGCGGCGCCGAGCATGACCGCGACCATCTGGCCCTCGTGGATGGGGCAGCCGCCGAGCTCCGTGTCCGTCGTCGCGGCGCGGGCCACGCCCATCACCGGCGTCTCCCAGCGCAGCAGCTCCTCGATCGCGCTCGGGATCACGGACGGGTCCTCGACGATCTGGCGCCGGTGGTCGGGGTGCGTGGCGAGGAACGCGAACATGCAGTCGAGCGTCGCGGTCACGGTGTCGAGCCCGGCGATCAGGAACAGGAAGCAGATGTCGAGGATCTCGTCGCGGGTGAGCGTGTGGCCGTCGACCTCGCTGCGGAGGAAGGCCGCGAGCAGGTCGTCGGCGTCGGTGGCCGTGGCCTCGCGCTCGTCGAGCACGGCGTCGAAGTAGTCGTAGATCGAGTCCGCGGTGGCCTTCTGGTGCGCCACGGCCGCCTCGCTCCCGAAGTCCGTGCCGACGACGTGCTCCGGCCGCACGATGCCGTCCTTCATGGCGAGGAACGTGGGCAGGTCGTCGACCGGGAGCCCGAGCAGCGTGAGGAAGACCCGGGACGGGAACGGCACGCTGAACTCTGCGGCGAAGTCGATCTCGCGGCGGTCGCCGAACGCGTCCATCAGCTCGTGGACGAGGGCGGTGACCGGCTCGTCGAGCAGCGCCATGCGCTTCGGCGCGAACAGCGGATCCAGGATCTTGCGGTACTTCTTGTGCTCCGGCGGGTCGATCTGGAGCGGGATCAGCGGACGCCGGTTCTGGAGGTCGACGGCCGACATGTTGGACGTGAAGTGCTCGGTCCGCCGGAACATCTCGTCGATCTCGGCCCGCCGGCACACCACGACCATGTGGTCGTCGACGGGCACGACGCCGGCGGTCTCCCGCATCGCCCGGTAGAGCGGCTGCGGGGCGTTCGCCATCCCGTCGTCCGACATCGGTGCTGTCGCCTGGTCCTCGGCCACCTGGATCCCCGTTCGTCGTCGAGCCACGCCGTCCGACCGCCAGCGTACCGAACCTGACACGTGTGTCAGGTGGTCGGGGTGCGGGGCGTGGCGCGCCGGGACCGGACGCCCCCGACGCCGCACCCCGGACGGCTGCACCGCACGCGCCCGCCGCCCGACCGGCGCGTGGGTAGCCTCCCGGCATGTCGGTCGACGTGGAGGTGACGGCATCGGCGCCGCCGCGGGTCCGGCGGCTGGCCGAGGAGCTGTCGGAGGTGGGCTTCGTCGTGCCCGGGCCGGCCGACGTCCAGGCCGCCGTGCTGACCGAGCTGGACTACGCCCTGCACCCCCGGGTGCACGAGCGGCGCGTGCCGACGTACGGGGCCCTCGTCGCCCCGTCGGTCCCGGCCTCGGACTGGCAGCCGACGACGGACCTCTCCGTCACCAGCAGGAAGGTCCCGACGGGCGGCATCGACGGTGCGCGCCTCTTCGCCGACGGGCTGTCCAGCTGGGTCGTCCGGGGCCCCGTGCACCGCGCGGGGCCGTCCGCCGGTGACGAGCTCGTCGTGTTCGACCGCCCCGCCGGCTCGGAGCGCGACCTCGTGCTGCTGGCCGAGGCGACCGGCGCCACCGTCGTGCAGCGCCACCCGATGGGGGTGGTCCGCGTGGCCGGTGCGTTCGGCGTGCTGCGCTTCGACGGGATCGGCTGGCAGCAGCAGCCGCCGGTGTCGTCGTGGATCGACTCGCTCGCGGCCTGCGCGGCGCACGGCGACCGGGACGTGCTCGAGACGCTGCTCGAGCTGGCGGTGCACGACCTCGGGGCAAGGGGGATCGGAGCGATCCTCGTGTACCGGCCCGAACCGGTGCTCGACGACCCGAGCTGGGAGCGGCGGCTCGCCCGCCCGCCCGGGCTCCGCGTCGTGCGCCCCGCCGACCTGGCCCCGCTGGTGCACGTGCTCACCCAGATCGACGGCGCGGCGGTGTTCGACGCCGACGGCACGCTGCAGGAGCTCGGCGTCCGGCTGCTGCCCAGCCCCCTGGCGGAGGAGTCCGTCGACGGGTTGCGGGGCATGCGCCACACGAACGCCCGCCGCTACAGCTTCGACGACCCGCTCGCCACCGTCATCGTCGTCAGCGAGGACGGCCCGGTCACGGTGCTGCGGGGCGGCGAGATCCAGGGCGGCACCGCCTGACCCGGCCCGCCCGGGGTCCCGCGCTCGCTGCGTGGCCCGCGTCCGGTCAGCGTGAGGCGGCCGACCGGTAGCTGCCCGGTCGTGACGGCGTGCCGACCACGCCGAGGCGGTTCCAGGCGTTGATCGTCACCGCCGCGTAGAGCAGGGCCGCCGCCTCCTCCTGGCTGAACACCTCGCCGACGCGGTCGATCACCTGCTGGGGCGGGTGGCCCTCCGACAGCCGGGTGACGGCCTCGGTCAGCTCCAACGCCGCGCGCTCGCGGTCGGAGTACCAGGGCAGCTCCGGCCAGGCGGCGAGCCCGTCGAGGCGCTCGTCGGTCTCGCCGAGCGCGCGGGCGTCCTTGGTGTGCATGTCGAGGCAGTAGGCGCAGCCGTTGATCTGGCTGGCGCGGATCTTGACCAGCTCGAGCAGCTCGGGCTCGAGCCCCGCCTTCGTGGCGGCCGAGAGCTGGAACATGGCGTCCAGGCGCGTGGTGTCGCGGAGGTGCAGGATGCGGAACCGTCCGCCGCTGCCGGCTCGGGCCTCCTCGTCCGTCGTGGTGTCGGTGGACTGGATCGTGTCGGACATGGTCTGTCGACCTCCCTGGTCGTGGCGTTCGTCGCGGCGCTGCTGCCGGCGCTGCGCTCCGGTAGAATGCAGACATGAAATATCCGGATACAGGATGTCCGCGATGAAGCTCGGGCAGCAAGTCGAGTGGGGACTGCACGCGGCGGCGATGATGACGTCGCTCCCGGAGGGCTCCACGCTCCCGGCCTCGCGCATGGCCGAGTACTGCGGCGTCCCCGCCGCGTACCTCGCCAAGGCGCTGCAGGACATGGCGCGGGCGGGGATCGTGACCGCCACCCCCGGCCGCAGCGGGGGGTACCGGCTCGCCCGTCGACCGGAGGACGTGTCGCTGCTGGACGTCGTCGACGCCATCGAGGGCGGCGAACCGATCTTCCGGTGCACCGAGATCACCCGGAACATGCCGGTGCCGCGGGACGACGACGCGCCGACCTCGCGGTGCGCGATCGCCTCGGCGATGGACCGGGCCGAGCGGGCCTGGCGCTCGGAGCTCGACGGCGTCTCGCTGGCCGACCTCCGGCGACGGCTGGAACGGACGTTGCCCCTGCCCGTGCGACGGGCGAGCCAGGCGTGGATCGAGGCCGCCGCCCGAAGCTGACCGGCCCCCTCGTGACCGGCCCCTCGTCCGCCCCCTCGCCCGTTCTGTGCTGCAGATCGGTACGGATCCGTACCGATCTGCAGCACAGAACGAGGCTCGGGGCGCCAGGAGCGGCGGCGAGGTCAGCGGGCGAGCGCCCGCTCGAGCTCGGCCTTGTCCATGTGGGACCGGCCGCGGATCTTGCGGCGCTTCGCCTCCTCGTAGAGCTGGTCCCGGGTGCGGCCCGACTCGCCCGTCCTCCGGTGCCGTGCGGCCCGCTCCTGCGAGGAGATGTCCTCGACCGAGAGGTCCGACCGCTCCTCGGCCTCGCCGCTGCGGGCCCGGGCCTTGTTCACGGTGCGGGCGGCGATCTCCTCGGCCTCGTCCTCGTCGACGCCCCGATCGAGCTCCGACTCCTTGATGTGCTCGTACTGCCGCTCACGCTTGGGTGACGATCCTCGTGGCACGGGGAACCTCCTCGGTCGGCGTCCGTCGCCCGGGGTCCCTACCCGGTCCCCGCCGCGCCGGAACCGCCGGAACTGCCGGAACCGTCGGAACCGCCGGCGCCCGGTCGGCGTGGCCGTCGGGTGACGTCAGTCGGCCCCGCCGCCGTGCGCGTCGTCGCCGAGGAGCGGGACGGCCACCCACAGCAGCACGATCATGACGACGACCACGCCGGTGACCGCGGCGGCGAGCCCGCCGCCGTACACGAACCGCATCACGCAGTAGAGGCCGGCGAGCAGCGCGACGCACATGAACACCAGTCCTGCGCCCTCCATGCGGATGGCCCACACGAGCCGCGCCGAGCGGGCCCGGCGGTGGCCGACCCGGTGGAAGGCGATCGGCGCCGCGAACGCGACGGTCGCGGCCATGGCGCTGCACATCGAGACGCCGAACGCGGCGCGCCCCGCGCCGTCGAGCTCGCCGAAGTGCGACGCGAACGGCACGGTGAACAGGAAGGCGAGGAGGACCTGCACGCCGGGCAGGAGGACGCGCAGCTCCTGGAGGAGCCCGTAGTAGCGCTGCCGGAGCTCCGCGCGGTCGGTGTCGTCGTGCAGCAGCGCCGCAGGGCGGTCGTCGTCGCCCGCGAGGTCGCCGGTCCCGCCGCGCCCGCTGCCCCGGTGGTCGGATCGTGCCTCCACGGGTGACCGATCTACCCCCGCCCCCGCCGTGCGATGCCGCCGGGCGCGCCACCGCCCGCCGCCCGGCCCCCCCGGCCCCAGCCCCCCGCCGGGGCCGACGGTGCCGCGCACGCCGCGCCCGGCATCGCGAGGACCATCGCGATGGCGACGAACGGTCCGCGGCGACGCAACCTCCGTGACGGTGACGTGCTGGTCTGGGT
>JAEVZA010000217.1 GCA_023392475.1 Actinomycetes bacterium | reverse complement strand
ACCTCGCGCAGGTCGGCGAGGGCCGCGGACAGGTCGGGGTCGGCCTCGACGAGCGCGCGCTGGTCGGGTGACGCGTCGCCCTCGAGCACCGCGTCGAGCAGCTGCTCGCGCTCGTGGTCGTCCAGGTGCTCGCTCATGACGGGTCGTCCGTGGGGTCGTGCGTGGGGTCGTTCATGCGGTCGGACCGTCCGGTCCTCCGTCGCGTTGGACGGTCGCGGCGTCGCCGTGGTTCCCGACCCGCTCGGCGGCGAGCCGCTCCGCGAGCCGCGACCGGCCACGCGCGATGCGCGACCGCACGGTGCCGGCGGGCAGGTCGAGCACCTCGGCGATGGTCGTGTAGTCGAGGTCGAGCACGTCGCGCAGCACGAGCGGCGCCCGGAACTCGTCGGGCAGCTCGGCCAGGTGGTGGCTGAGGCGGGCGCGCTCGTCGCCGCCCACCGCGTCGGCGGCCGGGTCGTCCCGGGCGACCGGCTCCGCTCCCGTGCCGTCGGCGGCCGGGACGGGTCGGCGGCGTCGGCGCCGCAGCTCGTCGAGGCAGGCGTTGGTCGCCACCCGGTACACCCACGTGCCGAACGCGGCGCGACCGTCGAAGCGGTCGAGCCCGCGCACCACGGCGACGAGCGCATCCTGCGTCGCGTCCTCGGCGTCGTGCGGGTCGCGGCACATCCGTAGGCAGACGAGGTGGATCCGGTCGTGGTAGCGCCGGAGCAGGGCCTCGAGCGCGGCGCGGTCGCCGCCCCGGGCGCGCTCGACCAGCTCGTCGTCGGGCGCGCCGCCGTCGCTCCGGTCGTGGCCGTCCACCGTGGCAGCCGGTGCCGGCTCAGCCGGGGGCCGGCACCCCGATCGGGACGACCTCGTCGATCTGGACGCGGTGGCGGGACCCGTCATCGGGTGCGCCGAGGTTGGTGATCCAGACGACCACCGTGGAGCCGGTGGCGCCGGTGAGGTCGACGTCGACCTGGCCGGTCACGTCGTCGAGCGCGGCCGCCGGTCGCGCCCGCGTCGGATCGAACCCGTCGAGCGAGGCCTCGTCGAGCACGAACACGGATCCGCTCCAGCCGTTGGCCGAGCCGTCGATGCGGAGGCTGTCGAGCCGGGTCCGCTCCGCCAGCGTCAGGACCAGGCCGACCCCCTTCTTGTCGCCGAAGAAGTCGGGCTGGTCGTAGGCCTCGGTGCGCCAGGCCGTGGCGCCGTCGCCGTCGACGGCCCGCCCGGCGAGCGCGTCGTTCTCGCCGGCGCGGCCGCTGCCCTGCGGGTCGAACGTCGACGCGCGGCTGACCGGCACGGGTGCGCCCGCCTCGGTGGGAGCGGTGGTGGGCGCGGGGGCCTCCGGCTCGGACGCGGTCTCGCGGAGGAGGAGCCCGGCGACGGTCACCGCGACCGCGACCAGCAGGATCATCAGCGCCGGCACCAGCCACCGGCGCTCGGAGCGGCCGAACCCGGCGGGCTCCGGCTCCTGCGCCACCTCGGCGGGTGGCGGTGGCGCGGTGGTCGGCGGCTCGACCGGGACCCCGGTGTCCAGCAGGCCGGCGCGGAAGTCGGCCGCGGAGGCGAACCGGTCGTCGGGGTCGCGCTCGAGCGACCGCATGACCGCGCTCGCGAGCCGGGGTGGCACGTCGGCGCGCAGCCGGCGCGGGTCGGTCGGCGTGGTGTGGAGCCGGGCGAGGGCGACGGCCGCGCCGGTGTCGCCCTCGAAGGGCACGCGACCCGTCAGGCACTCGTAGAGCACCAGGCCGAGGGAGTAGAGGTCGGCGCGCCCGTCGACCTCGCCCCCGGTGAGCTGCTCCGGTGCGAGGTACGAGGCCGTCCCGATGAGCGCGCCCTCGCGGGTCAGCTCGGTCTGGTCGTCGGCCTTGGCGATGCCGAAGTCGGCGATCTTCACCCGGCCGTCGGAGCACAGCAGGATGTTCGACGGCTTGACGTCGCGGTGCACCAGGCCGGCGCGGTGCGCCGCCTCCAGCGCGTCGAGGAGGCGCAGCCCGATCCGCAGCGTGGTGTCGGCGTCGAGCACGCCCCGCTCGTCGAGCAGCTGCCGCAGCGTCGTGGCGTCGAGCAGCTCCATGACGATGGCCTCGTGGCCCGCGTCGGAGCACGTGTCGTACACCCCGACGATCCCCGGGTCGTTGAGGCGGGCCGCGGCGATCGCCTCCTGCCGGAACCGGCGCACGAACGCCTGGTCGCTCGCCAGGTGCGGGTGGAGCAGCTTCACCGCGACGCGCCGGCCGAGCACCGCATCGGTCCCCTCCCACACCTGCGCCATCCCGCCCGACCCGATGAGCCGGTCGAGGCGGTAGCGGCCGCAGAGGGTCGTGCCGGCGAGCCCTGCCGACCTCAACGTCCCGTCGGTGAGATCGATCGAACCGGGTCCCACCCGCGTCTCATCCACCTCTCCCAACGCTACCGGGCGTCCCGTCGGGTGTTCGGGAGGGGGGACCGACGCCCGCGGGTGCCCGCGCCTCGTCCCGTCGCTCCCGGACGTCGGCCGTGGCGCCGTCGTCGGTCGCGTCGATCGCCGGGTGGTCGCCCGCGTCCCGGGCCTGCTGGCGACGGCGGCGCCGGGCGGTGCGGATCCACCAGCCGGCGAGGAACAGGAGGGAGATGATCGACAGCGCTGCGCCGACGCCGGAGATGGTGGAGGACGTGACCGGCATCGTCGTCGCGGCGAGGCGCACCGTGCCGTCGGGCGAGCGGAGGTCGATGCGCAGGAGGCTGCCGCCCGAGGCCCGCACCGTCACCGGGAGGTCGATCCGGTTCTCGCCCGGCTTCAGCACGACCTCGCGGCTGTCGCCGCCGTCGATCACGAGCCGGAGCGAGCGGGCGCGGAGCAGCACGTGCACGTCGTACGGGAGGTCGTTGCGGAACCGGAGCGGGATGGTGGCGTCGCGGCTCGTGAGCACGACCCGGCGCGAGCGGGGCATCTCGATCGAACCCATGCGGCGGTGGACCTCGTCCGCGATGTGGACGTGCACGGCCGAGCGGTCCTCGTCCGACATGTCCCGGGCCAGCGTCTCGGCGTTCAGCAGGTCCCAGTCCGCCGGGTCCGCCGTGTTGGTCGGCGCCATCGAGCGGAAGGCGTCGATCAGGGAGCGAGAGGCGGTGAGCTCGGCGACGGGGCCCCGCTGGTCCGCCGGGGTGCGGGGAGCGAGCGACGCGGTGAGCGGGCGCCCGTTGCGCTGGGCGGGGCGCTGCGGCACGTCGGCCGGGTCGCTCGACAGCGGGCCACCGGCCGAGAGGGCCGGGGCGAGCGACTGCACGACGGCCGGGTCCGTCGACGGCGGGACGACCACCACCGAGCTCGGCCCGGGGAACGAGGTGGCGGGCTGCTCGGCGGCGGTGAACCACGTGGCCATCAGCGCGGTGAGGACCTGGTTGGCGCGCTGCGCCGGGGCGACGTCGGTGTCGCCGAGCAGCGTGGTGAGGTCCTCGTCGACGGCGGTCGCGGTCATCCCGGCGGCACCCTGCAGCGCGACGGCCGACGTGCGCAGCTGCTCGCCCGTCACGTTGGCGCCCGGCCGCAACCGATCGGCGGCGAGCACGACCCGCGTCGCGCCGAGCGCGCGCAGGAGCTCGAGCGACTCCGGTGAGACCGTGTCGTCCAGGTACCAGGACCCCCGCGTGGTCTGACGACCGGTCGCGTCGCGCACCGTGCGGTCGCCGAGGTCGACCTGGCGGAGCATCTCGGCGCTCGCGTTCGCGGCGACGAGGCCGCCGGTGTCGACGGCGGCGTAGGTCGTCCGGGCCGGCTCGGCGCCCGTCGCGGCGCGGACCGCCTCGAGGAACCGGCGGTCGGCGGGCTGCGGCGAGCGCTCCAGCGCGCTGACCAGGTTCGGGCGGAGGGAGAGCGCGAGCCGGGCCTCGGGGACGGCGGTGAGCAGGCCGGTGGTGTCGGTGATCGCCTGCGCGGTGCTCGGCTCGATGTCGGGCCGGCCGTCGGGCCGGAGCGCCGGGCCGCCGTCGATCGGGACGGTGAGGGTGACGGACATGCGGGCGGGTGCGCCGCCCTGGCCGGTGACGTCGTCGTCGGGGAGGCGGTTGAGGAACACGACGTCGTGCCAGAGCTCCCTGCCGTCGGACCCGGTCAGGCGCAGCTCGACCGGGTGGATGCCCGGCGTGGGGAGCAGGACCCGGTCGGAGCTGCCGCGCGACGTGCGCACCGGCACGTCGAGGACGAGGCCCGTCGCCGGGTTGCCGAGGGTGATCACCGGCGCCTCGACCGGCGACTGGAGCACGCCCGGCAAGTCGCCGCCGGCGAGGACGCGGTCGAGGCTCGTGCGCAGCGAGTCCCGTCCCTGCGGCCGGATCCGCTGGTGCACGGTGTACGAGAAGCTGGCATCGAGCGGCACCGCGGCCGTCGGCGCGAACCGCACCTGGAAGTCGCCGTCGGCCTCCACCCACGGGCTCACGGACGTGACGACGAGCGGCGGGGCCCCGGTGGCGGGCTGCTGCGCCGTCGCACCCGGGGTCGACGGTGCGGCGGCGGGAC
>JAEVZA010000208.1 GCA_023392475.1 Actinomycetes bacterium | reverse complement strand
GTCCCGGACGGCGCAGCCGTGGGCGCCGCGTCGGCCACCGCCCGGTGGCGCGTCTCGGGGAGGCGGAAGATCGCCACGACCGCGTTCGCGGCGGCCAGCGCGGCGGCCACGAAGAACGGCAGGCGGTGGTCGACGAGCGACAGCACGCCCGACAGCGCCGGCCCGACCACGAACCCGACGGCGAACGCCGAGCCCATGAGACCGAGGTACTTGGCGCGCTTCTGCGGCTCGACGAGGTCGGTGATCGCCGTCTGCGCGGACACGAGCGCCGTGCCGGAGAAGCCGTCGATGGCGCGGCCGAGGAAGAGGATCGGCAGCGCGCCGGCCAGGCCCACCACGAGCGACCCGACCGCCGAGCCGAACAAGGAGACGATGAGGACCGGCTTGCGCCCGATGCGGTCCGACAGCGCGCCGACGAACGGCGAGACGATGAACTGCGCGAGGGCGAAGACCGACACCAGCGCGGTCACCTGGAGGGGGCTCGCGCCGTACTGCCGGGCGATGAACGGCAGGACCGGGAGGATCATCGCGAAGACGATCTGGTCGATCGCTGCGGTGGACCACAGCACCCAGAACCCCTGCGGCGGCCGCGCCCGCGCGGGGGCCTGGCCGTCAGGAGGGGTGGAGCTCATCGGCTGGCAAGTCAACGCGGCGCCGCGACGGGGCGTCAAGTCGCCGGCGATGGGAACGGGCATCGGGATCTGACGTATCGTCAGATCCGTTCGGGGTCCCTCGCGGCCCACACGTCCCAGGGGGATCCGCACATGGCGCAGGCACCGTCGATCGACCCGGCCGAGGCGGCCGCCTACCAGTTCCAGGGCCAGGACGTGCCGTGGCTCGTGGACCACTGGGCGCAGCACCAGCCCGACAAGGTCTTCCTCGTCTGGGAGCCCAAGGACGGGCCCTCGCGCAGCTGGACCTACGCCGAGTTCGCGGAGGAGACGAAGCAGGTCGCCGCCGGCCTCGCCGCCCGTGGCGTCGGCGTCGGCGACATGGTGCTGATCCACGCCGAGAACTGCCCGGAGGGCGTCATCGGCTGGTACGCCTGCTCGCGGGTCGGCGCGGTCGCCGTCACCACGAACACCCGCAGCGTCGCCGCCGAGGTCAACTACTTCATCACCCACACCGGGTGCGTGGGCGCCATCACGCAGCCGAAGTACGCCTCGCTCGTGGCCGAGGCCGGGCCGGACCTGGGGTGGATCGTCGTCACCGACGACAACTCGGGCGTGCCCGCTGCGGAGGACGAGCTCGGCCACGGCCGCGACGGCTGGGACTCGCTGCACGGCGACGCCGCCGACGCTCCCCAGCGCGACGCGGACCCGATGCTCCCCGCCGGCATCCTCTTCACGTCGGGCACGACGTCGAAGCCCAAGGCGGTCGTGCACACCCACGCCAACGCGCTGTGGGCGGCCAAGGTCAACCCGACCAACATCCAGCTCGAGGCCGACGACGTGTACCTCGCGTCGCTGCCGTTCTTCCACGTCAACACGCAGAGCTGGGCGATCTGGTCGATCCTCGGCGTCGGCGGGACGGTGATCCTCCAGCCGAAGTTCTCGGCCAGCAAGTTCTGGCCGGTCATCGAGAAGTACTCGGTCACCCACATCTCGCTGCTGCCGTTCGTCATCCAGACGGCGTTCGAGCAGGGCATCCCCGAGAACCACACGGTCAAGGTGGGCGTGTTCGGCCTCATCATGCCGGTGCTCGAGCAGATGATGGGTATGAAGGTGATCGCCGCCTACGGCATGACGGAGCTGGTGACGCACTGCGTCCACTCCAACCCGTGGGAGCAGTACCCCGACATGGCGATGGGCAAGGTCTCGCCGGGCTACGAGATGCTCATCGTCAAGGAGGACGGCGAGCTGGCCGCCGTCGGCGAGATGGGCGAGCTCTGGATCCGGGGCGTCCGCGGCGTGACCGTGTGCAAGGAGTACTTCCACAACGACGAGGCGAACGAGAAGTTCTTCACGTCCGACGGCTGGGCCCGCACCGGCGACATCGTGATGCTCCTCGACGACGGCAACGTCCGGTACTGCGATCGGGACAAGGACGCCCTGAAGGTCGGCGGCGAGAACGTGTCGGCCCGCGAGGTCGAGGACGCGATCCGGGCCGCGGGGGCGCCGCTCGCCGACGTCGCCGTGGTGGCGAAGACGCACCAGCGCCTCGACATGGTCCCCGTCGCCTTCGCCATCAAGGGCGACCCGAACCTCGACGAGGCGGCGACCGAGACGTTGATCCTCGAGCACTGCTCGGCGAACCTCGCCGACTTCAAGGTGCCGCGGGCCGTCTACTTCGTCGAGGAGTTCCCGACGGCCGAGCTCGGCAAGGTGTCGAAGAAGGACCTCCGCGAGCTCGCCGACACCTTCGACCCCGTCGACTGAGGTCCGCCCCGTCGCAGTCGCCGTCGCCGAACCCCGCCGAGCACGGCGTTGCCGGTGCCTTCCGTCGTCCGACGACGGAACGCGGTGACGAAGCGGGCTCCGGAGCTCGGCGAGCGGAGATCGGCAGGTCAGCCGGCGAGGGCACGGGCGAGGGCGTCGGGCACCGTGGTGGGCCCGCCGAGCTCGGTCCAGCGCGCGCCGAGGGCATCCGCGAGCGCGGCGGCGTCGGCGGTGTCGCCCTCGGGGGCGAGCACGGCCAGCTCCCCGAGGTCGCCGGCGTGGGGGAGCGGGTCGCCGCCGGTGGTGGCCCGGCAGTCGGACATGAGCACGGTGATGCGC
>JAEVZA010000192.1 GCA_023392475.1 Actinomycetes bacterium | reverse complement strand
CCGTTCTGCGACACAGAACGGGTCCTCAGCGACCGACGGCCTGATCCGGGCGGGTGCTGGGAAGATGGTGGGCGTGCCCGACGTCCGCGACCTGGGCCCCGTCGAGGGGCGTGAGGTGCCGACCGTCGCGCCGCCGGGGGCCCCGCCGATGCCGTCGCACGTGCCGCACCCGCCGGCGGGGGCCGCGCCGTCGACCGCCCACCTGCCCGCAGTGCCCGCCCCGCGGGGCCGGGTCGGCGCCGCGAGGGCCGAGGCGGTCGAGGCCTGGCACGACATCCGCGAGGCCCCCCGCCGCGGCCCCAAGCCCACCGCGCGCCCGCTGCCGCGCTGGGTGACGCGCCTCGCCTGGCTGCTCGACGACGCGGTCGAGATCCCCGGCACCGGCGGTCGCCGGATCGGCATCGACGGGTTCATCACGCTGGTGCCCGGCATCGGCGACGCCGTCGGGCTCGGCCTGTCGATGATCGTCGTCAGCGCCGGCGTGGTCGCCGGGGTGAGCATCCCGACCGTCCTGCGCATGCTCGTCAACGTCGCGTTCGAGGGCGTCGTCGGGCTCATCCCGTTCGGTGGCGCCCTCTTCGACATGGCGTACAAGGCGAACGACCGGAACGTCCGCCTGATCGAGGCCGACCTCGCGGACCGCCGGCGGACCCGTCGCTCGAGCCTGGCGATCCTCGTCGTCCTCGTGCTCACGAGCATCGTCGGGTTCGTGATGATGGTGCTGGCGTCGCTGCTCGGGCTGGCCGTGTTCGTCTGGCTCATCTGGCGGCTCCTGGGTTGAGCCACCGGTACGCTGCGACGGTGGCGGCCGCGCAGCAGGAGGGGCAACCCGTCGTCGAGGACGTGGAGGGCGACCTCCGCGCGGTCGACGGGCGCGTGCCCGGCCGTCGCGGCCTCGCCACCCGGGCCCGGTTGCTCGACCAGACCCGGCAGCTCCTCACGACGACGTCGTACCGGGACCTCAAGGTCGTCGACATCGCGCGCGACGCCGGGACCTCGCCGGCGACCTTCTACCAGTACTTCCCCGACGCCGAGTCGGCCCTGCTCGCGCTCGCCGACGAGCTGGTGGGGGAGGGCCGGGAGCGACTGACCCGGCCGGTGCGCGACGGCAGCTGGACCGGCCGCGCCGCGTACGACACCTGCGAGCGCATCGCCGCCTCGTTCCTCGAGTTCTGGGACGAGCACCGCTCGCTGCTCGCCGTGATCGACCTCGCGTCGACGGAAGGCGACCTCCGCTTCCGCGAGATCCGGGTGCAGCTCCTGAACGCGTTCACGGAGGCGATCAGCGAGGAGATCGAGCACCAGCGCGAGGCCGGGCGGCTCCCCGCCGACCTGGATCCGACGGCGACGGCGTCCGTGCTCGTGGCGATGCTGGCCCAGGTCTCGGGCCACCGGTACGGGATCGAGCGCTACGGCACTACCGGCTCGGAGATCCAGCGGGCCCTCGCCCGCCTCCTCTACTCCGGCGTGACCGGCCGCAAACCCCCCGCCTGACCAGCCACCATCAGACGGCCCACACGGTCCCGTTCTGTTCGTCGGAAGCGGGTGTTTCCACTCGCTTCCGACGAACAGAACGAAGGATCACGGGCAAGAGCGCCGGCGGTTCGCCCGCCGGAGCGCCTCCCGGACGCGTCGGACGACGACGGCCGGACGGTGCCACACCTCCGTGTCGGTCACCTCGACCACCTCGAAGCCGGCCGCTTCCAGGCCACGCAGGCGCCGGGCGTCCGACTCGCGGTCCACGAGCGCCGAGTGGTGGAACTCGCTCTGCACCTCGATCAGGACGTTCGTGCATCGCACCCGGAAGTCGACGCGGCCCGTCCAGTGCACCTCGTCGCCGGTGTCCACCTGACGATCCACCTCGATGCCGGCCTCGGCGAGCACCTGCTGGGCCCTGGTCTCGGTGTTGCTCGCTGCCGGGACGTAGCCGGCGCCGCGTGGCTCGAGGTAGCGCCGGAGGCCGGCGGTCCCGTTGCGGCCGCGGCGTCCGTGGTCGTCGAGGAACCGGTCGATCGAGCGCCCGGACAGGAGGCGCATGGACCACATCCGCTCCACCCACCGCTCCGCCCGTTCGTACGGCTGCGACGCGAACAGCTGCAGGGCGACGAGCTCCGGTCGGGCGATCGGGATGCCGTCGTGCTCGGTGACCCAGTGAGCGGGGAGCCGACGGACGGTCGAGACGGTGGCGAGCCGGCTGGTCCGGTGGGTTCGGGACACCCTCACCACCCGGATGGGATCGAGCTGCGGCCCGGGAACGCGCCACCACGCCGCTGCGGCGGAGTCGGCGAGGACCGTGCCCGGGCCGGCGTCGAGGACGGCAGCGAGCGTGGTCTGCGCTCGTCCGGGGTGCGAGCCCGTCCGCCGCGCCACCTCGTCGGAGAGGTCCTCCCACTGTCGGCCCAGCCGCCCTCGGACCGATGCGGCGGACATCCCGAGCGAGCGGCACTGCCATCGAGCGACCAGCCCGTGCTGGCGGTCTGCGAGGGCGACGAGTGGATCCTCCACGCCGTGGAGGCTGGCGTGCCCGTCCCTCGACGTCATCGGGGACCGGTCCCCGCAGGTTCTGTTCGTCCAAAAGGGGCGGAAACACCGGCTTTGGACGAACAGAACGGCGAGGGCCGTCGTGGGGCCGGGGTGCTCGGGTGGGGCTGGTGGGTGGGACTGGTGGGTGGGACTGGTGGGTGGGACTCCGCTGGGACCGGGGGGCGGGTGACGTCTAGAATCTGACGGTCCGTCAGATTTGACCGGGAGCGGTGTCGCCATGGACTTCGAGTTCTCCGAGGAGCAGCAGGCCTACGCCGAGGAGGTCATCGCGTTCTGCGACGAGCACGACGACATCGACATCTTCGACGTCACCCGGGAGAACATGGCCCAGATCGTCGACACGCCGAAGCGGCGGGCCTTCATGAAGGAGGTCGGCCACAAGGGCTGGCTCGGCATGACCTGGCCCAAGGAGCACGGCGGCAGCGAGGGCGAGGGCGTCTACGAGTACATCCTCAACGAGGAGCTCGCAGGCCGCGGCGGCCCGCAGATCGGCAAGGGCGTCGGCATCATCGGCAAGACGATCATCGCCCACGGCTCGGACTTCCTGAAGGAGAAGTTCCTGCCGATGATCCTCGAGAACGACGTCGAGTTCGCGGTGGGCTACTCCGAGCCCAACGCCGGCTCCGACGCCGCGTCGATGCGGCTCAAGGGCGTGAAGCACACGACGGAGGACGGCCGCGAGGGCTGGCTGCTGAACGGCCAGAAGACCTGGACCACCTCCGCCCACTTCGCCGAGTGGTACTGGTGCGGCGTCCGCACGGACCCCGACAACAAGCACATGGGCATCACGCTCATGCTCATCCCGATGGACGACCCGGGGATCACGATCAACGGGATCTGGACCATGGGCGACGAGCGCACCAACGAGGTGTGGCTCGACGACGTGTTCGTGCCCGACGAGTACGTCGTCGGCGAGGTCAACCACGGCTTCCGCTACATCTCGCAGGCGCTCGACCTCGAGCGCTTCACGATGTTCACGTTCGCCCCGATCAAGCAGCGCCTCGACCTCCTGACCGACTACGTGCGCACGGCGGTCCGGGACGGCGCCCCGCTCCGTGACGACCCGGTGGTCCGGGCCCGCATGGCCCGCCTCCACACCGACGCCGAGACCGCCCGCGTCATGGGCCTCAAGTTCGTGGCCGAGGCCGTGAAGGTGGAGCACGCGGCCCGCGAGGGCAAGGAGTTCCAGCCGCCGACGGTGATCGCCTCGGAGTACAAGCTGTTCGCGACCGAGCTGTCGAAGCGACTCGCCGACGCCTCCATGGACATCGGCGGCCCCGGCACCCAGATGCGGGTCCGGACCGAGGACGCCCCGATGGTCGGCCGGGCGGAGTCGACCTACCGCTACACGGTGATCGACACCATCGGCGGCGGCGCCTCCGAGATCCAGAAGAACATCATCGCCCGGCGCGGCCTGGGCCTCCCGAAGAACTTCTGACGGGGGCGATCGCGGCGATGGGAGCACCGGCAGCGCTCGAGGGCGTCCGCGTCCTGGACCTCGCGTCCGTGGGACCCGGGGCGCGCGCCTCGCGCACGCTCGCCGACTTCGGCGCGGACGTGGTCAAGGTCGGTGCCGTGCCGCGCGCCGGCGCGGTGCAGATCACCCCGCCCTTCTATGCCTACTCCGGCAACCGGGGCATGCGGCGGGCGCTGTTCGACCTCAAGTCCGACGCCGGCCGCGAGGCGTTCCTCCGGCTCGCGGACGAGGCCGACGTGATCATCGAGTCCTTCCGCCCGGGGGTGGTCGACCGCCTCGGCGTCGGGTTCGAGGCCGTGCGGGCCCGCAACCCGCGGATCGTCTACTGCTCCACGTCGGGCTTCGGCCAGGACGGCCCCCGCAGCGGCTGGGCGGGCCACGACGTCAACTACCTCGGCGTCTCCGGCTTCCTCGACTGCACCGGTCGCCGGGCCGACGGCCGACCCGCGCTCCCGGGTGCCACGGTGGCGGACATCGCGGCCGGTGGCATGCAGGCGGCGATGGGCGTGATGGCGGCGCTGCTCCGGCGTGAGCGGACGGGCGAGGGCGAGCTCCTCGACGTGTCCATCGCCGACGGCTCGTTCGCCCTGATGTCGCTGTACGTCGACGAGTACCTCGCCACCGGCGTCGAGCCCGGCCCCGGCCACTACATCCTCACGGGGCGGTACGCCTGCTACGACACCTACACCTGCGCGGACGGCAAGCACGTCGCCGTCGGCGCCATCGAGCCGCAGTTCTGGCGCAACCTCGTCGGCCTCCTCGGTCTCGAGCGGTACGCCGACCAGCAGCTCGACGACGACGCGCAGGGCGAGATCCGGGCGGCGATGGCCGAGGTGCTCGCCACGCGGACCCGTGACGAGTGGGTGGCCGAGCTCGGCCCGGCCGACACGTGCGTGTCCGAGGTCAACACGGTGGCCGAGGCGGTCGAGGACGAGCAGTACGCCCACCGGCGCGTCGTCGTCGACGCCGAGCACGTCACCGAGGGCCCGTTCCGGCAGAGCGCCCCCGTGTGGGCGGGCACCGCGGCGCCCGACGGGCCGTACGCGATCCGGGACGGCGCGCTGACCGACACCAAGGAGCTGCTCGCGGCGGCCGGCCTCGACGCCGCGGCCGTCGCCGAGCTCGCCGAGAGCGGAGCGATCGCATGAGCGGAGACGTCCGATGAGCGACACCACGACCGACGACCTCCCGGCGGACGTCGTCGCCCTGATCGGGGAGCGCCAGTACCCCGAGACGGCGACGTTCGACGCCGAGCTGTCGTACGCGTACAACACGCTGGCGGCCACGCAGAACGGCAACCCGCTGTTCTGGGACGACGCGGTGGCCGACGAGCTGACCGGTGGCCGCATCCTGCCGCCCACCACCCTCTCGCTCTGGATGCGCCCGCACTTCTGGGAGCCGGGCGCCGAGGGCGAGCAGGTGGCGCTCAAGGTCCACTTCGACCTCAAGGCCCGCTTCGATCTGCCCGAGGCCGTGATGACCGACAACACGATCACGTTCCACGAGCCCGTCCGTCCGGGTGACCGGATCGGCAACTCGCAGATCCTCCGCTCGGTCTCCGGCCCCAAGACCACGAAGCTCGGGACCGGCCGCTTCTGGGTGATCGACGTGGAGTTCCGCAACCAGCGCGACGAGGTCGTCGGCGTCGAGTCCTACACCGGCTTCGGCTACCGCCGCGGCGACGAGGGGAGCTCGTCGTGAGCGCGCCCGCCCCGGTCCTGCTGGACGCCGTCGCCGTCGGCGACGAGATCCCCGTGCTCGAGTTCGACGTGACCCCGACCACCGTCGTGCTCGGGGCGCTGGCGAGCCGCGACTGGCGGCCGATGCACCACGACTACAAGTTCGCCACCGAGCGCAACGGCGTGGCCGACATCTTCCTCAACACGCCGAACCAGGCCGCGTGGTTCGAGCGGTTCGTGACCGACTGGACGGGCCCCCGTGGCCGGCTCGGCACGATGACGTTCCGGATGCGCTCGTCGGTCTTCCCCGGCGACCGGATGCGCTTCACCGGGACCGTGACGTCGGTGGGCACCGACGACGCGGGCTGCGGGTGGGTGGCGCTCGACGTCGCCCTGACCGTGGGCGAGCGCGTCGCCACGACGTGCAGGGTGCGGATGGCCGTGCCGACCGCCGCGGACGACGACCCGTGGGCCCGCCGCGGCGACGACTGGCGCCCGGGCGCCTGACCGACCGAGATCGTGAACCAGATGGAGACCACGACATGCTGAACCTGGACTTCACCGAGGAGCAGGACATGCTGCGCGAGATGGCGCGCGGCCTGTTCACCCAGCTCGCCTCCGACGAGGTGGTCCGCCGCTTCGAGGACGACCCCGTCGGCTACCCGGCCGACCTGTGGCAGCAGCTCGGCGAGCTCGGCCTCACCGGCCTGCTGCTGCCGGAGCAGTACGGCGGGTCCGGCTCGTCGATGCTCGACGGCGTCGTGCTGTACGAGGAGCTCGGCCGGTCGCTCGCGCCGGTGCCCCACCTCGAGAGCTGCGTGGCCTCGGCGGGGGCGATCCTCCGTGCGGGCAGCGACGAGCAGAAGGACGTCTGGCTCCCGCGCCTCGCGTCGGGCGAGGCGATCGTCGTGCCGGCGTGGCTCGAGCCGGAGAACGGCTACTCGCCGCTGGGCGTCCAGGCGACGGCCCGGGCCGACGGCGACGGCTTCGTGCTCGACGGCTCGAAGCTGCACGTGCGCTTCGCGTCGTCGGCCGAGCGGCTGCTGGTGCTGGCCAGGACCGGTGAGGGCGCCGAGGACGTGGACCTCTTCCTGGTCGACCCGTCGGCCGACGGGGTCACGCTCGAGCAGCGCATGTCGATCAGCTCCGACACCCAGTACCGGGTCGAGCTCGCCGGTGTGGCCGTCACGGCCGCGGACCGGATCGGCGCGGCCGGCTCCGGGTGGGCGACGTGGACCGCGGTGATGCAGGACGTGATGATCCTCACCGCCGCGCTCGCCAACGGCGGGGCGGAGCACACGCTCGAGATCACCGTCCAGTACTCGAAGGACCGCGAGCAGTTCGACAAGCCGCTCGGAGCGTTCCAGGCGCTGTCGCACTACATGGCCGACGCGAAGACCGTCCTCGACGGCGCCAAGCTGCTCACCTACGAGGCGGCCTGGGCGGTGGAGCACGGGCGGTCGACGGCACGCCTCGCGCCGATGGCGAAGCTCCAGTCCTGCACCTCGTTCCGCGACCTGACGGCGATGTCGCAGCAGCTCTTCGGCGGCGTCGGCTTCACCCTGGAGTACGAGGTGCAGCTGTACTTCCGCCGCGCGAAGCAGCTCCAGCTCTCCTGGAACGACACGCGCCGGTGCGAGGACCTCGTGGCCGCCGCGGTGCTCGACGCCGCGTAGGCCGGGCGTCAGATGCCGGGGCGGAGGTGGCCCGGGCGGGGGAGGAGCGAGCCGGCGGCGCGCATGCGCTGGAGGTGGCCGACGGCCGCCTCGAGCGTGCGGGGCGGCGCGCCCCAGGCCAGCAGCAGGTCCTCGGTGACGAGCTGCGACAGGTGGCGGGCGCCGAACGCCTCGGGCTCGGGGAGCGCCGTCACGTTCGCGTTCGACACGAGCAGCGCGCCGTCGAGCGCACCGACCCAGCGGAGCGTGCGGCGCAGGGTGTCGTCGCCGGAGCGCTGGGAGGTGGACGCCAGCGCGCCCTCGGTGACGGCCGCCTCGATGAGCACGAGCGCCTCGGCGAGCAGCGTGAGCGCGTGGGGCGTGACCGTGCGGACGTCGTCCGAGTTCACGGTGTGCTCCGGCGTGTTGATCAGCAGCTGCAGGAACTCGAACTCGCGGGGGTGCAGCTCCGGGCCGGCCACGAAGAGCTGGCCGAACGCCATGATCCGCACGAGGGAGGCCACGGCGTCGTCCACGTCGGCCTCGGCGAGGGCGTCGTCCCAGCCCTCGGCGGCGCGGTGGTACGTGGCGAGCAGCGTCTGGATGGCGGCGGTCTGGAGGGCGGCCATCAGCGCGGACTTCGAGGAGAAGTAGGTGTAGATCGTGCCCACCGCGCAGTCGACGCGGTCCGCGACGGCCTGCATCGTGAGGCCCTCGAGGCCGTGCTCGTCGACGAGGTCGCCGGCCGCGGCGAGCAGCTGGTCGTAGCGGGCGGCGCGGTTGCGCGCACGGCGGCCGAGGGGTGGCGCGTCGGTGTGCTCGGGTGCTTCGCTGTTCATGCGGTTGGTTCCCCTCCGTCGGGCCGGATGGGGGCGATCCACCCGGGCGGCGTGGCCGTCCACCGTACCATCGGCGCGGCGGGGGCCCGCCTGCAGCATCGGGTCCGTGCGCCCGCCGGCACGGTCGGCGTCCGACTTCTGACGGCCCGTCAGGGATACGTACACTCGACGGAGCACACCGGTCGCGCGTCGAGGGGACAGCATGCGAGGCATCAAGAGCGTGGCGGCGTACCTGCCCCACTGGCGGCTCCAGCGATCTGCGATCGCCGAGGTCCTGGGGAGCGGCGCCGGGAAGGGCACCAGGACGGTCGCGTCGTACGACGAGGACGCGGTCACCATGGCCGTGGAGGCGGGACGCCGGGCCCTCCGGGCGGCACCCGGCACGTCGCCCGCCGCGCTGTGGCTGGCCACGACGTCGCCGACCTACGCCGAGAAGACGGCGGCGCCGATCGCGCACGCCGCCCTGCGGCTCGACACGGACGTGGTGGCGGCCGACGCCGGCCCGGGTCTGCGC
>JAEVZA010000190.1 GCA_023392475.1 Actinomycetes bacterium | reverse complement strand
GCCTCCGGCCGCGCCGGCGCCACCGAGCACGCCCCCGCCGTTCCCGCCACCGGCGCCGAACGGACCGCCACCGGAAGGAACCAGCTGATGGCAGGGAGCGGCACCGCGCACCTCCGTCCCCAGGACGACGTGCTGCTGCGGGTCGAGAACCTCGTCGTGGACTTCCCCGCAGGGCGCGGCCGCAAGGTCTCCGCGGTCAGCAACATCTCCTTCGACGTCGCCGCCGGCGAGACGCTCGGCCTCGTCGGCGAGTCCGGGTGCGGCAAGTCGACGACCGGCAAGGCCGTCATGCAGCTGCCCAAGCCGACGCGCGGCTCCGTCCGCCTCGCCGGCACCGAGCTCACGTCGCTCGGCAACGAGGACCTGCGGAAGCTTCGTCCGCAGATGCAGATGATCTTCCAGGACCCGATCTCGTCGCTGAACCCGCGGCGCACGGTCACGCAGATCGTCGAGGAGCCGCTGAGCATCTGGAAGCGCGGCACCACCAGCGAGCGCTCCGAGAAGGTCACCGAGGTGCTCACGGCGGTCGGCGTCGACCCCGACGCCGCGGCCGAGCGCAAGCCCCACGAGTTCTCGGGCGGCCAGTGCCAGCGCATCTCGATCGCCCGGGCGGTGATCACCGACCCGAAGCTGATCATCTGCGACGAGCCCGTGTCCGCGCTCGACGTGTCGGTGCAGGCGCAGATCCTGAACCTGCTCGAGGACATGAAGGAGCGCTACGGGCTCACCCTCGTGTTCGTGGCCCACGACCTCGCGGTCGTGAAGAACGTGTCGGACCGCGTGGCCGTGATGTACCTCGGCAAGATGTGCGAGATCGGCCCACCCGACCGCCTGTACGCGGCACCGGCGCACCCGTACACGGCCGCGCTGCTCGCGGCCATCCCGCTGCCCGACCCGGCCGCGCAGCTCGACTCCACCGGCCACCTCGGCGGCGAGCTGCCCTCGCCGATCGACCCGCCGTCCGGCTGCCGGTTCCGCACCCGCTGCGACCGTGCCCAGGACCTGTGCGCGCAGGCGGAGCCGCAGATGCAGAAGGTCGCGGAGGGCCACTACGTGGCCTGCCACTTCCCGCTGGAGACCCCGGTCGCCGAACCCGGCGTGCACTGACCCTCAGGCGGCGTCGGGGCCGGCCGCCGGTGCCGGCGGGACGGGCCCGAGCTCACCGGCCGGGCGGTCGAGGAGGGTCGCCAGGAACGCCACGAGTGCCCGCACGTCCGCCGCGTTCGAGGACAGGCCGACCGAGATCCGCAGCGCGCTGACGCCGACGTCGCGCCGGGCGCGGACCGCGTCGTCCACCTCGCACAGGGACACGGTGGAGCCGGGCTCCAGGAACGGCGCCAGATCGGCGGCGGAGACGTCCCGCGCCACCTCGCCCGTGCCGGGGTTGCAGAAGCAGCCGGTGCGCAGCGAGATCCCCGCGGCCGACGCGAGCTCCTCGACGCGACGGTCGTGCAGCTCCCGACCCTCGGGGTCGTGCAGCACGAACGCGATGGTGCCGCCCCGACCGCCGGTCCCGGTGGGACCGAGCACCTGCACGAGCGGGGCACCGTCCGCGTGGCGCAACGCGCCCATCCGCTCCAGGAGCCACCCCGTGAGCGCATCGACCCGGTCGTGGACGGCGTCGGGATCCGCCCGTCGCAGGAACCCGAGCCCCGCCTCGACCGCCGGCAGGGACAGGAAGTCCAACGTCCCGTCCTCGAAGCCGACGTGCCCGGGGACGAGTCGGTGCCCGTCGGCGGTCACGGAGGCGACACCGATGGTCCCGCCGGCGAACCACGGCCGGCGGAGCTCGGCCAGCGCGTCGTGCCGGGCCAGCAGCGCGCCGACGCCCGTGGGGTAGCCGAACATCTTGTAGAAGGAGAGGCACGCGAAGTCGGGGCGCCGCTCGGAGAGCCGGAGCTCGTTCGTGGGGGCGTACGCCGCCACGTCGACGAGGACCCGCCAGCCACGCTCCCGCGCCACGTCGACGAGCTCCCACGGGTGCTGCACGCCGGAGTAGTTGGACTGCGCCGGGAACGCGAACAGGCCGGGCGGCCCGTCCAGCGCGGCGGCGAGCGCGTCTCGGTCGAGCCGGAGATCCGGCGCGACGACGGGGACGTAGGTGGTGGTGGCACCGGCCCGTCGTGCGTGCTCCCGGATGCCGTTGACCGAGTTGTGGTCGTCCGCCGACAGGACGAACGGGCGGTCGGGTGCGAACGGGAAGGACTCCCCCACGATCCGCAGCGCTCCGGTGGCGTTGGGCGTGAACACGCAGTCGTACTCGTCGGGGTCCGCACCGACGAAGTCCAGGACGGCCGCCCGCGCGGACTCGACCATGACCGTCATCGGCCGCGACGTCGGGTTCACCGAGTGGGGGTTGCCGAGCACCCGGTCGCGGAGGAGCTCGGCGTGCCGTTCGACGAGCGAAGCCGCGTAGAGGCCGGCGCCCGTGTGGTCGAGGTACACGTGGCCGAGCCGGTCGAGCCGCTCGAACTCGGTGGCGCGCAGCTCGTCCAGGTGGGCCGTCCCGGCGAGCCGGCGTTCGAGGTCCGCGTCGTCCACGGCGGGAGTCTCCCACCTGCGCCTCGCGTCCAACTCGCTCCGCCACCAGCCGCTCCGTGGTGCGCGGCGGGGTCGTTCGCCCCGGTGGCGCACCACAGCGCCGACGTCGGCGCCGGTACCCTGCCCGCCGATGGGCCCGCCGACGTTCCGCGCCGCCACGTCCGACGACGTCGACGCCGTCGTGGACCTCGTCGAATCCGCCTACCGAGGCGACCGCAGCCGCGCGGGGTGGAACACCGAGGCCGACGTGATCGACGGCCAGCGGGTGGACGAGGACATGCTCCGTGCGGCCCTCGCACGCACGGACACCACGATCGTGCTCCTCCACCAGGACGGCGACCTGGTCGGTTGCTGCGAGCTGCGGCGCGATGCCGCCGGCCGCACCGTGTCGCTCGGGATGTTCGCCGTCGACCCGACCCGCCAGGACGGCGGGTTCGGTCGCCTCGTGCTGGCCGAGGCGGAGCGGTTGTCACGCGACGAGTGGGGTGCCGAGCGGATCGAGATGAGCGTCATCGACCTCCGGGTGCCCCTGATCGAGTGGTACGAGCGCCGCGGGTACCGCCGGACCGGCGCCACGCTGCCGTTCCCGTACGGCGACGAGCGCTACGGGCTCCCCCGCCGCGACGACCTGCGCTTCGCCGTGCTGGAGAAGGTGCTCGAGCCCGACCGCGCCGACCCCACGTGATCTCCGTCCGGCGCCCGGACGACGCGGCGATCGAGCGCTACCGGTCGGCACGCCTCGACGTCGCGCCGACGTGCGCACCGTCCGACGAGCCGCTCGCCGGGTACCACCGGGACCACGTCGCGACGGTGATCGGCCACGGCACGCACGCCCTCGCGGCGGCGGGCGACGGGCTCCGGGCCTGGGCGGCGCACCGTGGTGGGGGCGTGGAGGTGCACCCCGGCGACGCGGCGCTCGAGGAGGGCGCGGTCGTGGCGATCGTGACGCGGCAGCTCGGCCTCTGGGTGCTCGCGGCGTGCCGGGTGGTGGAGGTGGTCGACGGGCCGACGACGGTCGGGTTCACCTACGCCACGCTCCCCGACCACCCCGAGCAGGGGTACGAGTCGTTCACCGCCCGACTGGCCGACGACGGGACCGCCACGTTCCACCTGGACGTGGTGTCCCGCCCCGCCGTGGCGGTCGTGCGCCTCGGCGCTCCCGTGGCGCGACGGTTGCAGCGGCGCGCCACGGGTCGCTACCTCGCGGCGATGCGCCGGTGGGTCGCCGACCAGGGCGCGGCCTGAGCGCGCCGGCGGCGTGATCGACCGGGTGCGGACGGTCAACCGGGCGGCGTGACGGTGTCGACCTCCCGCCAGCACCACCACGCGACCACGGACCGGTAGGGCGCGAACTCGTCGCCGAGCTCGGCCATCTCCTTCTCCGTGGGCGGCGCCTCCCACCCGTGGGCCTTCGCGAACCCGGCGCGGACGCCGTAGTCGCCGGTCGGCCAGACGTCGAGGCGCCGGAGGTCGAACAGCAGGAACATCTGCGCGGTCCACGGACCGATCCCGCGCACGACGGTGAGGTGCTCGATCACGGCCTGGTCGTCGAGCCGACCGATCCGGTCCAGGCGAAGCGTGCCGTCGTGCGCCTTGAGGGCGAGGTCGAGCAGGGCGGCGGCCTTCGCGCCGGAGAGACCGGCGGAGCGCAGCCGGTCCGGGCCGGCGTCGAGCACCGGCTCGGGGGTGAACGGCCGTCCGACGACGTCGACGACGCGGCCCCAGATCGTGGCCGCCACCCGCCCGGCGAGCTGCTGGTAGGCGATCGACGAGGCGAGCGCCTCGAAGCGCGCGTCGGCGCGGGCACCCCGGCCGAGCCGTGGCGGGCCGTGGCGCTCGTGGAGCCCCGCCATGACCTCGTGCCGGTCCGCCAGGTCCGCAGCGGCCGCGGCCCACATCGGTCGCGTGGCCTCGCTCGGCATCAGCGGTCCTTGAACTCGGGCGGGCGCTTCGACAGGAACGCGGTGACCGCCTCGGTCATGTCCTCGGTGAACGAGGTCATGATCTGCGTGCGGTTCTCGAGGTCGATGCCGGCCTGGAGGCTCCCGACCTCCAGGTTCGACCACATCACCTCCTTGGTCATCCACACGCCGGTCGGGCTGTTGCCGCAGATCAGCCGCGCCGTGTCCAGGGCGCTGCCGAGGAGCTTCCCGTCGGGCACCACCCGCGTCACGAGACCGATGCGCTCGGCCTCGTCGGACTCGACGATCCTGCCGGTGAGCATGAGCTCGAACGCACGCGACGCACCGATCCAGCGGGGCAGCAGCCACGAGACACCGATGTCGCACCCCGACAGGCCGATCCGCACGAAGGCCACGTTGAACCGGGCGGACGCCGCCGCGATCCGGACGTCGGCCGCCAGCGCCAGGGCGAGTCCGCCGCCCGCCGCGGGGCCGTTGACCGCCGCCACGACCGGGATGCGCAGCGATCGGAGCGCCGGCACCAGCGAGGCGATCCGCTGCTGCACGTCCATGCCCGCCTGGACGCGCCCGCGCCCCGAGGGCGAGGCGCTGCCGGTCGGCGGGCTGTCGGTCAGGTCCAGGCCGGAGCAGAAGCCACGGCCCTCGCCCGTGATCACCACGACTCGTGCGTCAGGGTCGGCCCGGAGCTCGGCGATCCGGGCGTGGAGCCCGTCGATCAGTGCACCGTTCATGGCGTTCAGCCGCTCGGGGCGGTCCAGCGTGAGCAGTCGGATCCCGGCGTCGGGCCCCTCGTCGGCGACCCGCTCGAGGCGCACCGCGGCCGCGGCGGCGCCCCCGTCGGGGGCTGGAGTGTCAGACATGTGCGGCAGCCTGCCACCATGTGGGCCGATGCCGCTCCGCGACCAGATGTGCGATCAGCTGCGCCACCAGCGGCCGGCCCCGCACGACGCACGTCCGATCCCGCCCTCCGTCGCGGGCCGGGAGGCGGAGGACCCCCGGTGGAGCTGAACGTCGCCACGATCACCGAGGCGATCGCCTCGGCCCACCCGGGGCGCGAGTGCCTCGTGTTCCGGGACCGCCGCCTCACGTGGGCGGACGTGCAGGAACGCACGCGTCGCCTCGCCCGCGTGCTCCACGACCACGGCGTCGGCCCCACCGGCACGTTCGGCGAGGGTGAGCGGTGGCGGTCGGTGCACGACCACGTGGCGCTCCACCTCCACAACGGCAACGAGTACCTCGAGGGCATGGTCGGGGCGTGGAAGGCGCGCGCTGCGCCGTTCAACGTCAACTACCGCTACGTGGCGGAGGAGCTGCGCTACCTGCTCGACGACGCGTCGGCCCGGGCCGTGATCGTGCACGAGCGCTTCGCCCCGACGCTGGCCGACGTGCTCCCGTCGCTCCGCCGCCCGCCGTCGCTCGTCCTGCAGGTGGCCGACGGCAGCGGCAACGGGCTGCTCCCCGGTGCGCTCGACTACGAGGCGGCGCTCGCCGCGGCGAGCGCCGAGCTCCCGCAGGACCTCGTCGACGCCTGGTCCGGCGACGACCTGTACCTCTGCTACACGGGCGGCACCACCGGCATGCCGAAGGGTGCGATGTGGCGGCAGGAGGACTTCCTGATCTCCGCGCTGGGCGTGCGGCGGCGCGACGGCACGGAGTACGAGCACGTCGACGAGCTGGTCGCGGCGGCGAAGGGCTCGGTGCGCGCGCTCCCGGCCCCGCCGCTGATGCACGGGGCCGCCCACTGGAACGCGCTGTCGTGCTGGATCGCCGGGGGCACCGTCGTGCTCCAGGACCACCCGGAGCACATCGATCCGGACGACGTGCTCGACGCCGTGGAGCGGCACCGGGCCACCTCCCTCCTGGTCGTCGGCGATCCGGTCGCGCGTCCCCTCGCCGACGCCCTCCGCGGCTCCGAGCGGGACCTCTCGTCGTTGCGGCACCTGCTGTCGGGCGGCGCGGTCCTGTCGCCGGGGCTGAAGGCCGAGCTGCTCGAGCTCCTGCCCGGCGTCACGATCGTCGACGTCCTGGGCTCGACCGAGTCGGGCCGGCAGGGCGTCGCCAGCACGTCGGCGGGCGACGACACGGGGGCTGGGTTCCGGCCCTCCTCGACGTCCGCGGTGCTGAGCGAGGACCTGCGACGCCGGCTCCACCCCGGTGAGGGCGAGCTCGGCTGGCTCGCTCAGTCGGGTCGCGTCCCGCTCGGCTACCTGGGCGACCCGGAGAAGACCGCGGCGACGTTCCCCGAGGTCGCTGGAAGCCGCTACGCCGTCGCAGGGGACCGCGCCCGACTGCTGGCCGACGGCACCGTCGAGCTCCACGGCCGCGACTCCGTGTGCATCAACACGGGGGGCGAGAAGGTGTTCGCGGAGGAGGTCGAGACCGCGATGAAGGCGCACCCCGCCGTCTTCGACGCCGTCGTGTGCGGTCGCCCCTCCGAGCGGTGGGGCGAGGAGGTGGTCGCGCTGGTGCAGCTCCGCGAGGGCAGCGCTCCGACCGACGAGGACCTGCGCCGCGCCGCCGGGGAGCACGTCGCCCGGTACAAGCTGCCGAAGGCGATCGTGCGGCTCGACCGGTTGGTGCGGTCGCCGTCCGGCAAGGCCGACTACCGCTGGGCGCGGGCGACCGCCGAGGACGCGGCGGGAGCCGACGAGGACGCGGCTGGAGCCGAAGAGGACGCGGCGGAAGCGGACGAGGACGCGGCGGAAGCGGACGAGGTCCGAGCGCCCGGGGCGGCCGGGTGCTGACCGCGCCCTCCCCCGTCGACGTCGTCGACCTGGAGGTCGACGGGCCGATCGACCTCGTCCGCACCTGCCGCCCGCTGACCGTCGGCGGGGACCCGACGTGGCGGTTCGGACCCGATCGCGTGTGCCGGGCGATGCGCACGCCCGACGGCCCCGGCACGATCGAGG
>JAEVZA010000108.1 GCA_023392475.1 Actinomycetes bacterium | reverse complement strand
GCTCGCCGGCCGCTCGATCACCGGCGGGGTCGGTCGGGTCCCCGACTTCGTGACGGCGAGCTGGGCCGGCTCCGTCGCCGGGCTCCGGGTGCTCGTCGCGCTCGTGCTCGTCGTCGCGATCGCCGGTGGCCCGCTCCTCCGGCGGCTCCCGTGGCTGGCGGCGATCTGCATCCTCGGCACGCTCGCCCTGCCGTCGCTCGGCGGCCACGCGTGGACCGCCTCGCCGGCGTGGCTCGCGGTGACCTCCGACGTCCTGCACGTCCTCGGCGCGGCCGCGTGGGTGGGCGGGCTCGCGGTGCTCGTCCTGACGTGGGAGGGGTCGCGAGGTCGCGCGCGCTCGTTCAGCGCGGTGGCGGTCGTCGCCGCGCCGCTCGTGATCGCCACCGGGCTGCTGAACACCTGGATGCAGGAGCGGTCGCTCGGTGCCGTCACCGACACCGCGCACGGGCGCCTCGTGCTCGCCAAGCTCGCCGGCGCCCTCGTGATGGTCGCCTTCGGTGCGGTGCACCGCCGGCGGCTCGCGGACGCCGCGCGCTCGGTGGGTTCGCTGCTCACGAGCTTCCGGGTCGAGGCCGTCGTCGGCCTCGGGGTCGTCGCGCTGACCGCGGTGCTCGTCGCGACGCCGCCGGGTCGCGAGTCGACGGGCGAACCCGTCCACCTCGTGCGCCAGGCCGGCGACACGACGATCCGCATGAACGTCACGCCGGCGGAGTCGGGCCCGAACGACGTGCACCTCTACTACCTCGCCAAGGACGGCTCGCTCGCCTCGATCGACGCGGCCCAGCTCGAGGTGTCCACCTCCGGGATCGCCCCCCGTAGGGTGGAGCTCGTCCCGATCACCGCCAGCCACGCCGTGGCCACCGGGGTCCAACTGACCCCGGGCACCTGGCGCTTCGCCCTCACCGTCGTCACCGAGGGTGTCCCGGCCCGCACCACCTTCGAGGTCCCGATCAGATGAACGGCCAGCACGCCACGTCCCGCAGCGCCCGCGCCGCCGTGCTCCGAGCCGGCGCGGTGCTGGTCGCGACCGTCGCGGCGGTGGTCACGCTCGCCGCACCGGCCGCCGGCGCGCACGGCGACGACGCGACGGCCTCGCTGGTCTCGGCGACGCCGTCGGGCACGACCTCCGTGATCACGGTGAAGCTGACCTACACCAACGACGACGAGGCCGTCACCGACGCCACCGTGACGGTGGCCGGTGACGACGGCGCCGGCGCGACCCTGACCCCCGTGAACATGCAGCCCGGGCCCACGCCCGGCGAGTTCACCGCGACGGTCGACTTCCCGGCGCCGGGCACGTGGCAGCTGCGCGTGACGTCGATCGATCCGGCCGCCACGCTCTCGCTGACCCAGGAGATCGCCTCCGATCCGCAGGTGACCACCGAGCAGGCCGGCGGCGGCGCGACGTCGTCGACCGCGAGCACCACGACGACGACCTCCTCCGGCGGCGGCGTGCCGAGCCTCGACAGCGGCACGGCGCCCGCGTCCTCGGACGACGACGGCATCAGCCCCGTGTGGTGGATCGTCGGCGGGATCGCCGTGCTCCTCGCCGTCGGGCTCGGCGTGCTGTTCGTGGTGCGGGGCCGCGACCAGGGCCCGATCGACTAGCCGCCGGGCGGTGCGTCGGGGCTAGCGTCGGTGCCGATGCTCCACGGGGTCCACCACGTCTCGCTCAACGTCAGCGACCTGGCTGCGAGCGGCCCGTTCTACGTCGACGTCCTCGGCCTCCGGCCGATCACCCGCCCCGACTTCGGCTTCCCGGGCGCGTGGTACGAGCTGCCCGACGGTCGCCAGCTGCACCTGATCGAGGTGGCCGGTTGGACGGCGCCCGAGGGCCAGCACGTGGCGTTCCGCGTGGTGGACATCGAGGCGACCGCCGACTGGCTGCGGGGCCGTGGCGCCGAGGTGACGGACCCGTTCACCGTGCAGGGTGCCGGGCGCCAGGCGTTCCTCGAGGACCCCGACGGCAACGTCATCGAGCTGAACGAGCCCCAGCCCGCCTGACCGCCGGCCGCGCTCCACCGTTCTGTGCTGCGAGACCGCGGGTTCTCCCGCGCTCTCGCAACACAGAACGGGACGGGAAGCTCAGGCGGCGGCGCGGAGGAAGGCGTCGACGGCGCGGCCCGCGGCGCCGGGGTCGGTGTCGAGGAAGAACGACGGCTCGCTGAGCTCGAGCTCGAGCAGCAGCGGCCGACCGTCGTCGCCGGGGAGCAGGTCGATCCTGGCGTACAGCAGGCGGGTGCCCAGCAGGTCCTCCGCGGCGGCGACCGCGGCGGCGCCGACCGCGAGCTCGTCGGCCGTCGCGGTGCGGGGCGAGATCGACTCCCGCGCGTAGAGCGCCGTCACCGGCGCGCCGCCCACCTCGAGCAGCGGGCCCTTGCGGAAGGCGTGGCTGAACGCGCCGCCGACGTGGACGAGCCCGGTCTCGCCGAGCTCGTCGACCGCGGCCAGGTACGGCTGGACCACCACCGAGCGCCCCGACGCCAGCAGGTCCGACGCCTGAGCGACCGCCCGCTCGCGCTCCCGCGGGCCGTCGTCGTACCGCACGGTGTCCTTGGATCCCGCTGAGACCGCCGGCTTCACCACGAACCCGCCGTCGGCCGGCAGCGCGGCCGGCACGGCGTCCCTGGATGCGTGACCCCGGTCGGGGTCGAGGAAGGTGGTCGGCACGGTGGGCACGCCCGCGGCGGCGAGGTCGTCCAGGTAGTGCTTGTCCGTGTTCCAACGCAGGACGGCGGGCCCGTTCTCGAGGCGGGTCGCGGCGGCGACGCGGTCGGCCCAGCCGAGGAACTCCTCGCGCCGTGGCACGTAGTCCCAGGTGGAGCGGACCACGACGAGGTCGTACGCCGCCCACTCGACGGTCGGGTCGTCCCAGACCAACCAGTCGAACGAGGCGCCGCGGTCGGCGAACGCCTGCTCGATCGGCGGCGCGTCCTCGTCCTCCCGCCAGGCCTCCTCGCACGTGGCCAGCCCGATGCGCGGGCTCATCCGGCGTCGGATCCGGCGTCGCCCGCGCCGGTCGGGCCCTCGCCGCGTGCCGGGCCGCGGGCGGCCTCGTCGAAGACCTCCAGCCCCGCGTACCGACCGTCGAGGTCGGGCAGCTCGACGACGGGGTCGTCGAGGTCGTCGTACTCCAGCCGCAGCGCCTTCGACATCGTCGCGTGCATCTCGTAGGTCATGGTGATGTAGGTCAGCTCGAGGATCTCCTCGTCGGACAGGTGCTCGCGCAGCGCGTCGAACACGCCGTCGGGCACCCGACCGCCGAGCAGCACGAGGCAGTCGGTGTAGGCGAGCACCGCCCGCTCGGCCGGCGAGAAGCAGTCGGCCACCTGCCAGTGGGGGATCGCGGCCACCTGCTCGTCGGTGAACCCGACGTCGCGGCAGGCCTTGCAGTGCTGGGAGTAGACGAACCGCGAGCCGCGGCCCCAGCCGGCGCGGATCTGGCCGAGCTCCCGGAGCCGGGGATCGAGCAGGCGGTCCGGCGACCGGTAGAACTGCAGCCCCGCCGTCGTGTGGTCGAACGCCTCGGGCACGAGGGCGAACACCGTCCACCAGTCGCCCGGGGTCCCGCTCGCCGTCCCGGGCTCCTCGACCGGGTCTCGGTCGCCGAACAGCATCCCGTACATGACCTCGGCGAAGGGGTGGACGTCGGATCGGGGGACCTGGCGGAGCCTGGGCATGGCGTGACCTCCTGTGGGCGCGGCCGACCGTACCCGGCGACCTCGACTCCGTCCTCGGGCGGGCCCTGTGCCAGCATTCGGGGCGTGAGCGACCTCGCCGGCACCGACACGCAGCCCGCCCCGACCCCGTCCGCGGCGGCGCCCGCCGACCCGACGCCCGCCGCTGCCGCCGGACCGCTGCTCGAGCGCTGCGAGGC
>JAEVZA010000377.1 GCA_023392475.1 Actinomycetes bacterium | reverse complement strand
GTCCGGGAGCGCGACCGCCGGCGGCGCTGGTCGCTCGTGGGCGAGGACCCCGCCTTCCGGCGCCGGACCCCGGCGTGAGCGTGCTGGGCGTCGGGCTGGACCTCGTGGACATCGAGTCGTTCGGGGCGCAGCTCGACGTGACCGGTTCGACGCTGGCCACCGACACGTTCACGGCGACCGAGCTGTCGGAGGCGGACGACGTCGGGGCGTCGCTCCCCGCCGATGGACGGGCCCGGGCGCGGCGGCTGGCGGGCCGCTTCGCCGCGAAGGAGGCGTTCCTGAAGGCGTGGTCGGCCGCGCGGCTCGGCCGGGCCCCGGCGCTGTCGGACCTCAGGTGGGTGGACGTCGAGGTCCTGAACGACCCGTGGGGCCGACCCTTCCTGCGGCCCTCCGGGGACACGGGCGCGGCGGTGATCGAGTCGCTCGGCGCCGTCGAGGTCCACCTCTCGATCACCCACGACGGGCCGGTGGCCGCGGCGGTCGTGGTGCTCAGCACGGCGGGCGGCCGAGGCGGGGAGGGACGGTCATGAGCGTCGTCGAGCAGCTGAGCGGCCAACCGGGGCTCGTGGTGGCCCACCTGGCCACCGTCGGCGAGCCGGTGGGACGGGGCGACCCGCTCCTGGTGGTGGAGTCGATGAAGTGCGAGCAGCGCGTCGACGCCGTCGCCGACGGCCGGCTCGACTGGCTGGCGGACGTCGGCGCCGTGGTCGCGCCGGAGGACCGCATCGCCCGCGTCGTCCGGCGCGCCACACCCCGCCCGCCGTCACCCGCCGAGGTGGTCGCGCTGTACCTCGCCGAGCACGGCGGCCGGTACGAGCCCCTCGACCTCGGTCCCGAGGCCGGCGCGGAGGCGGGCATCGAGGCGGGCATCATGTCGCACCGCCTCGGGGCGCACGCCGCCGAGGTGCGACGGGTGTGGCTCTGCGGCGACGCCACCCGCAGCCTCGGCGCGGTGGCCGAACCCGAGTGCCGGCGGATCCTCGCCGCCATCGACCTCGCCGAGGCCGAGCACGTGCCCCTCGAGTGGGTGACGGTCTCGTCCGGCGCGCGGATCTCGATGGAGTCGGGCACCGAGAACATGGACTGGTGCGCGGCCGTCGTGCGCCGCCTCGTGGAGTTCACCCAGCGCGGCGGCGAGGTGGTGGTCGTGGTCGCCGGCGTCAACGTCGGCGCGCAGAGCTACTGGAACGCCGAGGCCACGATGCTCATGCACTGCGCCGGCACCCTCGTGATGGTCGACGGGACCTCGATGGTCCTGACGGGCAACCGGTCGCTCGCCCGGGCGGGCGGCGTGTCCGAGACCTCCGACCACGACCTCGGCGGCGTCGGCGTGATGGGCGGCAACGGCCAGGCGCACCACGTGGTGCCCGACCTGCCCGCCGCGGTGCGCCTCGTGCTGGACCACCACGCCCTCTGCGCGTCGGGTCCGCACCACCCGCCGGTCCGCGCCGCGACGACCGATCGGGCCGACCGCGACATCGGCCACGACCGCTACGACGGCCCGGTCGAGCACGGCTGGCGCACCGTCGGCGAGGTCCTCTCCCCCGAGTCGCACCCCACCCGCACACGGCCGTTCGACGTGCGACCGGTGATGCGGGCGCTGGCGGACCGCGACGCGCCCCGCCTCGAGCGCTGGGCCGGGATGGACGGCGCGTCGGGCACCGTCGTGTGGGACACGCGCGTCGACGGCTGGCCGGTGTCGCTCATCGGCATCGAGTCGGCGCCGCGTGGCACCGGCGACGACTGGGAGGCGGCCGGCACGCTCTACCCGTTGGGCGCCCGCAAGGTCGCCCGCGCGCTGAACCGGGCGAGCGGCCGGCGCCCGGCGGTGCTGCTCGCCAACCTGGCCGGCTTCGACGGCAGCCGCCGGTCGCTCGCCGACCTCCAGCTCGAGCACGGCGCCGAGCTGGCGCGCGCGGTGGTCAACTTCCGCGGCCCGCTCGTCGTCGTCGTGATCGGCCGCTTCCACGGCGGCGCGTACGTCGTGCTCAACCGGCGGCTCAACCCGGAGCTGAGGATCGTCGCGGTCGAGGGCACCCGGGTGTCGGTGATCGGGGGCTCGTCGGCGGCCGAGGTCGTGCTGCGGCGCGAGGTGGCCGACGAGGTCGAGCGCACCGGCGTCGACCGGGACGAGGCGGTGCGGGCCGTGGCCGACCGCTTCGACGAGGTCCACGGCGTCGAGCGGGCGCGGGCGGTCGGCTCGGTCGACCTCGTGATCCCGCCGTCGTGCGTCCGGGAGGCGGTGTCCCGCCTCGTGGCGCCGACCGCGCTCAGCACGACGCGTCCAGCGCGACGGCCCGCAGGTACGACCGCAGTGCTCTCTTGAGCTCGCGCACCGTGGACGGGTGCGGCCGGTCGTCGTGCACCGAGAAGTGGAGCAGCGAATAGCACATCTGCACGACCACCTCGGCCACGGTCCTGGCGCGCCGGCCCGACGACGGTGGGAGCAGCCACGCCACGAGGGGGATCACGTGGTCGGTGATGCGGGCGGTCTGCTCGGCGGCGAGCGACCGGGTCAGCGAGGTCGACTGCATGGCGAGCCACACGTGGCGGCGTCCCGGCTCGCTGCGCCAGAGGTCGGCCAGCTGGTCGATCAACCGGTCGACGTCGCCCTGCCAGTCGTCGCTCGGGAACTGCTCCGCCGCCCTCGCGAGCTCCTCGGCCAGCGCCTCGGTGTCACGCGCCGACAGCTCGCAGATCAGGGCGTGCTTGTTCGGGAAGAACTGGTACACCGACCCGATCGGGATCCGGGCCGCCGCGGCCACCCCCTCGAAGGTGAACCCGTCGACGCCCACCGCCGCGAGCTGGGTCCGCCCGGTGCGCAGGATCAGCTCGAACCGCTCCCGGCCACGGGCCTGCACCGGCCGGTGGCGCACGGTCAGCTCGGGTTCCGACATGCCACCAGCATGACCGAGGGAGGGCCCGTCGCGGCTGACCGGCGGTGGGTAGGGTCGCCGATGTGACCCTCCGGAGGCCCCGATGAAGCTCGCCAACGTGGCCGGGCGCGCCGCCCTCGTGCTCGACGACGGCGTCGCCGACGTCGCCACCGCCTCCGACGGCCGGTTCGGTCCCGACCCGATGTCGCTGCTCGACGACCGGGGCGCCGTGCGCGACTGGGCGGCGGGCGTGACCGATCCCACGGGACCGCTGGTCGAGGCCGACCTCCGCTGCCCGGTGCCTGCGCCGCGCCAGGTCTTCGGGATCGGACTGAACTACCGCAGCCACGCCGAGGAGTCGGGCATGGCCGTCCCCGACGTGCCCGCCACGTTCACCAAGTTCCCGACCTGCCTGGCCGGCCCGTTCGACGACGTCCCCCTCGTCGGGAGCAGCAACGACTGGGAGGTCGAGCTCGTGGTGGCGATCGGCCGCCGCGCCGAGTCGGTCGACGAGGCCGACGGGTGGGACCACGTCGCCGGGCTGGCCGTCGGGCAGGACGTGTCGGACCGCGAGCTCCAGTTCGCCGCCGGCGCCCAGTTCTCGCTCGGCAAGTCCCGACCGGGCTACGGGCCGATCGGGCCGTGGCTCGTCACGCCCGACGAGCTCGACGACCGGGACGACCTCGCCCTCGGCTGCTCGGTCGACGGCGAGGTCGTGCAGGAGGGCCGCACGGGCGACCTCGTGTTCTCCGTGCCCCGGCTCGTGGCCGAGCTCTCCGCCGTCCTCCCGCTGCTGCCCGGCGACGTGATCTTCACCGGCACGCCCGCCGGCGTGGGCTTCACGCGGCAGCCGCCCCGGGCACTCGCACCCGGTCAGGTGCTCGAGTCGTGGATCGACGGCATCGGCACCATCCGCAACCGCTGCACCTGATACCCCGCCCCAACCCACCAACCCACAACCCACCAACCCGTTCTGTTGTGCGG
>JAEVZA010000098.1 GCA_023392475.1 Actinomycetes bacterium | reverse complement strand
GCCCCCGGTCCCCCGCCGGCCGCCGGTCGAGGCCCACCTGGTCGACGGCGACACGATCGCGGTGGCGGCGCCCCGGGACGAGACCCTCCTGCTCGTGATGGAGACCGCCCACCAACTGGGCGAGATCGGCTACCTCGACCCGTCGGCCGGGCTCGTCGAGGTCATCGTCGAGTTCGTCGAGGCGCCGACGAGCTCCGTGCTGCTCAGCCTGCAGGGCCGGGCCACCGGCGTGACCGACGTCTTCTGCACCGTGGAGCCGCTGAGCGGGGGCGAGGCGCCGCCGTCCGACGCGGTCACGCGCCTCGTGCTGGCGACGCTGCTCGGGCTCGACCTCTGATCAGCGGGCGCGCGACCGGCCGAGCTTCGTCCGCAGGTTCGAGCCGAAGCGCAGCCGCAGCGTCCGGATGCCGAGGGCGTCCAGGCCCTTCGGGACCGGGAACCACCACACCTCGCGCGGCGTGCGGACCTTCTGGCCGAGGATCGACTTCACCTGGCAGAACTCGCGGAGCCCCTCGGCGCCGTGCACGCGGCCGATGCCCGACTCCTTGACGCCCCCGAACGGGAGCCCCGTCACGGCGTAGGAGACGATGCAGTCGTTGATGCAGACGTTGCCCGACTCGAGGCGGTTCGCGATCGACACGCCGCGGTCGCGGTCCTCGGTCCAGACGGAGCTGTTGAGCCCGTACGGCGAGTCGTTGGCCAGGCGGAGGCCCTCCTCGCCGTCGGCGACCCGCATGATCGGCAGCACGGGCCCGAAGGTCTCCTCCCGCATCACGTCCATGCCGTGGTCGACGTCGACCAGGACCGTCGGCGGGAACCAGAGGCCCGGCCGCTCGGAGCGCTGGCCGCCGAGCAGGACCGTGGCCCCCTTCGCCTCGGCGTCGGCCACGTGGCGCTCGACGATCTCCACCTGCGGGCCGAACGTCATCGAGCCGATGTCGCCGGCGCCGCTGTCGTCCTGGCGGATCGCCGCGACCTCGGTCAGCACGCGCGCGACGAACTCGTCGTAGACCGCGTCGGCGACGTACACGCGCTCGACCGACATGCAGGTCTGGCCGGCGTTCTGCATGGAGCCCCAGACCGCGCCCTTCGCGGCGCGGACGACGTCGGCGTCCTCGCACACGATCATCGGGTCCTTGCCCCCGAGCTCGAGCAGGACCGGGGTGAGCGTGTCGGCCGCCGCGGCCATCACCCGCTTGCCCGTGCGGACCGATCCGGTGAACACGACCTTGTCCACGCCGCCGCGGACCACGGCCTCACCGGTGGCGCCGCCGCCCGTGACCACCTGCACGAGGTCGCCCCAGGTGTCGTCGTCGAAGAGCTCGCCGATCGCGAGGCCGACCGTGGGCGTGACCTCCGACGGCTTCAGCACCGCTGCGTTGCCGGCGAACAGCGCCGTCACCAGGGGCGTCATCGACAACGTGAACGGGTAGTTCCACGGGCTGATCACGCCGATGACGCCGAGCGGCTCGTAGCGCTTCCACGCCGTCTTGTGCGCCATCGTGCCGGGCGCCACCTGGCGGGGCCGGAGCGAGCGCTCCCCGTGCCTGGCGTACCAGTCCATGGTCTCGCACACGGCCATGAGCTCGGTGGTGACCGCCTCGGCGCGCTGCTTGCCCGTCTCCGCGCAGATGATCTCGACGAGCTCCTCGGCACGGTCGAGCAGCCGGTCGCGGACGGTCATCAGGTAACCGGTCCGCTCGCGGAACGTCAGCGTGGACCACGAACCGAACGCGGTGCGGGCCCGGGCCACCGCGGCGCGGACCTCGGTCGCCGACTGGTCCGGGACGACGGCGAGGAGCGCGCCCGTGCGCGGATCGAAGGTCTCGATCGACGGGTCGCGGCCGGGGGCGGGGTCCGGGACGCCCACCCCTGGGTCGGTCGTGATGGCCATCCCCCGACGCTACACCGACCACCCCCGGCGACCCGGGGTGCGACGGGCTCCGACGACACCGGCGCACGGTGCCGCCGGGTCCCTCAGGCCGGTCGGTCCAACGCGCCGCGGAGGGCCGCGGTGCACGCGTCGAGGCCGCGACCGCCGATCGACGCCACCGACGACATCTGCAGGAAGCTGTGGATCGCGCCGTCGTACCGCTCGGCCGTGACGTCCACGCCGTCGGCGGCGAGCCGCGCCGCGTACGCCTCGCCCTCGTCGCGGAGCGGGTCGAGCTCGGCCGTGACCACCAGGGCCGGCGGCAGCCCAGCCAGGGACGTGGCGCGGAGCGGGCTGACGTCGGACGACGTCCGGTCCGCACCCGTGCCGTCCAGGTAGTGGTGCGTGAAGAAGTCCATGAGCTCGGCCGTGAGGACGAACCCCTCGCCGTTCTCGACGCGGGACGGGTGCGCGGCCGGATCCGCGACGAAGTCGCACACGGGGTACAGCAGGAGCTGGAGGCGGAGCGGCGGGAGCGACGGTGCCTCGGCTCGCCGCGCCTCCCAGCGGGCCGCGACGACGGTGGCGAGGTTGCCGCCCGCGGAGTCGCCCCCGACCGCCAGCCGGGACGCGTCGACGCCGAGCGTGTCCGCGGTGTCCACGACCGCGGCGACCGCGTCCTCGGCATCGTCCACCGGAGCCGGGTACGGGTGCTCGGGCGCGAGCCGGTAGCCCACCGACACCACCACCACGCCGGCGCCGGCCGCGAGGTCCCGGCACAGCGCGTCGTGGGTCTCGATCGAGCCGATCACCATGCCGCCGCCGTGCAGGAAGACGAGGCACGGCGCCGGCTCGCCCCCGAGCGGCGCCGCGGTCGGGCGGTAGACGCGGGCCGGGATGCCGCCGGAGCGCCCCGGCAGCGCGACGTCGGTGGCGTCGACGTCGGCGCTCCCCGGCCCGAACCCCGCGCACAGCAGCGCGAACGACTCCCGCACGGCGGCCGGGCCCGCCTCCATGGGCGGTGGGCCGCCGATCGCGTTGACCAGGTCGACGATGGGTCGGAGCTCGGCGTCGAGGGTCATGCGGTGCGGTCCTCCCGGTGGTCCGTCCGGCCCGGCGCGGCCGGATCCACGTGGGTGCTTCGACCCATCGGTCGACGGGCCGCAGGGCTCAAGTCGCCGACCATGTTGTCCGACACCGTGAGGGTGATGTTGCACCACCCAGCCCGCAAGGGCCGGGGCAGGCGCTCCCGCGGGTCGAACCCGAGGGGTCGCCTGTTCCGCGCTCGCCGTCGGGACGACTCCGGCGCCGCGCTGATCGAAGCGGCGATCATCCTGCCCGTCCTGATGGTCTTCCTCCTGGGGATCATCGAGTTCGGCCTGGTCTACGCGACCGGGGCGACCGCCACGGGTGCGAGTCGCAGCGGCGCCCGGCTCGCCGCGACGGCGTACGCACCGGCGAAGACCACGAGCACGACGCGCCGCGCGGCGGCCGACCAGGTCGCGGCCGCCGTCTCGGCCGACCTGAAGAACCTGACCAGCGCGGACCCGATCGGCATGGTGCTGTACCGGGTCGACCCGAACGCCACCGACGGTGCACCCGTGGGTGGCTGGCCCGGGAACAACGACACGATGACCGGCGGCTGCACCACCGACTGCTTCCGCTACTCGTGGTCCGGCAACCCGAAGAAGATGACGTGGACGTCGGGCGACTGGGCGGCCCCGGACGCCTGCGGGACGACCGTCGACAACATCGGCGTGTACGTGCTCGTCAAGCACCACTACCTGACCGGCCTGATCGGCAAGGACAAGTACGTCGGTGGGAAGACCGTGATGCGGATGGAGCCCCTCCCCACGGACCAGTGCTCATGACCCCCACCGGAGGTGCGCAGGCCGCGGACCTCGCCGCCCGGCACCCGGGCCGGCTCCGCCGGCTCCTGCCGAACCGCACGCCCTGGCGACGCAAGACCCGACAGGAGCGCGGCATCGCGATGGTCTGGATGGCGCTCACGCTGCTGACCATGGTGCTCTTCGCCGGGTTCGCGGTGGACGTCTCCAACTGGTACCTGCGGGCCCAGCGCATCCAGCGCGCCGCCGACGCGGCGGCGCACGCCGGCGTGTCGTTCCTGCCGGCCGACCTCGGCACCGCGACCACCACGGCGAAGAAGGAGGCCGCGCTCAACGGCTACGGCGAGGGCGGATCGCTGAACACCGCGATCGCCGTCACCCAGGAGCCGAACCCGAACCGGCTGCGCGTGAAGATCACGACCGACGTGCCGAGCTACTTCCTCGGGCTCATCGGGATCAACAAGGTGCGCATGACCCGGCAGGCCGTCGCCGAGTACATCGCGCCGGTACCGATGGGCTCGCCGGAGAACAAGCTCGGCAACGACCCCGCGCGCGGTCAGAACTCGCCGCAGTTCTGGATCAACATCGCCGCGCCCAACTCCACCAAGGTGTCCGGCGACCGCTACCAGGCGAAGATCTGCGACACCTCGGTGGCGAGCTGCACCGGGACGGCGAACGCCGGCATCTCGAACGACGACTACTCCTACGACGGCTACTTCTTCTCGCTCAAGGTCAGCTCGGTGGTGTCCGGCCAACCGCTGAACGTGCAGGTGTACGACCCCGCCTTCACGTACGTCGGCGACACGTGCGGCTCCAACATGCCGACGCAGGCCCAGGCGAACGCGCTCCAGGCGCTCGCCGGCAACCCGTATCCGGACGGCGCGTCGCGCTACGCGCCCGGCAACACGTCGTGGTGCACGGGCGACCAGGACATCGGTGGCCGCACCAACAAGACGACCTTCATCGTCCGCGCGCCCGACAACACGCCCTGGAGCAACACCGACAACCCGGTCGTGTCCGGGTGCACCGTGACGATGCCCTCGTGGGACCCCGGCGTCGGCACCACCCCGACCATCTACGACATGCTCAACAAGTCGGGGACGAAGTACAACGCGCAGTTCGCCTCGCTGTTCCGCCAGAACGTCACGGTCTGCTCGATCCCGTCGTCGAGCGTGGTGGCCGGCGACTACATCCTCCAGGTGCGCACGAACGCGACCGCCGCCAACCCGACCGCGTACAGCTCGTCGGTCAACGACGGCGGCCACAACCGCATGTCGATCTTCACGGGGTTCGGCACGTCGGGGCTCGCCGCGGTCAACGGCTCGAACGTCACGATCAACGCCCTCGGGCGCCTGCCGATCTACGCCAACGCCGATGCCGCGGACACGACCTTCTACCTGGCTCGGATCCTCCCCTACGACGCCGGGCGCACCCTCCGCGTGACGCTGTTCGACATGGGTGACGCATCGGCGGCGGGCACCCTGCAGATCCTGCCGCCGTCCGAGTACGCCTCGACGTTCTCGGGTTGCGCGTTCTCGAAGGACGACGGCGGCTCCATGTCCACGACCCCGTCGACGTGCACGATCACGAACGTGTCCTCCGGCACCGGGTACAACGGGCGCGTCGTCACGATCGACATCCCGATCCCGACGAACTACACGTGCACGACGTCATCGAACACCGGGTGCTGGATCAAGGTCCGTGCGGCCTTCCCCAGCGGCGTGAGCGACACGACGACGTGGTCGGCCGCGGTGCTCGGCAACCCGATCCGCCTCGTCGAGTAGCGGTCAGGCGCGCGCCCGCTCGAGGTCGCGCTCCCACGCCGCGACCGCCTCGCCCATCGGCGTGGACGGCCCGCCGTCGGCGAACGGCCAGATCTCCTCGGCGATCCGCCGCCAGTTGGCGCGGGCGTGCAGCTCCCCGAAGAGGGCGAAGAGCCCGAGGTTGATGCGCTGCACGATGACCATCGAGGCCGGCAGGTTCGCGGCCTTCATGATGTCGGCGTGCGGGCCGGACAGGTCGAAGAACTGGCGCACCGACTGCGACGACCACTCCGGCGTGATCTCCTCGACGCGGTCCTCCATCACGAACTCGTAGAAGTGCCCGAAGTAGTCGGCCAGGTCGTCGTCCGACACCGCGAAGCCGGCGGGCAGGATCCCGACCTCCTCGACGATCCGCCGGAAGCGGGCGAGGTCGCGCTCGAGGACCATCGCGCGGATCATGTCCTCGAAGACCGCGACCTCGTCGTCGGTGAACCGCTTGCACAGGCCGAAGTCGAGGAACGTCACGTGTCCGCCCGGGCGGAAGAGGTAGTTGCCCGGGTGGGGATCGCCGTTGAAGGCGCGGAGCTGGTAGATGCCACCGAACGCGAACCGGTACAGGCACTCGGCGGTGAGCTGCCGCTCCTCGTCGGGCCAGCCGACCACCTCCGAGAAGGGTGCGCCCTCGGCGAGCTCGGTCGTGAGCACGCGGGCGGTGGACAGCTCATCGACGACGTCGGGGACGTGGATGAACGGGTGCCCGGCGTAGTGCTCGACGAAGAGGCGCTGGTGATCGGCCTCGATGCGGTAGTCGAGCTCCTCCACGAGCCGCTCCCGCAGCTCGTTGACGATCGGCTTCGGATCCATGCCCGGGAAGAGCATCGACATCACCGAGAACAGGAGGTCGGTGTTCTCGAGGTCGGACGCGACGGCCCGGTCGACCCCGGGGTACTGCACCTTCACCGCGACCTCGAGCCCCGACCGCGTCGTCGCCCGGTGCACCTGCCCGATCGACGCCGCGGCGAGCGGCACGGGGTCCCAGTCGGCGAACACGACGCCGGGCCGCTCACCCAGCTCGGCCCGCACGACCTCCTCGACCAGCTCGGGAGCCATCGGCGGCGCGCCGTCCTGCAGCTGCGCGAGGACCTCGCGGACGGGTTCGGGCAGGCCCTGGTCCAGGTAGCTGGCCATCTGGCCGAGCTTCATGAGCGCGCCCTTCATGCCGCCGAGCAGCTCGGCCGCCTGCTCGGCGCTGCGCACCTGGAACTCGGCCTCCAGCTCGGCGCGGCGCTCCTCGTCGGCGAGGGCGCCGCGGGCGCGCATCGCCACGTAGCCGCTGCCCGTGCGGGCTCCCAGCCGGGCGAGCTCCGCGGTCCGGCGGGCGCGGTCGGTCGGCACGAGGCGCGCCGCGGACGGATCCGGACCTGCGGCCCCACGC
>JAEVZA010000057.1 GCA_023392475.1 Actinomycetes bacterium | reverse complement strand
GCTGTCACCTGCCTGTGCTGCGGCAGCTTCCGAGGGGTCGGCGATCCGCGCGGCGAGATAGGTGACGCACCGGTACATACCGAGGGGGATTTGGCGGCCGCCCAGATACGCGTGCAGTTCCTCCATGACCCCGACGGGGAACTCGCCATCGGCGGGCGGAAGGCCGGTGTCCGAGGGGATTGGGAAGTCCGCGTAGGTCCAGGTCGCCTCGAGCTGGGGGCCTTGTAGCAGGCGGGCGAGCCGTACGATCTGCGCGATTTCTTGGCTGGAGGTTCGGCTGGGCTCGGGGATCACGATGCGCTGGTAGCTGTGGGCCTGGATCACCTGCAGCGCTTCCAGGATGCGGACCTGCTTGCGGGCGTGCAGCGCCAGCGCAGACTCCTCCGTCTGCCATTGAGGTGGGTAGGGCCGGCCGCCGCGCACGGCCAGCATGACCGTGGTTCCCGGCACAAAGCCGGCGAGCAGACGCATCGCCGGCAGGACCTCGGCAGGGGTCTTGCCAACCATTTCATCCAGGTCCACGTCCAGGCGGAGGGTGTCGTGGTCGAGGCTGTTGAGCAGGAAGCGCAGCTGCAGCAGGCCGCTGGGATCCTGGCCTGCCAGCCAGATGCCGGGTTCATCCAACCCGCGCGAGGTGAACCGCGCCGAGTTTCGTGGAGGCCGGGTTAGCTGGCTGGGGTGAGGATAGCCGGGTCGATCTGTGTTCGGTAGTGGGTCTCGAATTCGGCTGGTGGGAGGTCGTTGCAGGCGCTGTGGAGTCGGCGGTTGTTGTACCAGTCGATGTACTCCATGCTGGCGATCTCGAGGTCGTCCAGGCCGTTCCAGGGACCACGCCGGTGGATCAGCTCGGTTTTGTACAGCCCGATGGTGCTTTCGGCCAGGGCATTGTCGTAGCTGTCCCCGCGTGAGCCGACCGAGCAGACCGCCCCGGCGCCCGCGAGGCGCTCGGTGTAGCGAATCGACAGATATTGGCAGCCGCGGTCGGAGTGATGCACCAGACCCTCCAGCCGCCGGCCGTCACCGCGGCGCCAGATGGCCATCTCCAGCGCGTCCAGTGCCAGGTCGGTACGCAGATGATCGGCCAGCCGCCACCCCACGATCATGCGCGAGAACGCGTCGATCACCAGCGCCGCGTACACGAACCCTGAGGCGGTGGGGATGTAGGTCAGGTCGGCGACCCACAGCCGGTTCGGGGCCGGGGCGGTGAAGTCGCGTCTGACCAGGTCGGCGGGCCGTTCGGTGACAGCTTCGGGGATCGTGGTCCGCGTCTTGTGGTCGCCGCGGACCGCGCCGGCAAGCCCCAGGCGCTTCATCAGCCGGGCTACCGTGCACCGGGCCACGCGGGTGCCGCGCCGGTTGAGTTCCTTCCACATCTTGCGCACGCCATACACCTCGAAGTTGTCGTTCCACACCGTGGTGATCTCGGCCATGAGCTGGGCATCGCGCACCGCTCGTGCGGACGGCGGGCGCACCTTGGCCGCGTAGTACGTCGACGTGGCCACCTGGAGGACCTGGCAGATCGGCTCGACGCCGAAGGCGTCGCGGTGGGCGTCGATGAAGGCGACTACCTGGGCGGCCGTGGGTCGAGTTCCGCCGCGAAAAAAGCGGCCGCGGCCTTGAGGATCTCGTTGGCGCGGCGCAACTCGCGTACCTCGCGCTCCAGCTCGGCGATCCGCTGGGCGTCGGTGGTCGAGGTGCCGGGCCGCTGTCCCTCGTCGATCTCGGCCTGGCGCACCCACCCGCGCAGCGCCTCGCGGTGAACACCGAGCTGGTCAGCCACGCGGGCGATCGCGCCGGGGGCGCCGCCGGTCTGCCGGCGGACCTCGAACACCATCCGGACCGCGCGCTCACGGAGCTCTTGGGGGTACTTCCTCGGGGCTGGCATCGTGACGTGATTCTCCCTTCCGCCAGCAGATGATGCTGGCTTCAGGGCCTCCACGAAAGTCGGAGTGGTTCACTTTGGACCTGCTGGCTCTGTCAGGCGCAGGGCCAGGCTCCTCCAAACCAGCTGGTTCCCGCACCCGACGCGGGTCACCAGCCATTCCTGGAAGCCGGTGAGCAGCCTGCCCGCGTTCCCGTGATTGCATCCCTCGACAAACGCAACGATGCTGGGGAAGTCTGCCCGTGGGAGGTACATGAGCGGCCGCTTACGGAGTGCGGCGAACAGCCTCTGGTAGTCCTCGGTACTCAATCCGATTGATCCCTTTGTTTGTCAGATCGCCCGCTTGCCGATCCTGGCCTGCCCTGCCCTGCAGTCTGCCGTCGACCCACACGGAAAGGAGCGGACCAGGTTCAGGGGCGCCAGAGCGCCACCAATGATCTCGGTGCACTGGATCGCGACGACAGCGAGGACCAAGTGGCGAGTCACCGTGAGTTCCCGCAGCTTCCCGCTGATCGCGTTGGTCAAGTGGCCCATCTGTCCCGAACATCGGCTTTGCCTACATGCTGCCTTCGTGGAGGGAACCGCTGTAAGGCAATGCGCGGGCGCGGGCACCCACACTGCGGCTGCCATCGGTGACCTTGGCCTGAGTTCTCGCCAAAGGCATTCTCGCCGGTCAAAGTGAGGAGACGCATGAGGCTCGGTCACGTGAAAGAACATTCGTTGACCTGGAC
>JAEVZA010000440.1 GCA_023392475.1 Actinomycetes bacterium | reverse complement strand
GAGGTCGCCGCCGCGCGCGACGTTGAGCAGCAGCTCGGCCGCCGGCGCGACCGCGCCGCGTCCGACCGGGGCGCGCTCGCCGACCGCATCGTCCGCCTCGACCGGGACGCCGAGGAGGCGTCGACCGAGCTCGAGGCGCTCGGCGCCCACCTCGGCGAGCTCGTCGAGCGGCTCGCACGCGAGGAGCAGCGGGTCACCGAGCTGGCGGGATCCCTGCCCGGGCTCGAGGCCGCCGAGGCCGAGCTGGGGGAGCGGGCCCGCCGCATGAACGAGGCGCGTGAGGAGCTCGACGTGCGCACCTCCGCCGTCGGCGCCCGGCGCACCGACCTCGAGGTCCGGGTCGCCGCGCTCGAGGAGCGCCGCCGATACGTCGGCGCCCGCCGCGAGCAGGTGGCCGAGCGCCTGTCGCGCAACCAGGCCGAGCACGCCGCCGCCGCGGACCGCCGCGTCGAGCTCGAGGCCCGGGCGGTGGCCACGGAGCGGCTCCAGGCCTTCGTGACCACCCGCCTCGAGGTCATCGAGTCGACGCTCGCCGAGCTGCGCGAGGAGCGCCGCCGCCAGTCCGAGGCGGCCCGGCAGGTCACCACCCGGCTCGACGGCCTGCGCACCGAGCGCACCGCGGCCGAGGCGTCGCTCGAGGAGGTCCGCGCCCGCGTCCAGAAGGCCGAGATCGCGGATGCCGAGGCCCGCATGCGCCTCGACGCCGCGACGGAGTCGCTCCGTCACGACCTCGACTGCGAGCCGCAGCGGGCGATCGACGCCGAGTGCCCGCTGCTGCCCGAGGGCGTCACGCCGGCGGCCCGGGTCCGGGAGCTGGAGCGGGAGCTGCGGCTCATGGGCCCGATCAACCCGCTCGCCCTCCAGGAGTTCGAGGAGCTGTCCGAGCGCCACCGCTTCCTCGAGAGCCAGCTCGAGGACATCCGCCAGACGCGGCGGGAGCTCGCCAAGGTCATCCGGGCCGTGGACGAGGAGATCGTCAACGTCTTCTCCGCCGCCTACGCGGACGTGAGCCAGAACTTCACCCTGCTGTTCGAGACGCTGTTCCCGGGCGGCCAGGGTCGGCTGAAGCTGACCGACCCCGATGACCTGCTGGCGACCGGCATCGAGCTCGAGGCGCGGCCGTCGGGCAAGAACGTGCGGAAGCTGTCGCTGCTGTCGGGCGGCGAGCGGTCGCTCACGGCGCTCGCCTACCTGTTCGCCGTGTTCCGCTCCCGGCCCTCGCCCTTCTACGTGATGGACGAGGTCGAGGCCGCGCTGGACGACCTGAACCTGCACCGCTTCCTGGACCTCGTCGCCGAGTTCCGCGCCTCCGCGCAGCTGCTGATCGTGAGCCACCAGAAGCGCACGATGGAGGCCGCCGACGTGCTCTACGGCGTCACGATGGAGCCGGGCGGCTCGTCGAAGGTGGTGTCCGAGCGGGCCGCCGCGGTGCTCGAGTCCTGATCGGGTCGCCCACGTCCGCCCGGGCCGCGGCGCGGCGATCGGGAACGAGCGCCGAGCGGGCGATCAGGGCAGGCGGCTGAACCAGCGCAGCGAGAGCGCCCCGGCGAGCAGCATCACGACGAGGCCGAGGCCGACGTACCGGTAGGTCACGTCCTGGTCCTTCTCGTCGTAGCCGATCGTCGAGCCGAGCTTGGCGTAGACCGACTTCAGGTCCTGCGCCGACTCGGCCGTGTAGGCCGTGCCGCCCGTGCCGTCCGCGAGGCCCCGCAGCTCGTCGACGTTCACCGGCACCTTCGTGCGCTGGCCCACGCCGTCGCCGTCGGTGTCCACGGTGATCTCGCCGTTCTGCGTGCCGTAGGCGATCGTCGACACGGCCACGCCCGCCTTCTTGGCGAGCGGGATGGCGTCCGCGGTGGGCAGGCCGACGGTGGTCTCGCCGTCGGACATCAGCACCACGGCGCCGTCGACCTTCTTGCCCGACGTGCCCTTGGACTGGTCCTGGATGACCTGGAGGGCGAGCTTCGTGGCGTCGCCGATCGCCGTCGACTTGTCCAGCTTCAGGCCGTCGATCGCGGCGTCCAGCTGCTGGTGGTCCTGGGTGGGCGGGACGAGCAGCTGCGCGCTGCCGGCGAAGCTGATGAGCCCGACGTTCAGCTGCTTCGGCAGGCTGGCGATGAACTCCTTGGCCGCGGTCTGCGCGGCCTCGATGCGGTTGGGCCGCACGTCCGTGGCCGCCATCGACAGCGAGGTGTCGATCGCGAGCACGATCGTGGACCGCTCCGACGGCACCTTCACCTTGGCGACCGGCTGGGCGAAGGAGGCGACGAGCACGGCCATGGCCGCGAGGAACAGGCCTGCCACCACGTGGCGGCGCCACCCCGGTCGCTTGGGCGCGACCTTGTCCAGCAGCTCGAGGTTGGAGAACCGCACCGCGTACCGCGGCTTCGTGTACTGCAGCGCGGCGTACAGCACCGCCAGCGCCGCCACCACCAGCAGCAGCCACAGCCGCTCCGGCTGCGTGAACCAGTCCGTCATGGGAGTTCGCTCCGTGTCCGTGCCGCGCGGGTGGCGGCCGTGAGGGCCCGTGCCACCGAGGTGGGGGCCGTGGGGGTCCGGGCCGCGCTCACTGCGGTGCCCTCGTGGCCATCGCCTCGGCGCGCCGGCGGCGGCGCGACACGTGGCGGGCCAGGTCGAGGACCCAGTCGCCGTCGGTCCGGAGGGTCAGGTGGTCGGCGCCCGCGCCACGGATCGCCGACGCGATGGCGGCGCGCTGCTCGGCGGCCGCCTCCGCGTAGCGCGCCCGCATGCGGGCGTCGTCGGTGTTGACCTCCCGGGTCGCCCCGGTGGCCGGATCGACGAACTGGAGCATCCCGACGGGAGGGAGCTCGAGCTCGCGGGGGTCGACGACCTCGATGCACAGCACCGCGTGGCGCAGCGCGACGGTGCCGAGCGCGGTGCGCCACGTCTCGGGGTCCCCGAGGAAGTCGGAGATCACGATGACGAGCCCGCGGCGGGGCGCGACCGCGCCGATGCGGCGGAGGCCGGCCGTCAGGTCGGTCGCACCGGTGCCGTCCTCGCGGGGCGACCGCATCACGCGGTCGAGGATCCCGAGCAGGTGGGAGCGGCCGTGGCGCGGCGGGACGGTGGTCATGTCGCTGCCGCGCACGACGAGCGCGCCCACGCGGTTGCCGCCGCGGCCCGCGAGCAGCCCGACGCCCGCCGCCGCGGCGAGCACGAGGTCGCGCTTCTCGCAGTCGGCGGTGCCGAAGTCGAGGCGGGCCGACCGATCGATCAGCATCCACGCCTCGAGCTCGCGGTCGGCGATGGTCTCGCGGATGTACGGGTTCTGCATGCGCGCGGTGACGTTCCAGTCGATGCGCCGCACGTCGTCGCCCGGCTCGTAGGCGCGGGTCTCACCCGGCTCGGAGCCGCGCCCGGGCACCAGCCCGAGGAAGTCGCCGTGCAACATGCCGTCGAGGCGGCGCGTCACGTCGAGCGTCAGGCGCCGGAGGATCTCCTCGGCCGGACGGTCACCGACGAGTCCCAGGGTGCTGGAGAGGCCGCTCACTGCGGGCCGCCACCCCACTGACCGGGCGCGGGTGCCGGCGCGGCGCCGGCGGTGGCACCGGCCGGCGCCGAGCTCCAGCCGGCGGCGTCGGTGGCGGCGCCGTAGTAGGC